>JBAVWI010000128.1:0-9074 GCA_049697735.1 Solirubrobacteraceae bacterium
GGCCTCGCGTTCGCGTGGCGGCCCGGCCCGGCTCGGAGACGGCACGCTGCCCCGGCGGCTCAGGAGCAGGTACTCGTCCGGCTTGAACTGCATGGGGACTTCTCCCTTCAGATTGGGCTGGTGTGGCTAGTCGTGTGTCAGCTGTGGTCGCGCGAAATGCAGGCGTCAGTCATTGTCACCCGATTGGACGGGTGTCATTTCACGCGAAAGTATGTGTCGTCAGTACTCGGAGGCGGGTGTCAGGGGCGAGAGATCATGTTGGTTATCACCTGGCTGGTTTGAGTTTTGGGCACAAAAAAAGGGCGGCCCTGGTTGGGCCGCCCTCGCGTTTCGGTCTATGCGCACCGGGTTCTACGGTGCATACCTCAGCGCGAGGGCAGGGGGATTGGCGCCCGTCATGCCACCGGTAACGCGGGCCGTGACGGCGGAAACGAGCATGGGCGGCCACGCAGAAGCCTCCGTGGCCGCGAGGCCAAAGTTTGTCGGAATGTCGTAACGGGCGGTCATAAGAGTTGTCACTCCTTGCGTCTCGGCCACCTTAACGGTCGCCAGTGACAATTGCAAGGCAATTCGTGAATTCTTTGCCACAGATTGCCCGAGTTGACACCGATCAACGACAATCGTGCTCGAGATGGAGTCGGGTCGACGGGGGTGGCTGTAAGAATCGCTCTGTGCTCATCCTCCACCGTGCGCAGCGGGCCGACGGCCTCGCCGATGCCCTGGCTGCCCTGCTGTCCAGGCCGCTCGATGACCCCTTTGCCCCCGAGGTGGTCGCGGTTCCCACGCGGGGTATGGAGCGCTGGCTGACGCAGCGTATGTCCGGGGTGCTGGGCGCCTCGACGGGGCGCGGTGACGGGATCTGTGCCGGCGTCGAGTTCCCGTTCCCGCACCGGCTGATCGGAGACGTGGTCGCGGCCACCTCCGGGATCGACCCCACGGAGGACCCGTGGCTGCCCGACCGCGCGGCATGGCCGCTGCTCGAGGTGGTGCAAGGTTGTCTGCACGAAGCTTGGCTGTCGACCTTGGCTGGTTACCTTGGCCGCTCCGATTCAGGCTCGGATCCGTTTCGAGCCGATCGTCGCCTCGGTGTCGTCCGCCACCTCGCCGATCTCTTTCACCGTTACGCGCTGCACCGCCCGGCCATGGTGCAGAGGTGGGCACAGGGGCGCGACGAGGATGCCGTCGGGTCGTCGCTGCCGCCCGGCGCCGCGTGGCAAGCGGAGCTCTGGCGACGGTTGCGCGCGAGGATCTCGCTTCCCGGGCCGGCCGAGCGCCGCGAGCGTGCCTGTCAGCGGCTCAGCGAAGACCCGGCGCTGGTCGCGCTGCCGTCCCGGATCGCCCTGTTCGGACTCACGCGACTACCCGCCGGGCACCTGCGGATACTCCGCGCGCTCGCGGACGGGCGCGACGTCCACCTGTTCCTGCTTCACCCCTCCGATGCCCTGTGGTCCTCGGTGTCAACCGCGCTGGTCGAGACTCCGCCCCCCCTGCGCCGGGCCGAGGACCGCACCGCCGGGTTGATGGCCAACGCGTTACTAGCCTCCTGGGGCCGCGACGTCCGCGAGCTCCAGCTCGTGCTCGCCCAGGACTCTGGGCCACGGGGGGCCGGCCCGGCCGGTGCCGTCTCGGCCGCCGTCGACCTCGGAGCCGATCAGCACCATCCCGCGGCGCCCCCGTCCACCAACCTGCTCGGACGCATCCAGGACGACGTCCGCGGCGATCGTGGCGCCCCCGGCCCACCCCTTCCGGGGCGGCCCGACCAGCGCCCTGGCCTGGCCGCCGGCGACCGCTCGATTCAGATCCACTCCTGTCACGGACGGGCACGTCAGGTCGAGGTGATCCGTGATGCGATTCTGCACGCGCTGGCCGCCGACAAGACCCTCGAGCCCCGCGACGTGATTGTCATGTGCCCCGACATCGAGACCTTTGCGCCCCTCATCGCGGCGACCTTCGGAGCCGGAGAGACGGGGGACGATGAGGGCGCTGACACGGGGGCAGCCGGGCTGCGCCCCGTCGATCTGCGGGTGCGCCTGGCCGACCGCTCGCTGCGCCAGACCAACCCGATCCTCGGCGTGGTGTCCTCGCTACTCGAGCTGGCCCAGGAGCGGCTCACCGCGTCCCAGGTGCTCGACATCGCTGATCGGGGGCCGGTCCGGCGCCGCTTTGGGCTCGACGACGACGACCTCACGCGCCTGCAGGACTGGATCGCCCAGGCGGGTATTCGCTGGGGCCTGGATGCCGCCCGGCGGGCCCGCTTCAAGCTCGAGCGCGTCTCGGAGGGCACCTGGCAGGCGGGCCTGGCCCGCCTCCTGCTCGGGGTGACGATGACCGAGGACGGCCAGCGTCTGTTTGAGAACGTCCTGCCCCTCGACGACGTCGACAGCAGCTCGATCGACCTCGCGGGCCGGCTCGCCGAGCTGATGGCCCGACTGGGAGCGACGCTCGACACCTTCGCCACCAGCCAGACGCTGGCTACTTGGAGCGAGGCGCTCGCGGCCGCCGCCGACGCGCTCACCGCCACTCCCGGTCCCGAGCGCTGGCAGCGCGCCGAGCTCCAGCGCGTGCTCGATGAAATCGTGCTCGAGGCCGGCGACGAGGCCGACGTCGAGCTGGCCCCGGCCGAGGTCCGGGCGCTCCTGCATGAGCGCCTCGCCGGACGCCCGACCCGGGCCAATTTTCGCACCGGCCACCTGACCATCTGCACGCTGATGCCGATGCGGTCGGTCCCGCATCGGGTCATCTGCCTGCTCGGCCTCGACGACGGCGCATTCCCGCGCAAGGCGCCCCGCGACGGCGACGACCTGATGCTCGACGATCCGCACGTGGGCGAGCGCGATCCCCGCTCTGAGGACCGCCAGCTGCTCCTCGATGCGCTGATGGCCGCCACCGAGCGGCTGATCATCACCTACACCGGCAACGACGAGCGCACCAACACGCCGCGACCCCCCGCCGTGCCCGTCGGGGAGCTGCTCGACGTCATTGACGCCACGGTTCGCGTGCCTGACGGCGAGGCTCGCGGCCAGGTGCTGGTCCGCCATCCCCTGCAGCCCTTCGATCCCCTCAACTTCACCCCCGGGAAACTGGGCGGCGAGCAGGCATGGAGCTTTGATCCCGTGACCCTGGCCGGGGCCCGCGCGCTCAGCGGCCCGCGGGTCGCGCCGCAGCCGTTCCTGACCCGGCCCCTGCCACCACGAGGCGGTCGCGTGATCGAGCTCGATGATCTCGTGCGCTTCGTCGAGCATCCCGCGCGGGCCTTTCTGCGCCAGCGGCTGGGAATCAGCGTGCGGGGAGGCGTCGACGAGATCGAGGACGGGCTGCCGGTCGAGCTCGACGGTCTCCAGCGCTGGGGGGTGGGACAGCGCCTGCTCGAAGCGCGCCTGGCCGGAGTGGACGGGAACACGGCCATCAAGGCCGAGATCGCTCGCGGGACACTGCCCCCGGGCGTACTCGGAGAGCCCGTGATCCGCGCCGTGTACCCGCTCGTTGAGGCGATCGTGACCGCCGCGCAGGCGGTCGCTCCGGGTGGGCCGACCGCCGAGCCGATCGATGTCCGGCTGCCGCTGCCCGACGGGCGGCTGCTGAGCGGAACCGTGGCCGGCCTGAGCGGCGATGTCCTGCTCAGCACCACGTACTCGCGCGTCGCGGCCAAGCACCGGCTGGCCGCCTGGGCTCGTCTCTTGGCCCTGATCGCCGCCCATCCCGAGCGCGAGCTGTCGGCGGCCACCGTCGGTCGGGCCGGCGGCGGTGATGACGTGCGTACCGCGGTCATCGCGCCTCTCGCGGCCAGCCCGGACGAGCGCCGGCGAGTGGCGGTCCGCGAACTCACGGCGCTGATTGACCTCTACGACCGGGGCCTGCGCGAACCACTGCCGCTCTTCTGTAAGACCTCGGCCGCCTACGCCGCCGCCGCCATCAGCGGCCAGGACGCGGCCGCGGCCGCCGATCCCGAGTGGACGAGCCAGTGGAACTTCGATCGCGAGGACCGCGAGCTCGAGCACCAGCTCGTCCTAGGTGGCGTGCGCACCTTCGCCGAGCTGCTCGAGATCGCCCCGGCCGAAGACGAGGCCGGCCCCGGCTGGGTCACCGACGAACCCTCACGCCTGGGCCGCCTCGCCCGGCGCTTGTGGGACGGGCTGCTCACCCACGAGGAGGTCACAGCGCGGTGACCGGCACCCGCGACGAGGTCGTGAGCGGCCTCGATCAACCACTCGAGTTCGACGTCTGCGGCCCGCTGCCGACCGGCGTCACCGTGCTCGAGGCCAGCGCCGGGACCGGCAAGACGTACACGATCGCCGCGCTGGCCACGCGCTACGTGGCCGACGGCATCCCACTCGAGAAGCTGCTGCTGGTCACCTTCACCCGGATCGCGACCGGCGAACTGCGCGATCGCGTCCGCGAGCGACTGCTCAGCGCCGAGCAGGGACTCGGCCGGGCCCTGGCCGGCGTCCTCCCCGGCGCGGATCGGCTCGTGGCCCTGCTCGCGACCGGCTCGGAGACCGAGGTCCGCTTGCGCCGCGAACGGCTCGCCCGGGCCGTGGCCAGCTTCGACGCCGCCACCATCGCGACCACCCACGGCTTCTGCCAAGAGGTGCTCGGGGGCCTCGGCATCGCGGGCGACCTCGAGCCTGACGTCACCTTCGTCGAGGACCTCGGTGACCTGGTGGCAGATGTCGTCGATGACCTCTACATCCGTCGCTTCAGCCACGCCGGCGCCACCCCCGCCTTCCCGAGAGCGCAGGCGGGCGAGATCGCGCGCGCCGCGATCGACAACCCGGCCGCGATTATCGTCACCTCCGAGGACGAGCGCCCGGCCATGCGGGGGCGGCTGGCCGAACGGGTCCGCAAGGAGTTCGAGGCCCGCAAGCGGGCCATGGGCGTGATGACCTACGACGACCTCGTCACCCGGCTCAGCGACGCGCTGTCCGGGGAACGGGGTGAAGCTGCCGCCCGGCAGCTTCACAACCGCTTCCGCGTCGTCCTCGTGGACGAGTTCCAGGACACCGACCCGGCCCAGTGGGCGATCCTGCGCCGCGCGTTTGGCGACGCCGGCGTGACGCTGGTGCTGATCGCCGATCCCAAGCAGGCGATCTACGCCTTTCGCGGCGCCGACGTCTATGCCTATCTGGAGGCCGCTCAGGCCGCTGACGCCCGGGCCACGCTGGGCACGAACTGGCGTAGCGACGCCAACCTGGTCGCTGCGCACGATGCGCTGCTGGCCGGGGTCAAGCTCGGTCACGAGGGAATCGCCTACCGCCAGGTTCGCGCCGCCCCCGGCCACCAGGGGACTCGGCTGACCGGTGCCCCCGCGCCCGCGCCGCTGCGCGTGCGGGTCGCCCAGCGCGAGGACCCGGCGATCTCACTCACCCCCGGCGGATACGTGCAGAAGGCCAGCGGCCGCGAGCACGTCTGCAACGATCTGGCCGCCGACATCGTCGCCCTGCTCGACTCCCAGGCGTCGATCGAGCGCCGCGGCTTCGACGGCGAGGTGCTCGGCGCCGATCCCGTCCCCCCCGGCCACATCGCCGTACTGGTCCGCACCAACCGCCAGGCGGCGATGATCCGCGATGCCCTGGACCAGCTCGGGGTCCCGGCGGTGATCAACGGCGCCGGCAGCGTGTTCGCGACCGAGCCGGCCCGCGAGTGGCTGCGCCTGCTCGAGGCCCTCGAGCGTCCCGCCTCGGTGGCGCGCGCCCATTCAGTGGCGCTGACGCCGTTTCTGGGCTGGACGGCCGAGCAGCTGGCGGTGGCCGACGATGACGGCTGGGCCTGGGAGGAGGTCCACCGGCGCCTGCACGACTGGGCGCGGGTGCTGCGCGACCGTGGTGTGGCCTCGCTGCTGGAGACGATCAGCCTTGTGGAGGGCCTCCCCGCCCGGGTCCTGTCGGGCGTCGACGGCGAACGGCGGCTGACCGACCTGCGACACCTCGGTCAGCTCCTGCACGCCGCTGCCTCCGAGGCGCAGATGGGCACCACCACGCTGACCGCCTGGCTGCGCACCAGAATCGCCGAGGCCGAGACCGACACGGCCGACGAGGAGCGCAGCCGCCGGCTTGAGTCCGATGCCGAGGCCGTCCAGGTGCTGACCATCCACCGCAGCAAGGGCCTCGAGTTCCCGATCGTCTACCTCCCCTTCCTGTGGGAGCCGGGCTACATCTCCGACAAGCTGGCGCCGGTCTTCTTTCACGACCCGCAGGCCGGCGACGCCCGCAAGATCGACGTCGCCTTGGAGGGCTCCGAGTACACGGCTCATCGCGAGCAGTTCATCCGTGAGCAGCGAGGCGAGGATCTGCGGCTGGCCTACGTGGCACTGACCCGGGCGCGTCATCAGGTCGTGCTCTGGTGGGCGGGTTCGTATGACAGCCGCAATTCGCCGCTCTGCCGTCTGCTCTTCGCCCGCGACGAGCACGGCGACATCGCGCCCAGCTGCCGCTCGGTCCCCGGTGACGCCGCCGTCGTGGAGCGACTGCGCACCCTCGGCGAACGGGCGTCGGGCTGTGTGCGCGTGGAACGCGCCGAGCTCGGGCTCCCGGCGGTCTGGAGCCCGCCCGTACCCGAGGGCAGCGAACTGCGCGCGGCAGCCTTTGACCGCCGGCTCGATCTACGCTGGCGGCGCACCTCGTACTCCGATATCACCGCCGCCAGCCACGAGTCGTGGGTGACCAGCGAGCCCGAGGATCCGCTGCTCGACGACGAGCCCGGAGACGCAACTGCGGCCCCGGCGCCTGACCTGTCCGCAGGTGGCGGTGTCGCCGATCCCGCCGGCCCCGTTGATCCCGCCGACGCGTCGAGGACCGCGCCGCCCCCGGGCTTGGCCGCCATGCCGGCCGGGGTCGAGGTCGGAACCTTTGTCCACCGGGTGCTCGAGGCGACTGACTTCGCCGCCGCCGACCTCGAGGCCGAGCTCCGCGACCAAGTCACCGAGGCTCGGCAGCGACGCGGCGCCGACATCGGGGATCCGGCGGCCGTGGTCTCCGGTTTGCAGGCTGCGCTTCAGACCCCGCTCGGGCCGGTGCTCGGCGGGTTGCGGCTCGCCGACGTCGCCCGCACCGACCGGCTGGATGAGCTCGGCTTCGAGCTGCCTCTGGTAGGCGGCGAGACGCCCACCGGCGTCACCGGTCCCAGCCGCATCGCCGCCGTCCTGCGCGAGTTCCTCCACCCCGATGATCCCCTGTCCGGATACGCCGAGCGGCTCGAGGACGGCGGGCTGCGGTCAAGCGTGCGCGGCTTCTTGACCGGGAGCCTTGACCTGGTCATCCGCCTGCCCGCCGGTGGGTTTGGGAGCGGCTCCGGGGACAGTCCCGGCGCCGGCCAGGGCACCCGCTACGCCGTGCTCGACTACAAGACCAACTGGCTGGGCGACATCGAGCAGCCGCTCGCGCTGCACTCCTACCGCCCGTCGCTGATCGCGGCCGAAATGCAGCGCCGCCACTACGCGTTGCAGGCGCTGCTCTACCTGGTCGCCCTGCACCGCTTTCTACGCTGGCGGGTGCCCGGCCCCGAGCCCGAGGGGCGGCTGGCCGGAGTCGTCTACCTGTTCCTGCGCGGGATGATCGGGCCCGAGACGCCGGTGCAGGACGGGATCCGCTACGGCGTGTTCGGATGGCAGCCGCCGCCGGGGCTCATACCCGCGCTCAGTGACGCCCTCGATGGCCAGGAGCATCTCCGGTGAGCACCCGGGCGCTGGCTGACCCCGATCCGTTCGCCACCCGGCTGGTCAGCGCTGCCTCCGGTCTGCTGCGCGAGTTCAACCAGGCCGGCGTGCTGGCGGCCGCCGACGTCCACGTCGCCCGTCAGCTGGGAAGGCTGGCCGGCGAGAGCGACCCGGCCGTGTTGCTCGCCGTCGCCCTCGCCGTGCGCGCGCCCCGGCTCGGCCACGTGCTCGTGGACCTGGCCTCGATCCGTTCCACCGCGGCGGTCGACACCGAGGAGCCGATCGATCTCGACTCGCTCCCGTGGCCCGAGCCGAACGCGTGGCTGGACGGCGTCAGCGCCAGTGCGCTGGTCGGCGCTGAGGGCGCCGGGGAGGTGCGGCCCCTGCGCCGGCTGGGGCCGTGGCTGTATCTGGACCGCTACTGGGCCGAAGAGGTGGCGGTCGCCGCGGCCCTCCTGGTCCGTTCCGCGGCGGCCCCGGCCGCAGTCGATGCCGATGTCCTGGCCGCGGGTCTGGAGCGGCTGTTCGGAGACCAGCGCTCCGGGCGCCAGAGCCAGGCGGCGGCCGCGGCCGTGCGCCAGCGCTTTGCCGTCGTGGCCGGAGGTCCCGGCACCGGTAAGACGACCACGGTGGCAAGGATCGTCGCCCTGCTCGGGGAGCAGGCGCTTGCCGCGGGGCGCGCGCTTCCGCTGGTCGCCCTCGCCGCCCCGACCGGCAAGGCTGCGGCCCGGCTCCAGGAGGCCGTGCACGCCGAGGCCGCGGAGCTGGAGGTTGCCACCGAGATCCGCGAGCAGCTGCTCGGACTGCCGGCAACCACGCTGCACCGGCTGCTCGGCTGGCGGCCGGGAAGCATGAGCCGCTTTCGCCATGACCGCCGCCGCCGGCTGGCCCACGATGTGGTGATCGTCGATGAGACCTCGATGGTCTCGCTGTCGCTCATGGCCCGGCTGATCGACGCCCTCCGCGACGATGCGCGCTTGGTGCTGGTGGGTGATCCTGGGCAGCTGGCCTCGATCGAGGCCGGGGCAGTGCTCGGTGACATCGTCGGCCCGGCGGCCCGGCGCCCGGCCAGAGACGTAGTCCCGGCCGGCGCCGAGCCGGACACCGCACCGGGGAGCTCGGGCTTCGGAGCCGGGATCGTCGTGCTCGAGCGGGTCCATCGCTTTGGCGGGGGGATCGCCGAGCTGGCCACGGCGATCCGCGGCGGTGACGCTGAGGCAGTGCTCGCTCTCCTGCGCTCGCCGCCCGACGGCGTGGAATGGATCGAGACCGACGTTGGCGAGGACGCGGCGCTGGAGCCGGTGCGTGCGGGTGCTCTGGCCTGCGCCCGCCGGGTCGGCGAAGCCGCCCGGAGCGGGCAGGCCGAGGAGGCCCTCGCGGCGCTGGGAGGCTTTCGAATCCTGTGCGCACACCGGCGCGGTCC
>JBAVWI010000129.1:0-2273 GCA_049697735.1 Solirubrobacteraceae bacterium
ACATCGACGCCGGTAAGACGACGACGACTGAGCGCATCCTCTATTACACAGGTCGGACCTACAAGATGGGGGAGGTTCACGAGGGCGCGGCCGTCATGGACTGGATGGAGCAGGAGCAGGAGCGCGGGATCACGATCACCTCCGCGGCCACGACGTGCGAGTGGAACGGGCATCGCATCAACATCATCGATACGCCCGGCCACGTCGACTTCACCGTCGAGGTCGAGCGCTCGCTGCGCGTGCTCGACGGCGCAATCGCCCTGTTTGACTCGGTGGCCGGCGTCGAGCCTCAGTCTGAGACAGTCTGGCGTCAGGCCGACAAGTACCGGGTGCCTCGGATCGCCTACATCAACAAGATGGACCGCATCGGGGCCGATTTTGACCGTGGCGTGCAGACGATGGTCGACCGCCTGGGCGCGCATCCGGTTCCGATCCAGCTTCCGATCGGCGCCGAGGCCGACTTCCGCGGCCTTGTCGATCTGGTCGAGAACGTGGCCGTCCTCTACAAGGACGAGCTGGGCAAGGACCAGGAGGTCGGCGAGATTCCGGCCGAGTATGCGCAGGCGGCAGCCGCGGCCCGCGAGCACCTGCTCGAGGAGGTCTCCCAATATGACGACGAGCTTCTCGAGATGATCCTCGAGGATCAGGAGATTCCCGTCCCCGTGCTCAAGGAGGCCATCCGCGCGGCCACCCTTTCGGCTCAGATGACGCCCGTCCTGTGTGGCTCCAGTTTCAAGAACAAGGGCGTTCAGCCGCTGCTCGACGCGGTCCTCGACTATCTGCCGAGCCCCCTCGAGGTGCCGCCGGTCGAGGGCCTGGAGCCCGTCAAGGGCTCTGACGACGGTGGCCGGCCCGCCGTTCGCCACGCCGCTGACGACGAGCCCTTCGCGGCCCTGGCCTTCAAGATCATGGCCGACCCCTACGTGGGCAAGCTCACCTACTTCCGCGTCTACTCCGGGACGCTCGCCGCCGGCTCACGGGTCCTCAACGTGAGTACGGGACGGACGGAGCGCATCGGTCGCATCCTGATGATGCACGCCAACGAGCGCGAGGAGCTCCAGGAGGTCTACGCGGGTGACATCGCCGCTGCGGTCGGCATCAAGCAGGTGGCGACCGGCGACACCCTGGCCGCTCCCGACAAGCCGATCAAGCTCGAGATGATCACCTTCCCCGAGCCCGTGATCAAGGTCGCGATCGAGCCCAAGACCAAGGCCGACCAGGAGAAGATGTCCGTGGCCCTCGGCCGGCTGGCGGAGGAGGATCCAACCTTCCAGGTTCAGACCAACGAGGACAGCGGTCAGACCGAGATCTCGGGCATGGGCGAGCTGCACCTCGAGATCCTGGTCGACCGGATGATGCGGGAATTCAAGGTTGACGCCAACGTCGGCCGTCCCCAGGTCTCCTACCGCGAGACGATCCGCGGCACCGCCGAGAAGGTCGAAGGTCGGTTGGTGCGCCAGACGGGCGGCTCGGGCCAGTACGGCATCGTCTACATCAACGTCGAGCCCGCGCCCGGCGAGGGCTTTGACTTCATCAACAAGATCAAGGGCGGCTCGGTGCCGACCGAGTTCATCCCCGCCGTCGAGAAGGGCGTCGAAGATGCGATGTCCAACGGCCCCCGCGCCGGGTATCCGCTGGTTGATGTCCGCGTGACGCTCACCGACGGCAAGTACCACGACACCGACTCCTCTGAGATCGCCTTCCGGGTGGCCGGCTCGCTGGCCCTCAAGGCGGCCGTGGCCCGCGCCAAGCCCGTGCTGCTCGAGCCCGTCTTCTCGGTCGAGGTGGTCACGCCGGAGGAGTTCATGGGTGATGTCATCGGCGATCTCAACCGCCGCCGAGGGCAGGTCAATGGCATGGAACAGCGCGGGAACGCGCAGGTGGTCACCGGCCACGTTCCGCTGGCCGAAATGTTCGGCTACGCGACCGACCTGCGCTCCACCACCCAGGGCCGGGCGACGTACACGATGCAGTTCGATCGCTACGAGGAAGTGCCGGCCAACATCGCCGAGAAGATCATCGGCGGCGAGCAGGAACCCGCCCTAGCGCGGTGAATCACGCCGCCCGCAGCACGTAGCAGCGGCGGCGGACGGAAAACTTATACCCTGTATAGGTTCGTCCCTGAGACGAACGGAATACCGAAAGAAGAAGGAGCGACACCAAAGTGGCGAAGGCCAAGTTCGAGCGCGACAAGCCCCATGTCAACGTCGGCACCATCGGTCACATCGACCATGGCAAGACGACGCTGACCGCGGCCATCACCAAGGTGCTCC
>JBAVWI010000130.1:0-2301 GCA_049697735.1 Solirubrobacteraceae bacterium
GACACACCCAGCGCCCTGGCCAGCACGGCGCGCCGCGTGGCCGAGGCCCTGGGGTTGAGCTCCGCCGCCATCGAGCCCGGGGTCACCCCCGGTGACCAGCGCCGGGGCGCCCTCGCGCTCGACAACGCCGATGGGCACCAGCTGGCAACTCTGCTGGTTCCGCGTGGGCTGGGGGCCGAGGACGAGGCGCGGCTGCGCACCCGGGTCGTGCCGACGCTCGCGGCGCTGGTGGCGATCGCCCAGCGCCGGGACGCACTCCAGGCCGAGGCGGTCGAGACGGCCGCCCTGCGCCGCAGTGATGACATCAAGACCGCGCTGCTGCGCGCCGTGTCTCACGATCTGCGCACACCGCTGACAGCGATCGTGGCCGCCGGACACGCCCTGGGCACTGCCTCACTGACCGCCGAGGAGCGGCGCGAGCTGAGCGCGGCGGTGGTCGAGGAGGGGACCAGGCTGGCCGTCCTGGTCGACAAGCTTCTCGATCTCTCGCGTCTCCAGGCTGGGGGCGCGTCACCCCGCCAGGACTGGGTTACGATCGAGGACCTGGTCACCGCCGCCGGCGAGGGCCTGCGCGGTGGCCCGGCCGATGTCCGCCTGGTCGTCGCGCCCGACGTCCCCGAGCTGCGCCTCGACGCCGCCCAGATCGAGCGCGCGTTCGCCAATCTGCTCGAGAACGCCCAGCGTTACTCGGACGGGCCCGTCTGGGTGCACGCCCGGCGGTCCGGCGATCGGGTGGTGGTCAGCGTCGTCGACACGGGCCCTGGGATCGCGCCCGCCGAGCACGACCGCATCTTCGAGCCCTTCTACCGCGCCCAGCCTCCCGGCGGTCCCGGGTCCGGGGGCTGGTCGGGGTCGGGCCTGGGCCTGGCCATCGTCAAGGGCTTCGTGGAGGCCAACGGCGGGACCGTGGCGGTCGAGTCGCTGCCCGGCCAGGGCACCACGTTCCTGATCTCGCTGCCGGTCCCCGACCCCGAGCCGGTGGCGAGCGGATCGTGAACCCGCCGGACAGACTTCGTGTCCTGGTCTGCGACGACGAGCCCCAGATCCTCCGCGCCCTGCGGGTGATCCTGCGCGACGCCGGCTACGAAGCGGTGCCGGCGAGCACCGGCGAGGAGGCACTGGACGCCGCCGCCGTGGCGCGCCCCGACGCGGCAATTCTCGATCTCGTCCTGCCCGACGTCGACGGCATCGAACTCTGCCGGCAGTTGCGCGAGTGGACCGAGATGCCGGTCATCGTGCTCTCGGCGGTTGGGGACGAGGACGCCAAGGTCAGAGCCCTGGCCGCCGGTGCCGACGACTACGTGACCAAGCCGTTCGGGCCGCGCGAGCTGATCGCGCGGCTGGAGGCCAACCTGCGACGAATCGAGCCCGATCCCGAGCCCTCAGTGATCGTCACCGGCGAGCTCGAGGTCGACCTCGCCGCGCGGACCGTCCGCCGGGCCGGCGAGGAGGTCCACCTCACGCCCATCGAGTTCGATCTCCTCCGCCTCCTGGTCCGCAATCGCGGACGTCTGATGACCCACCGAGACCTGCTCGTCGCCGTGTGGGGCCCCGGCTACAGCGACGACACGCAGGTGCTGCGCGCCCACATCGCCAACCTGCGCCGCAAGATCGAATCTCCGGGCGAGGCGGGAGCGGCCAACGGCCCGAAGTACATCCGCACCGATCCGGGCGTCGGCTATCGCTTTGCCGGGTGAGCGCCGATCCTCAAACTCCGACGCGAAACCTTTCGCCGCCTGGACCCGTCTGGTTGAATCCTCCTATGGCGAGCTTCGAAGTCGCCGGCAAGGTGGCGACGGCATGAGCGACTACGCCCTCGCCTGCGGGACGCATGCCAGTCCCGCCGACGGGCGCTGTGCCATGGAGTGGGTCAGCCACCTGGCCGGCGAGCCCCATTCCGATCAGCCCGAGTGCGTGAGCCCGGTGCTCCGGGCCTTCTGCATCGCCCTCAACGACGGCTTCGAGGACGAGCCCCGGCAACGCCTACGCCCGTATCTGTCGCGAACCATCGGGACCGCCGGAGATGGCCAGGACCCTTGGCGGGCCTGGCTGGCGCTCGACTGGCTGATCCGCACCTTCACCCCCGCCTGGCTCGTTCTGGCCGACCACGCCGCCACCGGCTTCGTGCTCGCTGCCCTGGCCCCGGTGACCGATCCCGCCAGCCTAGACGCCGCCCTGGCGCCGCTCGGGCGCGCTCGTGCCCAGCTCCGCTCGCTCCGGAGCCCGGAATCGGTTCGGCGTCCCGCACTCGGGGTACCGTGGGACGCGGTGCGGGGAGCCGCCCGCGAGACGGCGTGGTCC
>JBAVWI010000131.1:0-1816 GCA_049697735.1 Solirubrobacteraceae bacterium
CCCTCGGAGCGGGGCTGGCGCGGCGCGGCAACCCCCACTTGACCGGGGATGCGATAACCGCGGTCCTGATCGCCGAGGCGGCCTGCCGGTCCGCCGTCGAGCTCGTCGAGCTCAACCTCGACGGCGCCCGCGACGACGGGCGCCGCCAGCAGGCTGAGGGCCTGGCTCGCCGCGCTGCGGTGGCACGCAGCCAGGCCCTGTCGGGCGCCATACCCACCGGGAGCGCGGTGTAGCCGGCGGCCCCCCACGGACGGGCCGTAGCCCGCCGGTGTGAATGCCACGGGACGCCGCGCACGCGACTACGATTGCCGCAACCCCCCGAGTGGTAGGAGTCGCTGAGATGCCGACGGGATCCTCAAAAGGGCGCCGGGGTGTGCAACAGCCGGAGCCCGCAGCCGCCGGGCGACCATCACTCGTTGACGGAGCCGAACGTGCGCTGCGCAACTGGCTGGCTCCCGGGCGCTACCGGCTCGGCGACCGGTTGCCACCCGAGCACGAGGTGGCGGCGATGCTCGGCGTCTCGCGCGGCACGCTGCGCAGCGCGCTGCAGCGGCTCGAGGAGAGCGGCGAGATCGTCCGCCGTCAGGGGAGCGGGACGTTCGTCGGACGGTTGGCCGTCCCGGCCGCCTTTGACGAGCGGCTCGAGCGCCTCGAGCCTTACTCGTCGGTAGCGCGACGCCGGGGGGTGGTGCTGTCAGCGGCCGGCGTCAAGGTGCAGCGGAGCGCCGTCGGCAGCGAGGTGGGCAGTGCACTGGGCCTCGATCCGGACGCCTCAGCGATAACCGTGGCGCGCACGCTGCTCGCCGGTGGCGCCCCGGTGGCGGTGATGTTCGACGTCGTGCACCCGGCCATCGCCCTTCCCTCCGAGGAGCTGCTGCGCGCGGCCTTGGAGCGCGGGGAGATGGTGCTCGACGTGCTAATCGCCGCCGGTGTCCCGATCGCCTACGCGCGCACCCGGGTCATGCCGGCCCTACTGACACCACGGGACCGAGCCGGCAAGCGGCTCGAGATCCGCCAGACGACGGCCGGCCTCGAGCTCGAGGAACTGATCTTCGCCGGCCGCGACGAGCGCGTGGCCTACTCCCGGGATCTCTTCGCCCCCGAGGGGATCGAGGTCATGGTTATGCGTTCGCTCGATTCGCCCAGCCCAGCCCGTGTCGTCGAGCGAAGCGGTCGCCGCTCGGGCACGGGCAACGGTTCGCGTCCGCGTCGCGAGCTGCGGTAGGTCGCCGATGCCAGGCGGTGATCGTCCGGCCCCGCGCCGGCCGGTGGGCTCGGTGGCTCGCGCGATCGCGCTGCTCGACGCGCTCGGCGCCAGCGAGGCGGGGCTCGGGGTAAACGAGCTTGCCCGGCGGATCGGAGTCAACGCGAGCACGGCGTCGCGTCTGCTCGCCACGCTCGAGCAGGGGCGGCTGGTCGAGCGGGCGCCAGGTGGGCCCTACCGTCTCGGCCTCAAGTTGGTCGCGCTCTCAGATCGGGTGCTCACCCAGCTGGACCTGCGAGGACGGGCGCGGCCGTTGCTCGCGCAGCTGGTGGCCGACACCGGTGAGACGGCGACTCTGTCGGTTCCCGGCGATGGCGAGGCGATCACTGTCGACTTCGTACCCTCGGCGTTTAGCGTGGTCAGCATGGCACGAGTCGGGCGCCCGAGCGTCCCGCACGCGACCGCCACCGGCAAGGTGATGCTTGCCTACGACGGGTCCCCGCGCGCCCCGGGCCGGCCGCTGACCGCCTACACGGAACGCACGATCGTCGATCCGGCCGCGCTCGCGGCTGAGCTCGGTAGCGTCCGCGAGCAGGGCTGGGCCGAGGCGGT
>JBAVWI010000132.1:0-3147 GCA_049697735.1 Solirubrobacteraceae bacterium
GCGCTGCGCGACCCGCTGGTCGAGTGCGGCCGTGAAGGCGGCGCTCGGCTCGGGCCGCTGTTCGGCGAGGATCAGCGTCAGTTCGGCGAGTTCAGCGTCCTCGGGCGCCACCGCCTCGCCGGCCAGGGTCTCGTCGATCACGGCCAGGGCGCGCTGCGACTCTTCATCGAACTGACGCATCACAGGCCTTTCTCAGTTTCTCCATGGTCCGGTAGAGCAGGGTTCCGGCGGCCGACTCGCTGATCCCCAGCACGCCGGCGAGCTCGGTGTTGGCAAGCCCGGCGTGGAACTTGAGGGCGATCACCTCGCGCTCACGGGCGGGCAGGGTGAGCAGGGCCTGCCTGACGGTCGTCCGGCGCAGCGCCACCTCAGTCCCATCCTCGCCCGCCACTACGGTGTTCCCGGCCGTGTCCTCGGGGTCGCTGACCAGGGCCGCGACCCGTTTGCGGCGGCGAAGCTCGTCCAGGGCCGCGTTGCGGGCGATCCCGAACAGCCAGGCGCGCTCCTCGCCACGGTGGCGGTCAAAGGTCCGCCGGCGGCGGTAGGCGCGCTCGAAGGCCAGGGCGGTGACATCCTCGGCCCCCGCGCGGTCGCCGAGTAGGGTCGCGACGTAGGCGAAGACGTCGTCTCGACTGGAGCGGTAGAGCGCCTCGAAGCGGTCCCACGCACTCTGGGAAGCAGACCGTCCGGGGAGCGTCTGGGATTCGATCACACCCTCACTACGTACCGGAACGCAATCCATCACGCGCCCGATATCTTCACTGACAATGCGCCTTCCGTTGGTGACAACCGTACTGGCCATGGTCGTGCCCGCCATGGCGGCGCCGGCGATCGCTGTCGCAGCGGCAGCCAAGGCCCCGACCTCGGCTCAGATCGCCAAGGCGATCTCCAGCGCCGAACGCTCCAAGGCCCTGTGGGCCACGGTCAATATCTGCGACAGTCCGAGCCAGCCCAACCAGCTCGGTATCCGCGGGCAGATGCCGGCGCTCGGGTTCCCAGCCTGGCTGTCGATGCGCATCCAGCTCAACTACTACTCGAGCTCGCAGAAGAAGTTCATCGTCGACCCCGGCAGCACGAAGATCGTCCGCCTCGGACGCTCGAAGTCGGGGCTGCAGCAGGGCGGTGCCGTGTACGCCTTCAACCCCCACGCGGGGCTCCTCAACGCGACGGTCAGCTTCTACTGGCGGCGCTCGGGCAAGCTGCTGGGCTCAACCACGCAGACCACGAGCGGCGGCCACCGCGGGGCTGACTTCGGCAGTCCCCCGCACTTCACTGCCGCACAGTGCCGGATTCGCTAGTCCGCGCACCGGCGCTGGCAGGCGCTGGTCAGGCCGCGAACAGGCGCGGGTCGTTGGTGATCACACCGGCCACCCCGATCGCCTCGAGCGCCCGGATCTGGCGGGCGTCGTCGACCGTCCATACGTAGAGCTCGCCGCCGGCGCGGCGAACGGCCCGGGCCAGGCGCGGCGTGACCAGGCGCCAGTGCGCCATCAGGGCATGGCACTCCCCGGCGGCAATTGCCCGCGAGGCGGAGACCGGGAGCACTTGGCGCCAGCCAAGCACGACCGCCGAAGCGGGAATCCACATCAGCGGATTGCGAAACGGGTCCTGGCGCAGCTTGGGCACTGACCAGCCGAGCCGGACTCCTGTCTGCGCGGCTCGGATCAGGGCCAGGCTCTCCCGATATTGGCTGGAGATCAGAGCCCGGGAGAGCAGCCCGTACTTCTCCAGCGCGGCGACGACGTCAAGTTCATAGCCGGGGAGCTTGAGGTCGACGTCGAGCTCAACCGACGCGAACGAGCTCGAGGCCAAGTGCTCGAGCCCCTCGTCGAGGGTGAGCGAGGGGCGGTGGTCGAGGTGCTCATAGTCATGGGCGAGGCGAAGCTCCCCGGTCTCGCGGTGGGGCAACACGTCGAACTCGATCATGTCCACACCCGCCCCAAGCGCGGCGTCGAAGCTCGCCTGGGTGTTGCCCGGGGCGATCAGGTCCGCCCCCTTATGTCCCACCCGCTTCAGCGCTGACATCCCGGGCACCAGAAGGTAGTGCGGTTGTCCTCGCCCTGTCCGCGGGCCAGGATCCTGGCCCCGCAGCGGTAACAGGGTTGACCGTGGCGGCGGAAGACCCGTCGCCCCGCGTCCTGGACGCCGGTCCGCGCCGACTCGAACATCCGCGGGCGCAGCGCATCCACGATGGCCAGCGCCTCGGAATCGCTGAGCTTCGCCAACCGCCGCCAGGGATCGACGGCCGCGTCCCAGCAGCCCTCGGACTTCCAGAGGTTGCCGATCCCGGCCACATTGCGCTGGTCGAGCAGGGCGTCGCCGACGCCGCGGGTGCGGTCATCGCCTCGCAGCCGGGCCAGAAAGCGGTCAGCCGCAAACACCTCGTCCAGGATGTCGGGGCCCAGGCCGGCCAGGCGCTGGTCAAAACGGGTCCGGCTCTCGGTCAGCAGCTCGAGCACAGGTCCGTCGAACTGGACTACCTCGTGGCCGGCGTGGCGTAGGACCAGCCAGGCCCGTTTCGGCGAGCGCCGCCACTTTGATCCTGGCGCGTACACCGCCCAGGAGCCGGTCATCCGCAGGTGCGAGTGGATCGTCAGGTCGTCTTCAAAGCGCAAAAACAAATGCTTGCCGTGGGTGTGGATCTCGGTCACCGCGCGGCCTGCCAGCCGCTCAGGCCAGCGATCCAGGCGGTGGCGCGGATGTGGCGTGCGGACCTCGTCGGGCACGTGACCCTCGAGTACGGGGCGCATCCGCTTGGCCGCGTAGGCGATGGTGTCCCCCTCGGGCATCGGCGGTGGCTCGCACTGAAGGCCTCAGGCGCTCAGAGTCAGCCGGCGTGGGCCCTCCTGGAAGCCCAGTGCCGTCAACAGCGGCGCCAGCGGCGAGGTCATCGCGCTCTCGCCGTCGACCTTCTCGAGGCCGAGACGCTTGATCCGTCCGCCGCGCACGTGTTCAACCAGCGCAGCGAGGGCGGGCTCGAGGCGCGCGTCGTCACGCGCGACAAGGGTTTGCAGGGCACGACCCCCCCGCTCCAGATAGACGATCGGATCACCGCCGGTGAGGACCACGTAGGCGCCGGCGGCGCGGGCCGGCCGGCGTCCGCCTTCGGTCCGCGGCTCAGGCCAGCGCAGAGCGGCCCCGTAGGGC
>JBAVWI010000133.1:0-23794 GCA_049697735.1 Solirubrobacteraceae bacterium
GCTGACATGTGCGCGCCGGCCAGGTAGGCGACGGCGGTGACCGTCGCGCCGCCTAGAGGCACGCTCTCCGCAGGGTCAGCGCCTGTGTCAGCCGGAGTCGCGGCGGCCCGCGCTACCAGTGGACCCCGCGCATCAGATGCGCGAGAGCGACATGCTCGGTCGAGGCCCGCTCCTCCGGATCCTTTTGGCCCTTGGCCGCGGCGGAGTCGGGAAACACCTTGTAGGCGGTCGAGAGGATCTGGTCCACCGCTTTGGGGAACAGGGCGTAGGCCACCTCGCCGAAGGTCCCCAGGCGGGTGTTGATCTGCTTGGGCTTGGTCCGGATCGCCTCGCAGATCAGGTCGGCGGCCTCGTCTGGGGAGATGGTCGGGAAGCTGTCGTAGATCTTGGTCGGGGCGATCATCGGGGTCCGCACCAGCGGCATGTGGATGGTGGTGAAGTGCACGTTGTCGCCGATCGACTCCGAGCCCACCACCCGGGTCCAGGCGTCGAGGGCCGCATTGGAGGCGACGTAGGCCGAGAACCGCGGCGGGTTGGTCTGCACGCCGATCGAGGAGACGTTGATGACCAGGCCGGAGTGACGCTCGCGCATCTGCGCCAGCAGGCCCATGATCAACTTGATCGTGCCGAGGTAGTTGAGCTTGACCGTGCGCTCGAAGTCGTGGAAGCGGTCGTAGGAGAGAGCCACGGAGCGGCGGATGGAACGCCCGGCGTTGTTGACCAGGACGTCGACGGCAGCGTGGTCGGCGAGTACCTGGCGAACGAGGTCATCGACCGCTTCGGGTTCAGAGACGTCGGCGGAATACGAGTAAGCGGTGCCGCCCATGTCCTCGATCTCGCGTCTGGTCTGCTCGAGCTTGTCGGCGCTGCGGGCGACCAGCAGCGGAATGCCGCCGGCCTTGGCGATCTTGAATGCCGCTGCCTTGCCGATCCCGCTCGAGGCGCCGGTGATCAGCACGGTCTTGCCGTTCACGGCCCCCTCGAAGCTTCGGTCCTTGAACAGGTCGGGATCGAGGTTGCGCTCCCAGTAGTCCCACAGCTTGGCCGCATAGGACTCGAGTGGCGGGACGGCGATCCCCGAGCCGGCCAGCGCCCGCTCGGTGTCGCGGGTGTCGAACTCGGCGGTCAGCCCGATGTGGCCAAGCACCTCCTCGGGGATCCCGAAGTCAGCCAGCAGCGCCTTGCGCACCCCCTTGGCCGCCGGCAGCTGCATGAGCATCCCGATCGTGCCCTTGGGCAGCGCGTTCAGCAGCTTGGCATCGATCCGCACCGACATCTGCGGGGCGTGGGCGGCTGCGGCAAACGCGTTCATGACTTCCCCGGAGCGCTGTGACTTGGGGTTGGTCAGATGGAAGGCCTGCCCGTCGAGGCCATCCTGGTGGGCGATGTGATCCATGGCCGCGGCCACGAAGTCGACCGGGACCAGGTTCGTGTAGCCGAGCTCCGGGCCGATGAGCGGAAACCACCCCGGGAGGTAGTGCCGGGCCATCTTGATGGCGGTGAAGAAGTAGTACGGCCCGTCGATCTTGTCCATCTCACCGGTCTGCGAGTGCCCGACGACGATCGCCGGCCGGTAGACCCGCCAGGGCATGTCGGCATGCGTGCGAACCAGCTTCTCGGACTCGAACTTCGACCGGTGGTAGGGATGATCGAGCGTCTGGCCCTCGTCGAACATGTCCTCGCGGAAGAGACCCTTGTAGCGGCCGGCGGCGGCGATCGAGGAGGCGTGATGAAAGCGTCCCGCCCCCAGTGCGCTGGCCAGGCCGATCGCGTTCCGCGTGCCCTCGACGTTGGCCGCGCGGTTGCGTTCCTCATCGGCGGTCATGTCGTAGATCGCCGCGAGATGGAAGAAGTGCTCGACGCCGAGGGCCTTCAGACGTTCGACGTCCTGCTCGGAGACGCCGAGCCGTGAGGCGCCAAGGTCGCCGATCACGGGCTTGACCCGCTCTCTGGCCGCCGGCCCCCAGCGCTCGGTGAGCGCGGCCAGGCGGTCGGTCGAGCCCTCACGGACGAGGACGTGGATGTCGCCATCCCGCCGCAGCAGGCGCTCGACGAGATGGCGCCCGATGAAGCCGGTGGCACCGGTGACGAAGTAGGTCATCGAGCTCCCGGCCCGGTGCGGCCGGTTACCAGCCGCCGCGCCAGTCGGCGCTGGCCGTGCGGGCCTTGACGGCGTCCATGCGAGCGTGCTTGCGCTTGTCCAGCCGCGACTGGATGAGCGAGAAGACGAAGATCAGCACGGGAAAGAAGGCGATCGTGATGAACATCACGGTGGTGATGTTGATATCGCTGGTCTCGCCGTACCAGCCCTGGCCCCCATCAGCGCGGGCCAGCGCGGAGGGCGCGAAGGTCAACAGGCTGCCCGCGATCAGGGTCAGGGCGATCGTGAAGCGGGTACGGCTCATTTCCGGAAGCCTAACCGATCGTCCCGGCTGGCTCGGGCCTCTCAGCGGTGCCGGCGGCGACGGTGGCCACGGCCTTGAGCAGGGCCGGGTTGTACACCTCGGCGCTGACCGTCACCGCGAGATGGTCGATGGCCGCCTCGAAGACATCGGCCCCGATCGCCTCGGCGAGCTCATGCTGGCGGCGGGGATCGACGCTGGTGTCCTCGCTGGTGATGACCGCCGCGGCGGGGACATCGACCCCACCGAGCCATGGCCGTGAGTCAAACCGGCCCAGCTCGCGCCCGGCCTCGGCCAGATCGGTGGCCGAGTGGCGCATCAGCTCCGACAGCCACCAGGCGGTACGGGGTGATGAGTACGGGATCTCGGCCTGCTTGAACCCGGCTCTCCAGGCCGCGCGCGGGGCCACGGAGAGGGCGAGGCCCACCCCGCCCATCCACTTCCAGATCTTGGCCGACTGGGGATCCTGGAAATGCTGGGCGGTTCCGCTCAGCACCACTCCACGGACCACGTCGCGATGGTCGCGGGCGATGAGCTGGGCGATCGTGCCCCCCATCGAGTAACCGATGAAGATGGCCGGCGCCGCCCCTAGCTGGCGTACGACGGCGGCCGCGTCGGCGGCGCAGTCGGTCAGGGAGAACGGGCTCATGGCCCGCAACCCGCGCCCGTGCCCACGGTGGTCGATGGCCAGGACCCGGTAGCCGGCATCCTCCAGTGGGCGGTAGGCGGCGTGCCAGTTGAGATCGGCGGTCACCGTCCAGCCGTGCAGGAGCATCACGGTCGGACCGGCGGGATCGGTCTCCCCGGTGTCGCGCAGGAAGAACTCGCCTCGGCCCGGGACGACGACCGTCCGCGCCGGAGGCATGTCGTGCGGGGGGACGGGCGGGTACGTTCGCGTACGCATCGACCGGATGCTAGCCGGGCGCCGGTGTGTCGGGTGACATGCCTGGGACCTACCATCAAGCCCAATGGCTGTGGTCATCGCATCCGATCTGGGCAAGGACATCGCCGGAGCGCCGCTCCTGCGCGGCGTGTCGTTCAAGCTCGAGCGCCGAGAGCGCATGACGCTGTCCGGCCGCAACGGGGCGGGCAAGACGACGCTCTTGCGCATGCTCGCCGGGGAGGCGACGGTCGACTCCGGTGAACTGGTCATGGCCAAGGGCGCCAAGGTGGCGCTGCACGATCAGCGTCCGCCGCGGGAGCGCGAGCTGAGCCTGCGTGACTACGTGCTCTCGGGTGCGGTGGAGCTGGTGGCCATCGAGGCCGAGCTGGCCGGCCTCGAGCAGGCGATGGCCGACGGCGCACATGACGAGAACACGCTTGGCCGCTACGCCCGCGCTCAGGCCCGCCTCGAGCACGCCGGAGGCTACGGGTGGCGCGACCGCGCCCTGGCCACGCTCCACGGGCTCGGGTTCCACGAGGACCGGGCCCTGGACCGCCAGCTCGACACCTTCTCCGGGGGGGAGCTGACCCGAGCCTCCCTGGGGCGGGCCCTGGCCGGCTCGCCGGACCTGCTCCTGCTCGACGAGCCCACCAACCATCTCGACATCGCCTCGCTGGAATGGCTCGAGCAGCATCTGGTCGCGCTCGACGCCGCCGTCGTGCTGGTCGCACATGATCGTTGGTTCCTGGAGGCGGTGGGGACGGCAGTGCTGGAGCTCGAAGGGGGGGCATACGGGCAGGACGCCCGGGTCGGCCGGTTCTTCGCCGGCCCGTGGCACGCTTGGCGCAAGGAGAAGGCGGCCCGGGAGCTGGCTCTGGGCCGCGCGATCGACCGCCAGCAAGACGAGATCGAGCGCCTGGAGCGCTTCGTCACCCGCTTCCGGGCCGGCACGCGGGCCCGCCAGGCCCAGTCACGGGCCAAGCGGCTCGACAAGCTGGAGCGGATCAGCCGCAAACCAGCCGACAGCGCCGGGCTCGAATTCGCCTTCAAGCCTCCCGAGCGCAGCGGCCGGGTGGTCTTCGAGCTCGAGGATGCTTCGCTGCAGGCCGGGGATCGGACGCTGCTCCGCGGTGCTGAGCTGTGGCTGGAGCGCGGGGAGCACGTCTCCCTGGTCGGGGCCAACGGAACCGGCAAGACGACCCTGATCGAGACGCTGGCCGGGAGGCGCGAGTTGATCGGGCCGCCCCTGGAGCGCCCGGCGGGGGGAATAGCGGTGGCCGGCAAGCTCCGGACCGGCCACAACGTGAAGCTTGGCTACCTGTCCCAGCATGCGGACGAGCTGCACGCTGGGACGGCCCGCACCGTGCTCGAGGCCACCGCTCACGCCACCGGCCTCACCCCCGCGAAGGCCCGAGCCCTGCTCGGCCGATTTCTGTTCTCCGGCGAGGACGCGGAGAAGCCGCTGGACGGGCTCTCGGGTGGGGAGCGCCGCCGTCTCAGCCTGGCCATGCTGGTCCACTCGGGCGCCAACGTACTGGTCCTTGACGAGCCGACCAACCATCTCGACCTGGAGAGCCGGGAGGCGCTCGAGGCGGCGCTCAAGGCGTTCTCGGGCTCACTTCTCCTCGTCTCCCACGACCGCGCGCTCCTGGACGCAATCGGCACCCGGACCGTGGCGCTTGAGGATCAGACGCTGCACAGCTACGTGGGCGGCTGGGCCGAATACCTGCGGGTGCGCGAGGAGCGGGCGGCCGCGCGGACAGGCCCGAGCGCGCCGCGCGATCCCAAGCCCGAGAAGCCGGCTTCACCGCGGCAGGGTTCGCGCAAGCGCACGCCGCCCAGGCGATCGGTTCGGGGCGCCGGGAGCCTCGAGCAGCAGATCGAGGCGGCCGAGGCGACGCTGAGGGTGATCGAAGACGAGTTGGCCGACCCGGCCGCCTGGGCGACACCCGAGGCCACGGCACGATCGACCGCGCGCCATGAGCAGGCCCGCAGCGCCGTGGCCGAGCTGTATGAGCGCTGGGAAACCGTGGCGGGCTAATCGTCCCGCGGCGACCCTAGACTGGGAGTTCAGCATGTCATGCCCAAGGAGTCCGGGCTCATTCGCGTAGCCCTGATCGATGACGACAGCGGCCTGATCACCGTCCTGGAGCGTCGGTTTCGCGCTCTGGGCTGGGAACGCCAGGTGCTTCCTCACGCGGCCACGCCAGATCAATTGACCGCGCTGCGCCTCCACGCCCTGATCGTGAACCCCGCCCTCACCGGGCTCGATTACGTCGCCGCCACGGCCGCCGCGCTGCCCGGCTTGGCCGTGCTGATCTCCAGCGCCCCGGCACCGGTCGCCGACCGGGTGCGCGCGCTCCGGGCCGGAGCCGATGACTGGATCACCAAGCCCTGCCACCCGGATGAGCTGGTAGCCCGGCTGGAGGCGGTGGTGCGGCGCCGGTCGGCCGGCCAGGCACCGCTGCACCAGGAGGTGATCCGGGCCGGAGAGCTGGCCATCCGGCCCGATCGCTTCGATGCGCTGGCCGGCGGGCAGACGGCCACGCTCTCGCGCCGCGAGTACGAGCTCCTGTATGAGCTGGCCACCGCGGACGGACGTGTGCTGGAGCGCGAGGACATCTACCAGCGCGTGTGGGGCTACACGATGGCTCGTGGCGACCGCTCGGTCGACGTGTTCGTGCGCAAGCTGCGCCAGAAGCTGGAGCGGGTCTCGCCGCAGTGGCACTACGTTCACACGCATTTCGGCGTCGGCTACCGTTTTGCGGCTGAGCCTGTCGGGGCTGAGCCGGCCGGGGGTGAGCCGGCCGGGGGTGAGCCGGCCGGGGTTGAGTCCGCCGGGGGTGAGCCGGCCGGGCTTGAGTCCGCCGGGACTGAGTCCGCCGGGACTGAGTCCGCCGCGGGCCGCCCGGGCGCGCCGGCCGCGGGCCAACCCGTTTCGCAACGCGTACCCTTAACCGCATGAGGATCAACACGGCCGTGGCCCGCAATGCAGTGATCATCATGGCGATCGCCGCGGTGGTCGCGTTCGCCCCCGGAGGGGGGACCGGCGCGGGCGTGGTGACGACGGCGATCTCACTCGCCTTCCTGGCCGCGCTGGGCTGGGTGATGATGATCATGTACCGCGAGCACAGGACCTCGCTCTACTCGCTGGGCAACCGCCGTGTGGCGCTCTACGTGGCCGGTGGCGTGCTTGCCATCGCTCTGACCGGGACCTCGCGGATGTGGTCCACGAGTGGGGGACAGGTGGCCTGGCTGGTGCTGGTCGGGGGCGCCGTCTACATCTTCGTGGCGGTCTTCATCTCCGCGCGGCGCTACTAGCGACCGGCGCCAGCGATCGGCACTAGCCGGCCGGGGCGAGCTCGACCGGGATCCCGTTGAGCACGGCGTTCCCGGACACGGCGTCGATCAGGAGCTCGTCGGAGAGCACGTTGCTGTTCGTGCCGGCGTGCTGCGTGGCGACTGTCATCTGAGTGCCGGGGGCCGAATGGCCCCAGCCATGGGGAAGGCTGACCACGCCCGGCATCACCTCGTCGGTGATCTCGACCTCGGCCTCGACGGTGCCGGTCCGCGAGCGCAGGCGGGCCAGCGCCCCGTCGGTGAGCTCGTAGCGCGCGGCGTCATCCGGATGCACGTGCAGCGTGCATCGGGACTTGCCTTTGACCAGCACGGGCAGGTTGTGCATCCAGGAGTTGTTGGAGCGCAGGTGGCGGCGCCCGATCAGCACGGGACCGTCGGCCGGGGTGCGGCCCAGCACCTCGTACAGGCGAGGAACGTCGGCGACCAGCAATTCGGGGGTGAGATCGATGGTTCCGCCGGCGGTGCGCAGCGCGTCAGGAAGCCGGGGTGCGAGGGGACCCAGATCGAGTCCGTGTGGAGCCGCCTCGAGCGCGGCCAGGCTCAGCGTGCCGCCGTCGCTGCGAGCGCCGAAGCCGTCCCCGTAGGGACCGGTGCGAAGCATCAGGTCGAGCAGCCGCTCGGGACCGACCCGGGGCTCCAGCGCAGCCATCAGGTCGTCGGCCTCGCGCCCGGCGACCAGTGAGCCCTCGGTTTGAAGTTCGCGACCGATCAGCGTCCGGACGACGCCTTCGTCAAGGGCGGCGACGTCGGCGTCGGGGCCCATGCCAAAGGCCACGCCCGACAGTCGCAGAAGCGTCACCCATTCGTCGGGCAGCTCGGGGTCGGGGGGGAGGACGGGGGGCGAGTAGTTGGCCACGTTGCGGACCGCGAACTGGTAGAGCGCCAGGTCGTAGTGGCCGCGGTGCAGGGGAGAGGGGGCGGGAAGGATGACGTCCGCGTGGCGGGTGGTCTCGTTGACGTAGACGTCGAGGCTGACCATGAAGTCGAGCTCGGCCACCGCCGCCGCCAGGCGCTCGCTGTTCGGGGTGGAGAGGACGGGGTTGCCCGAGATGGTGATCAGGGCCCGGATCCGGCCCGCACCCGGGGTGTCAATCTCCTCGGCCAAGCAGGCCACGGGGAGTTCGCCGAACAGCTCACCGAGGCCCCGGACCCGGCTCGAAAAGCGCCCGAAACGCGCACCTCGGCCGCGGCCGGGAGGCCCAGAGGCATTGCTGGCGCCGGCGGCGGCGAGCGGGAACATGGCGCCGCCCTCGCGGTCGAGGTTGCCGGTGAGGATGTTCACGACGTCGACCAGCCAGCTGGCCAGGGCCCCGAATTCCTGCGTGCAGGTCCCGATCCGTCCGTACACGGCAGCAGCCGGTGCCGCCGCGAGCTCGCGGGCCATGCGCCGGATCTGAGCCGCCTCGATGCCGCACACCGGGGCCACTGCCTCGGGCGCAAACGGCTGCGCCAGCTCCCCGATCTCCTCGAGACCGGTGCAGAGGGCGCCGATCCGCTGCCCGGGGTCGGCGAGGTCCTCCTCGAATAGCGTTGCCACCAGGGCAAACAGCAGCAGGGCGTCGGTGCCGGGACGGATGAAGTGGTGCTCGTCGGCCTCACGAGCCGTGCGGGTGCGCCGGGGGTCGATGACGACAAGCTTTCCGCCGCGACCTCGAAGCGCCCGCAGGCGCCCCCGCATATCCGGGGCGGTCATCAAACTGCCGTTGGACGCCAGGGGGTTGGCGCCCAGGACGAGCAGATGATCGGTCCGGTCGACGTCAGGGATGGGGACGGAGGTCCCGGTCCCGAACATCAGCGCCGAAGACATCTGCTTGGGGAACTGGTCGACAGTGCTCGCGGAGTACACGTTGGACGAGGCCAGCGCCCGGATCAGCACCCGCGCATAGAGCAGGTTGGACAAATTGTGGGCGTTGGGATTGCCGAGGTAGACGCCGACCCCGTTGCGGTCTTGCGCCAGGATCGGCGCCAGGCGGGCGTCGATGAGGGCAAACGCCTCGTCCCAGCTCGCGGCCCGAAACCCGTTCCCGTCGCGGATCAGCGGCGTCCGGACGCGATCGGGATCCTCGTGCAACCCGCGCAGGGCCGAGCCCTTGGGGCAGATGAAGCCGTGGCTGAAGACATCATCGGCGTCGCCGCGGATTGAGGTGATCCGCTCGCCCTCGAGCCTGATCTCCAGGCCGCAGGTGGCTTCGCACAGGGGACAGGTGCGGTAGGCGGTGGAGGGCTCACCAGTTTCCATGCCGGACCAACCATACGGGCCGCAAGCCCGGGCGGCGATTACCTGATCGGTCGTGGCGCGTACACTGCCGCCGCCGTGAGCAAGGGCATGCGCGAGGTGATCTCGGACTGGCTGATGGTGCTCGGCGCGCCAATTCTGCTCGGCTCGCTGTTTCTGGCCTGGAGCCACCAGTTCTCGGCCGGTTTCGTCGCCCGTTACGCGCACACCCCGGCGCTGGCCGGCATTCCTCGCGATCCCACCGCGTGGCAGGTCTACTCAGTCGTCGACGTGCTGCTGGCGGTGCTCGCCGCGGGACTGTTCGCGGTCGCCCTGCGCGGGGCGCGCCCGGCCCGGATCGCCGTCCTGCTCGGCCTGTTGATCGCGCTGGCCTTCACCCTGCACGCGCTGGGCACACCGCCGACCCGGGGGGGCAACCTGTTCGATCCCAGCCTGACCCCTCCCGCCTACACGGCCAACCATCCGACCGCCGGCCCCGGCGAGGTGGTTGCGCTGGTCGGACTCGTGCTGGGGATCGGAGGCGTGCTCGTCTCCTTCAGCGCCGACTGAAGGCGCCGTTCGTCTCCTTCAGCGCCGACTGACGGGGCGGGGACTTGCCCGGCCGGCCTCGCGGGGCTGCCGACCCGGGCGAGTCGGCTCCTATCGTTAAAGGCCATGTCCGTCTATCCGGCCGACCGCCGCCGCGAGCTCCCCGATGAGCCCGGGGTTTATCTGTTCCGGGACGAGCGCGGCAAGGTGATCTACGTCGGCAAGGCCAAGTCGATCAAGAAGCGCGTCGCCTCGCACTTCTCCAACCCGAGCACGCGCGTCGGCGGCGACATCCTGGAGATGATTGACCAGATCGAAGCGCTTGTCGTCCACACCGAGTCCGAGGCACTGCTGGTCGAGCAGAACTTCATCAAGCAGTACAAGCCGCGCCTGAACATCCGCCTGCGCGACGACAAGTCCTATCCCTACATCGCGATCTCGCTCGACGAGGACTTCCCCCGCGTCTACTTCACCCGCGAGCGCCACCGTCGCGACCGCGCCTACTTCGGTCCCTACAGCAACGCCAAGCGCGTCCGCTCGACGCTCGAGGTACTGGGCAAGGTGTTCATGTTCCGCTCCTGCGAGGGCCCCGAGCCGGGCCGGCGCAGCGGCTCCCCGTGCCTGGACTACTACATCAAGCGCTGCGAGGCGCCGTGCGTCGGCTACGTCTCCAAGGAGGAGTACCGCCACGCGATTGACGGTGTGATCGCCTTCCTGTCCGGGCGTTACAAGGAGATCGAACGGCGCTTGGACTCTGAGATGCGCCTGGCCGCCGCCGAGAAGCGCTTCGAGGATGCCGCCCGCGAGCGCAACCGGTTGCGGGCGATCCGCTCGCTGCTCGAGCGCCAGCGCGTCGCCCACGAGGGCGCCGGCTCGCTGGACGCGATCGCCGTGGCAGTCTCGGACGGTGAGGCCAACGCCCAGGTCTTTCAGGTCCGTGACGGCGTCCTTTCGGACCGTCAGAGCTTCTACCTGGACAATGCCGCCGGCCGCGAGGTGGCCGAAGTGGCCGAGGCGTTCATCCTCCAGTACTACGCGAGCGCCATGTCGGTACCCCCGCTGCTCGTCGTTCAGCGCGAGATGCCCACGGCGAAGGCCCTGGCCGAGGCTCTGAGCGCCCGGCGCGGCGCAAGCGTCGAGATCCGGGCCGCCGAGCGGGGGGACAAGCGCCGGATTCTCGAGCTCGCCGAGCGCAATGCCCGGCTGGCCATTGATCAGGAGAAGCTGCGCTCGGAGCGTCGCCGCCAGCAGCGGGTCGAGGCGCTCGACGGCCTCCAGCACGCGCTCGGCCTGGACACGATTCCGCTCCGGATCGAGTGCTTTGACATCAGCACCTTGATGGGCACGAACACGGTCGCCTCGATGGTCGTGTTCGAAGGTGGGACACCCAAGAAGTCCGACTACCGCCGCTTCAAGGTGTTCACGGTCGGTGACGGGGCCGAGAACGGAGGGGAAGGGCCCGATGACTTCGCCGCCATGGAGGAGATCCTCGGCCGGCGGATGGCCCGCTGGGAACAGCAGCGCGACGTCTCACCCCACGACAAGGACTACGACCCGAGCTTCGCTGCCCTCCCCAACGTGGTCGTGATCGACGGCGGCAAGGGTCAGCTCGCCGCCGGGCTGCGCGCTCTGCAGGGCTTCCGCGACCGCGGCGTCGCGGTCATCTCGCTGGCCAAGCGGATCGAGGAGGTCTTCATTCCCGGTCGTGCCGCGCCGCTGACGCTCGCCCACGATACGCCAGAGCTGCAGTTGCTCCAGCGCGTCCGCGACGAGGCCCACCGCTTCGCCGTCACCCACCATCGGATCCGTCGTGACCGGGCGATGACCGCGTCGGTCCTGGATGATCTGCCCGGGGTTGGCCCGGCCCGCAAGCGCGCGCTCCTGGCCCACTTCGGGTCGCCCGACGCGATCCTGTCCGCTTCCCGCGAGGAGCTCGAATCGGTGCCAGGCGTACCCGGCAAGCTCGCCCGCGAGGTGTACCGCGAGCTGCACAAGTCAGGGGTCTGAGGGCTCGGCTGGCTAGCCGCGCCGCGCATGCGCGGTCAGCGGGAGGCCTCCGCCTCCGCCTGCACCGCCGCTCGGCCCCGTGGCCGGAGGGGCGGGGGCACTCGTGCTGAGCAGGGCGGCACTGGCCGCCGGGACGTCGACTGAGTAGACCCCGCCGCTGGGGAGCACAGTCGTGCCGGCCGGGCCGGCGGGCAACGTGCCCGTGGTCGTCGTCGGCCCGAAGGTCTGTCCGCCCAGGGTGACGCCGGTGGTGGCGTCCAGGCTAGGGGCGGTCAGCGACTCCAGCGAAGCGGTGGCGGGGTTGCCGGGGATCTGCAGCGACACGGTGTGGTCGCTGGCCGCATCCTGGTTGATCAGGGTCACCCGGACCGCCCCGTCGCTGCCCTGGGTGGCCCACACCTTGACCGGCCCGCTCGGGGTGGTTACCGGGAGCAGCTGGGCCGCGGGCGGGAAAGCCTGAGCGAACATGTACAGGCCGTAGTACTCGGGGTGGACGAATGCCTGCCAGGCCCCGCCCGAACCCCGTGAGGTGCTGAACAGCTCGTAGTGAGAACCGGGGAGCATGTGGAAGTTGACCCCGTCGACCCCGGCCTTGGCCATGTTGAACATTGTGTCCAGGGCCCATAGTGCGGAGGCGAAGGTGTCACTGACCCCGGCCGCCCCCTCACAGGAGGCGGTGTTGATCTCGGTCAGGCGGAAGGGCAGATGACGTCGGTGGGTGACGCTCACGAACGGCGCCAGGCCGGCCGCGAGCACGCTCGAGGAGCTGTCGGTGAGCAGGTGCGGGATGGTGGGAAAGCTGGCCTGGGTTGTGTCGGTGGTGCAGGCGCGCAGGGGGTAGCGGTGGTAGGAGACGAGGCCCAAGCGCGGCTGGCTGCCGATGAGCTTTCCGAGCTTGCTCATCCAGCTCGGTCCTGAGACGCCCGGACCGGCCAGCGTGATACCCCGGGGCAGGGTGCGACTCCACTGCGTGAATTCGTTGCTGTAATCGCTGGGGCCGTAGCGGCGGCTACGGGCGCGATGGAGGTGGCCGCGCCGGTCGCGGTACCAGGGAAAGACGCCGTAGAGGTCGGGCTCGTTGCCGATCTCGAAAGCCCGGATGTAGCGGCGTCCGATGCCCGTCGTGAAGGCCCGCCCCTCGGCGGCGGCGATCGCCGGTCGTCCGGCCGCGAGGTTGATACCGAGGATCAGTCTTGTCCCCAGGTCAGCGGCCAGGGCCCGCGTGCTGCGCAGCCAGCCGCCGGTCAGGCGGTAGTAGGTCCCGCCCGGCGGGACCACGCCGCGGACCGGCCACCAGGTCGCGTCGGTGCTGTTGCCGCCGACCCGGACCGAGGGTGCCGCGCCTGGCGCCAGGCCCTTGAGCAGCGCGACGAGCACGGGATCGACGGCTCGGGTATCCCGGCCGGTGTACTGCTGCAGCGCCGGGAACTCGAGCGAGACGCCGAGGAAGCCGCTGGGTAGTGGCTGGCCGCTCGGCGTGCTCGAGATACTCGCGGCAAGCGTGTCGGCCGAAGCGACCGGCGCGGCCGGCGCAGCGCCGATCCCGAGCGCGAGTCCAAGCGCCACCACGATGCCAATGCGAGCGCGGCGGCGAAGCACCCGCGGCATGGTGGCACAACTCCGGATCAAGGCGTTCCCCGCCCGTCCGCCAAGGTCATCACACTGCAGAGAACCGTGGAAGCCTCCGCCCTCACCGATCTGGTCGTGATCACGGGCTTTTCGGGGGCCGGGAAGTCGACGGCGATGGCGGCCTTCGAGGACGAGGGCTACTTCTGCGTGGACAACCTGCCCTCGGAAATGATTCGCTCGCTCGTCGACCTGTTCATGCACTCGGGTTCCAAGGTGGCCAACGCGGCCGTCGTCTCCGACGTGCGCGGCGGGGAGTACTTCGCGGGGCTGGCGGCCATGCTCGATGACCTGCGGCGAGCCGGGCTGCGACACCGAGTGCTGTTCTTGGAAGCCGACGAGCAGACCCTGCTGACCCGCTACAAGGAGACGCGCCGGCGCCACCCGCTGTCACCGGGGGGCAGCGTGGCCGAGGGCATCGCCCGCGAGCGAGAGCTGCTGGCGCCCCTGCGCGAGCGCGCCGACGTGGTCATCGACACCCGTGGTCTGACCGCCGCCATGCTGCGTCGCAAGCTCGCCGACGAGCTGCTGCCGACCCACACCCCGGGACGCCTGGCCGTTACCTTCCAGAGCTTCGGCTTCAAGTACGGCCCGAGCCGGGACGCTGACGTGATGCTCGACGTGCGCTTTTTGCCCAACCCGCACTACGAGCCTGACCTGCGCCCCCTCACCGGCCACGACGAGCGGATCGTGGCCTTCATCAACGCCGACGGTGAGCTGGACCGCTTCTACGCCCATCTGGATTCGTTGCTGGACTACCTGCTGCCGCAATATCTGGCCGAGGGCAAATCCCACCTCGTGCTGGCGATCGGCTGCACCGGAGGGCGCCACCGCTCGGTCGCGATCGCCGAGCACCTCGGGCAGCGCTACGACAAGTTCAGCGAATACCGGGTCGAGGTTCTGCATCGCGACGTGACGAGGCCCGCGTGATCGACCACGTTGGCTTCGAGGTCTCCGATCTCGAGCGGTCGGCACGTTTCTACGATTCGGTCTTCTACGCCCTCGGCGCCCGGCGGATGGTCGAGTCCGAGCACGCGCTCGCCTACGGCCTCAACCTCCCGGTGGTCTGGTTCGTGGTGCGAGGGCGGCCGCCCGGTCCCGAGTACGGTCATCTCGCCCTCCAGGCGAGCGGGAAGGCGGCGGTCGACGCCGCGCACGAGGCCGGCCTGGCCAACGGCGGTCGCGACGCCGGCGCTCCGGGGCAGCGGCCCTCCTACGGGCGGCGTTACTACGCCGGCTACATGCTCGACCCCGACGGTCTGCGGGTCGAGGTCGTCTCGCGCCGCTAGCGGGTAGCCTGTCGCGAGCCGGCGCATGGTTGTTCGCGTCAGGCGCTCTTGGCACGGTAGAGCCGACATCGGAGGAAGCGCGCATGGCAGTACGGGTGGGCATCAACGGGTTCGGACGGATCGGACGCAACGTGTTCCGAGCCGCCCATGAGCGCGGAGCCGACATCGAGTGGCTGGCCGTCAACGACCTCGTCGATCCCAAGACGATCGCCCACCTGCTTAAGTACGACTCGAACTATGGCCCGTTTCCGGGCGAGGTCAAGGCCACCGACGCAGGCCTGGTGGTCGACGGCCGGGAGATCCGGGTGCTGGCCGAGCGCGATCCGGCTTCCCTGCCGTGGGGCGATCTCGGCGCCGACGTGGTGATCGAGTCCACCGGACTGTTCACCGATCGTGAGAACGCCTCAAAGCACATCGACGCGGGGGCCAAGAAGGTCGTCATCTCGGCTCCGGCCACCGGCGCTGACACGACAGTCGTGCTGGGGGTCAACTTCGCCGAGGCCTATGACCGCGACCAGCACCAGGTCATCTCCAACGCGTCATGCACGACCAACTGCCTGGCCCCGGTGGCCAAAGTCCTGCATGAGACGGTGGGGATCAAGCATGGCCTGATGACGACAATTCACGCCTACACGGCAGATCAGCGCCTCCAGGACATGCCTCACAAGGATCTGCGCCGCGCCCGCGCCGCCGCGGTCAACCTGATCCCCGCTTCGACCGGCGCCGCCAAGGCCATCGGGGCCGTCATCCCCGAGCTCAACGGCAAGCTTCACGGCTTCGCCATCCGGGCCCCCGTCCCCACCGGGAGCGTCATCGACCTGACCATCGAGGCTGGGCGCGAGACCAGCGTTGACGAGGTCAACGCCGCCCTCAAGGCCGCCGCCGACGACGGACCGCTGAAAGGGCTGATGATTTACACCGAAGACCCAATCGTGTCCTCGGACATCATCAAGGATCCAGCCTCCTCGATCGTCGACTCGCAGCTCACGGCGGTCATGGATGGGACGATGGTCAAGGTCGTGTCGTGGTACGACAACGAGTGGGGCTACTCCAACCGCATCTCGGATCTCGTCCAACAACTGTTGTGAGGACGATCTCGGGCCTCGGCGAACTACGCGGCAAGCGGGTACTCGTCCGGGTCGACTTCAACGTCCCGCTCAACGACGGGCAGGTGGCCGACGACACGCGGATTCGCGCCGCCCTGCCGACGATCGAGAAGCTGCGCGAGCGCGGCGCGGCGCTGATTCTGGTCTCGCATCTCGATCGTCCCGAGGGCTTTGATCCGGCTCTGTCGCTCGCACCGGTGGCCCAGCGCCTTTCCGAACTGATGGGGGTCGACGTCGAGCTGGCGCCACCCGGCGTCGGCGATGACGTGGCAACGTTCGCCGTCGACCTCCAGCCCGGCGAGATCCTGCTGCTCGAGAACATCCGCTTCGAGCCCGGCGAGACTGAGAACGACGACGGTTTGGCGCAGTCGCTGGCCGGCCTCGCCGACGTGTACGTCAACGACGCCTTCGGCAGCGCCCATCGTGCCCACGCGTCAACCGTGGGAGCCGCGGGCCGGGTTTCCGAGCGCGCCGCCGGGCTGCTCCTCGAGCGGGAGGTGAGAACCCTGACCGAGTTGCTCGAGAATCCGTCGCGGCCTCTGCTCGCCGTCCTCGGCGGAGCCAAGGTGAGCGACAAGATCGGGGTCATCGAGTCGTTTTTGAGCGCCGCCGACACGATCCTCATCGGCGGAGCGATGTGCTTCCCGTTCCTGGCCGCCCAGGGCCATTCGGTTGGCGCCTCCCTGTGTGCCGCCGACGACATCGAGCTGGCCCGGCGGGCAATCGCCGCCTCGGGCGTGGCTCGCGCCTCGCTCGCGCTGCCCAGCGATCTCGTGCTCGCCGATCACTTCGGCGCCGATGCCGAGCCGCAACCGCTGGATGGCGTGGACGTGCCCGAGGGCATGATGGGTCTGGACATCGGACCGCGCACTGCCGACGCCTACGCCCAGATAATCCTCACAGCCGGCACGGTGTTCTGGAACGGCCCCATGGGGGCCTTCGAGCTCGAGCCGTTCAGCGCCGGGACGCTGGCCGTGTCACGGGCGGTGGCCGCCGCTCCCGGCGTGACGGTGGTCGGCGGTGGCGATTCCGCGGCCGCGCTGCAGCAGTTCGGGCTCGCCGATGAGGTCACGCATTTGTCCACCGGGGGCGGGGCGGCGCTGGAGCTGATCGAAGGTCACAAGCTGCCCGGGGTTGAGGTGCTGGCGTGAACCCCGCCCGTATCCCGCTGATCGCGGGCAACTGGAAGATGCACAAGACAGTGCAAGCGGCCGAGGAGTTCGTCGCCGCGCTGCTGCCTCGGGTGTCATCGGTGGAGCGCGCCGAGGTGGCGATCTGCCCGCCGTTCACGGCTCTGCAGGCGATGGTCGACTCGACCCGCGGGTCCCGGGTGGCGGTCTACGCCCAGAACCTGCATTGGGCTGACGAGGGCGCGTTCACCGGCGAGGTGTCGCCCCCCATGCTCACCGAGATCGGGGTTCAGGGCGTGATCCTCGGACACTCCGAGCGTCGCCAGCTGTTCGGTGAGAGCGACAAGGGCCTGGCCCTGAAGGTTCCGGCGGCGCTGGCGAGGGGGCTGCTGCCCGTACTGTGCGTCGGAGAGACCGAGGAGGAACGCGAGCGCGGTGACACCCAGCGCAAGCTCCGCTACCAGGTCCAGGAGGCCCTGGCCCGCCTCGAGCTCGCGCAGCTGTCCGAGGTGGTGATCGCCTACGAGCCGATCTGGGCGATCGGCACCGGGCAGGTGGCCACGCCAGAGCAGGCCCAGGAGGCGATCGCTTTCGTCCGCGCCCTGGTCGGTGACCGCTCGGCCGAGGCAGCGGCTCGGGTCCGGATTCTCTACGGCGGCAGCGTCAAGCCCGACAACGCCGCCGAGCTGCTCGCGCTGCCCGACATCGACGGGGCCCTTGTCGGGGGGGCCAGCCTCGACCCCGAGTCGCTGGCCGCGATCGTGGCCGCGGCCGGCTAGGCGAACCCGGTGTCGGTGGACGGTCCCCAGTCGCTGCCGGTGCAGCGGACTGTCCTCATCGTCCTCGACGGTTGGGGTCTGGCCGAGTCCGGGCCCGGCAACGCCGTCTCGCTGGCCGAGACTCCGGTGTTCGACGACCTCTGGTCGCGCTATCCGACCACGACGCTGACTGCCTGCGGGAGCGCGGTCGGCCTCCCCGATGGACAGATGGGCAACTCCGAAGTGGGACATCTCAACCTCGGCGCGGGGAGCGTTGTCATGCAGGACCTGACCCGGATCGACCTCGCGGTCGAGGATGGCTCGCTGGCCGAGAACGACGTCCTGCGCTCGGCTCTGGGCGGTTCGGAGCGCGTCCACATCATCGGCTTGGTCTCTGACGGCGGCGTTCACTCGAGCCTCGAGCACCTCGAGGCGCTGATCGACCTGGCGGCGTCGCTGGAGGTGCCCGACCTTGTCGTGCACGCCTTCACCGACGGCCGCGACACACTGCCCCGGTCGGGTGCCGGGTTTCTCGAACGCGTCGAGGCGCGTATGGCCTGCGCCGGGGCGGGACGAGTAGGCACGGTGGTGGGTCGCTACTACGCAATGGACCGTGACCGCCGCTGGGATCGCGTCCAGCTCGCCTATGACCTGCTCGTGCACGGCCACGCCTCGCAGCACGCCGACACCGGGGCGCAGGCCGGCCGCGACGCATACGAGCGTGACGAGACCGACGAGTTCATAAAGCCGGTCACGGTCGGCGAGGAGGCCTGCATTCGCCCCGGTGACTCGGTGCTGGGCCTGAACTTCCGGCCCGACCGGATGCGCGAGATCGTCTGCGCCCTGGCCGACCCGTCGTTTTCGGAGGTCGACCGCGGGGGCGCCGACCCTGTGCAGCGGCTCGCCTGCATGACTGAGTACGAGGAGGGCTGGCCGTATCCGATCGCGTTCCCACCCGAGCGTCCGGCGACCACGCTGGCCGCGGTGATCGCCGCTCGCGGAGACCACCAGCTGCACGTCGCGGAGACCGAGAAGTACCCGCACGTGACCTACTTCTTCAACGGCGGGGAGGAGCAGCCGTACGACGGGGAGCAGCGCGAGCTCGTCGATTCCCCCCGCGACGTCCCCACCTATGACCACAAGCCGGCGATGAGCGCGCCCGAGGCGGCCCGCGCCTTCGTCGATGCCTGGCGGGCCGACCCGGCGGGTGGGTACCGGTTCGGGATCATCAATTTCGCCAACGCCGACATGGTCGGCCACACGGGCGTGATCCCGGCCGCGGTCGAGGCCGTGGAGACAGTCGACCACTGTCTTGGTCAGGTGGTGGAGGCGGTCGGCGCTTCCGGAGGCGCCTGCCTGATCACCGCCGACCACGGCAACGCCGACCACATGCTCGAACCCGACGGCAGCCCCAACACCGCGCATTCGCTCAATCCGGTGCCGGTGATCGTGACCGTGCCCGGTCTGACGCTGCGTGCCGGCGGCGCTCTGGCCGACGTCGCCCCGACGATCCTCGAGCTGCTCGGGATCGCCCAGCCGGACGAGATGTCCGGCCGCTCCCTGCTCACCTGACTCCGCCCGCGAGTGGGAGATTTCTGCCTGTCGGTGGCGGCGAGCCAGCTATGCCCGTGCGCCGTCGCAGCAGAAAACTTGACATGAGGGGGCTAAGATTTCATACTGTGAGTACGAGAAGTATCAAGCTTCAAACATTGGAGGTCAATCGTGGCACTCATCCGCTTTGAGCCGGCACGTGAACTGGGCACGATCCAGAACGAGATGAACCGGCTGTTCAACACGTTTTTCGATACCCCGACGGCTGCCGTCAACGGTGCCGCGAGGCGCTGGATCCCGGCCATGGACTTGGTCGAGACCGACGGCGATCTCGTCCTGCGGGCTGACCTTCCCGGTCTCAGCGAAGAGGACGTCAACATCGAGCTCGAGGACAACGTCCTGACCGTCTCCGGCGAACGCAAGATCGAGCACGACGAGCGCAAGGAGGGTTACTACCGTGTCGAGCGGAGCTCCGGCGCGTTCCGCCGCTCGCTGACCCTGCCCGAAGGGGTGGACGCCGAGGGGGTCAAGGCGACCTTTGACCGAGGCGTACTCGAGGTCCGGGTGCCCAAGCCCGAGGAGCGCAAGCCGCGCAAGGTGGCGATCTCGGTCGGTGGCAGCCCGAAGACGATTGAGGGCTCAGACAGCGAGGCGCAGTCCGCCTGACCGACCGACGGCGGCGGGACCCGGGCTTGGAGTAGCCGGGCCCGGGTCAGCCGTCGTCGCTGCTGCGAGCCGGATGATCAGCGCAGGATGCCAGTGTGCCCCAGCGAGTAGCTGCCCGGCTGGGGCCACACGCATAGCCCGTGCGGTCCCTGGCCGACCGGGATCGCAGCCCGCAGATGTCCCGTCCGGGTGTCGATCGCATACACGACGGCGTTGTAGCGCCCGCTGAGCCATAGGGTGCTCCCGTCGGCTGAGACACCACCCATGTCCGGGCTGGCGGGCAGAGGTAGGTGCCAGGTCCGGACCACCTTCCGGGTGGTGAAGTTCAAAACCGAGACCGACCCGGCCATGCGATTGGAGATATAGAGCTCGCGAGCGTCCCGGCTGGGGTAGAGCCCGTGAGCACCCGCGCCCGTATGGACGAATCCGAGCACCTTGAACGACACGGGGTCGATCTCCCAGATGCCGCCGTTCAGCTGATCGGCGGAGTAGAGGGTGCGCCCGTCGGGAGCGAGCTTGACGTCCTGGGGGCTGGCGTGACCAGCGTCGAGCACGAGCGTGCGGGTTACCCGCTGGGTACGCAGATCTACCTTGATCATGCGGCTCGCGAACTCGCAGCTGGCGTACAGGTAGCGGCCGTCGGCCGAGAAGTCCATGTGATCGACGCCTGCGCACGTGGGCACCGAGAGCGAGTGCTCGAGCTGCATGGTCTGAGCGTTGCGAAAGTCCAGGTGCAGCAGGCGCTCGGCGACAACGATCGCGAACCGCCCGTCGGGAGTGAAGTACAGGTTGTAGGGATCCTCGACCGGAATCGGTTGCCCCACCCGTCCGGTCAGCGGGTCCATTGGGGTGAGGCTGTTGCCGACGTCGTTGTCGACGTAGAGGGTGCGAAGGTCGTGGGAAGGGGTCACATGCTGAGGTAGCTCACCGACCGGGATCGTGCGGATGACCTTCAGGGTGCGCTGGCTGATGACCGAGACGGTGTTGCTCATCGAGTTGGGGACGTAGACCAGCGACGGGTCGCTTCGGACGGCTGCGCTCAGGTCACCCGCGGCGGTGCCGGCGTAGACGTTGATGGGCGATCGGTTGCGGCCATGGAACGCCGGCGACGGTAGGCGCGAGTGCTTGTGGCCGGACGCGACGGCCGTCCGGGTTGAGCCGGTCGACCCGCAGGCGGCGAGCAGCAGCACCGCGGACAGGATCAGGACGAGGCGAAACTGCGCGCGGGCATGGTGAAGGGGTGAGATGAGAATCCTCAGAGAATTCGGACGCGTGGGTGATCGGGCGGGTTGGCTACGCTGGCGGGCATTCGTCGTCTCTTGACCAAGCCGGGTCGCCGTCGCCGGGGCCATCCTGAAGCCAGGATGACAGCAATCCGCCGCGCGCTGCGCCCCGCCTCGCTTTTTCTGGCCCTGATCGCCGTCGGCTGCGGCGGGAGCTCGGCCACGTCTTCAACCGGGAAGAGTCCCGGCGCCACACAGCATGGCCCCGACGCCGCGCGCCACGCCGTGCGGGCTTCAGTGCGTCTCTCCTATCGCCACCTCTACGCGCTGCCGGCGCCGCTGCGAGATCCCGCCAGCGCGGTTCTGCCGGGGGCCAAGTTCGTGTTCGTAGGCGGCCTCACCGCCGCTGACACGTCGGCCGGGGAGATCGAGACGGCGGACCTGCATCGGGTGTTGGCCAGCGGAACGCTTCCTAGCCCCCAGCACGACGCCCAGGGCACCGCGCTCGGCGGCCGGGCCTACGTGTTCGGCGGTGGCGATCTAACCCAGTACGACCACATCCTCGGGGTCGACAGCGTCAACCAGACCGTGCAGACAGTGGGCCGGTTGCCTGCCCTCGCCTCTGACGTGGCGGTGACGGCGGCCGGGGGTACCGCCTACGTGGTCGGGGGCTTCGACGGTTCGGCGTGGCTGAACACGATCGTCGCCTGGCGCCCGGGAACTCCGGCCCGGGTCGTCGGCCACCTCCCCGTCGCCCTGCGCTACGCGGCGGTCGCCTCAGCCGGCGGCCAGGTGCTGATCATCGGCGGCTCGACTCCCGCCGGGGCCAGCCGCGTCGTCTATCGCTTCGATCCCGTCAGCGGCCACACCACCGAGATCGCGCGTCTGCCGCATCCGATCACCCACGCGGGCGCCGCCACGCTGGGCGCGAACGTCTATCTGGTCGGCGGCCGCGGGGAGCTGAGCACCACCCAGACCGCTTCGGTCTGGGCGATCAACCCGGTCAGCGGGGTCATCCGGACGGCCGGCCACCTCCCGCAAGCGCTCTCGGACACAGGCGTTGTCACGGTGGGCAACGCGATCGTGGTCGGCGGTGGGTTGGCCAGCTCGGGAGCCACCGCCTCCGGGGTTGGCGAGCTGTTGCCGGCCCAGCGCTGATAACCCCCCGGGGGCGGTCAGCCGCGGCGCTGGACGAGCGCGATGTAATCGACGATCGCGGCCAGCTGCGCGGGGCTGAGCGGGTGACGGACCGGCATCTCACGCGCGAACTGCAGCGCCACCGGGCGGCGCAGGCGCACCCCGAGCAGGTCGCCGCCCTGCTTGGAGGGGGAATCGTGGCCGGTCAGTGAGTGGCAGAAGCCGCAGGCCTGAGTGAACAGTGACCGTCCGGAGGAGCGCGCCGGGCTGACAGTCCCGCAGCCGGCGGCGGCCAGGCCCAGCGCGAGTGCGAGCGCGAGCGCGGCGAAACGGATGGCGCGGCGCATCCGGCAAGGCTACGCGAGCCTCCCCTGGTCACGCCTGGGTAGGGTCCGGTCGGTGTTCACGATTCATGCCCGCAGCCCCGCATCCCGCGCCCGCCAGGGCACGCTGCACCTGGCCCACGGAAACGTAGCCACGCCTGCCTTCGTCCCGCTTGCCACCCGCGGCGCGGTCAAGACACTCGAGGCCCGGGACGTCGAGGAGCTCGGCTACGAGATGGTGCTCGGCAACACCTTTCATCTGTTCCTGGCTCCGGGGCCCGAGCTGGTGGCCGAGCTGGGCGGGCTGAACCGGTTCATGTGCTGGACGCAGCCGATCATCACCGACTCCGGGGGTTTTCAGGTCTTCTCGATGGGTCATGGCGGCGTCGCGGACGAGATCAAGGGCCGGCGCGGTGCGCCGGCGGGCGGCGGCAACGTCTCCAACGGCTCGATCATCGCCATCGAGGAGGCGGGCGTGCGGTTCCGCTCATACCTGGACGGGAGCGAGCGTTTCCTCGGTCCCGAGACCTCGATGGCGGTCCAGGCGGCCCTCGGCTCGGATATCGCCCTCGTCCTTGACGAGTGCACACCGTTTCACGTCACCCGCGACTACACCGCGCGTTCGATGGAGCGCACCCATCGCTGGCTGGAGCGGTGCCTGACCTGGCATGCCGAGCATGGCCCCAGCGAACAGGCCGTCTACGGCATTGTCCAGGGTGGGGTCGAGCACGATTTGCGGACGATCTCCGCCGAGGCGGTGGCGGCCACCAGGTGCGACGGCGTCGCCATCGGCGGCTCGCTCGGCCAGGACAAGGCGCAGATGTATGAGGTGGTCGACTGGAGCACTGCCGAGCTCGAGCGCCTGGCGCCCGAGCGCCCCCGCCACCTGCTCGGCATCGGGGAGATAGACGACCTGATCAACGGGGTGGAGCAGGGGATCGACACCTTTGACTGCGCGATGCCGACCCGCCTCGGCCGCCACGGGGTGGCTCTGGTTCCCGATCCCGAGGCTCGATGGCGGCTCGATCTGGTCAAGTCGCGCTGGCGGACGGCCGACGAGCCGATCGCCGAGGGCTGCGCCTGCCCGGCCTGCCGCGCCGGCTACTCACGGGCCTACCTGCACTATCTGCTCAGGGCTCATGAGGTGACCGGCCCGCGCTTGGTCACCCTGCACAACCTGAGCTTCGTCGCGACGCTGATGGGCGACCTGCGGGCCGCGATCGGGGGCGGCCGGCTGACCGAGACGGCGGCGGCGCTCCGGGCCGGTGCCGCGCCGGGAACTCCGGCTACTTCGTGGACTGGCTGATCAGGTTCTGGATCTGCGTGATCGCCGCGTTGACGTCGTGGGCAACCACCTTCTGGTAGTGGATAACGGTGTTCGAGGTGCTGTTGGAGATCACGACGGCGGCGATCACGACCAGGGCGAACACGGCAACCAGGGCCAGCAGGGCCATGAAGCGACGAAAGCCACGGCCCCTGCCCGGTTCCGGTGGGGGGGGCGCAGGACGCCGCGCAGCGTCGACCCGACGGGGCGCGCGGCGGGCCTCAACCTGCCGAGCGGACCGCGTC
>JBAVWI010000134.1:0-5001 GCA_049697735.1 Solirubrobacteraceae bacterium
CTTCATCACCTCGATCGTCGCTGGGGTCCCCAGCGACGACGCTCCCAAGCTTTGAAGCGAAACCTGCAGTGACCACCGGCAGGGATCACCGTCTAGGGCGATCCGCGGCTTTGACGAAGAACCGCCCACGATCACGGAACGCCCGCTTTCACCGAGCTACCGGCGCGGTCTGCGCGCCGGGTCTTCTCTCGTATCGAGCGGAGACCATGGCTGCGGGAGCTGCGGCAAGGTTGTTCACCCCGTCGCGAGCATGTCAGCGATGAGTTTGCCGGCACGAGCAGGTCCGTATCAAGCAGACACCGACCGAGAGGAGCAGCGATGAGCGAGCCGACCACGTACACCCTCGAGGTTCCCGGCGCCGTGCTGACCTACGACGTGCACCAACCGACAGGCCCCGGCGACCACCGGCCGCTGTTTATCTTCGGCTCGCCGATGGGGGCGTCCGGGTTCGCGCAGCTCGTGAGCCACTTCGGCGACCGCACCTTGATCACCTATGACCCGCGGGGTATGGATCGGAGCACCCGCACGCCCGGGGGCAAGCTCACGGCCGAGACCCACGCCGAGGACTATCACCGCGTCATCGAGGCGGTGGGTGGTGGTCCGGTGGACGCCTTCGGGTCGAGCGGGGGCGGGATGTGCGCCCTGCACTGGGTCGTCGCTCACCCAGAGGACGTTCACACGCTCGTGTCCCATGAGCCCCCATTGGTGACCCTCCTCGAGGATCGCGAGATCGCGATCAAGGCCAATGCCGACATCGTCGCCACATACCGGCGCGATGGCTTCGGTCCGGCCATGGCGAAGTTCATGCTGCTCGTGATGCGCCAGAGCCGGCTGACCGCCGGCTACCTGGACCAACCCGCGCCCGACCCCGCGCAGTTCGGGCTGCCGAGAGAGGACGACGGGTCACGCGACGACCCGCTGCTCAGCGGGAACCTGGCCATGCCCCCCTTCGAGCCCGACGCGGAAGCGCTGCGCGGCTCGTCCGTGCGCATCGTGCCCGCGATCGGCGAGGCGGGGGAGGGCAGCCTCGCCCGTCGAGGTGGCAAGGCGCTCGCCGCGCTCCTGGGCGTCGCACCCGTGGTCTTCCCCGGCGACCATGGCGGCTTCGCCGCCAACCAGTGGTCGCCGAACAACGACCCCGGTGGGTTCGCCCAGAAGTTGCGTGGGGTGTTGGAGTGAACCGCGAGGCGGGCTTCCGCTCCACGCCCAAGAGCGGACATGTCAACTGCCAAGTCGAGAGCGACGGGTTGGGGCTGCTTGCGACACGGCGGTACGCTGACCCTGGAGCTCCGCTTTCCTCGCGCCGGGCGTGTTGGCCCGGGCCCCAATTAGCGCCCCCAGTTGCGCGGAAAGCACGACGCGCTGTAGCACCTTGACGACCCGTCTCACATCACGGAACACTTCGGCAGCCAAAGCGTGTCCCTAACCATGTCCCGAAGTCAGCAATTCTGTGCTGATCTAACTCGCTCCAACTAGACGCAACCGCCCGTATCTATGCTAAAAGCCCTGCAAATGACCGACTCTTAATCCCAAGGTTGGAGGTTCGATTCCTCCACGGCCCACTCCGAAGGCCCGCCCGGGGCTTTCGTTAATGCCTCAGGACTTCAGTGTCCCGCTCGTCGTGCAGTTATAGGTCTTTCCGGCGTCGGTGGTCGTGCACTTCAACTTCCCGGTGCCCTTCATGTTCTTGTAGGCGCCGGTGCCGCCCGTGACCTTCACCGAGCCGGTGGCCGTGATCGGCCCACTGGCGACCGTGCCGCTCAGCTTGTAGCTCCCATGATTGGTGCCGTTGTCATAGAAGTTCGTAAACGTCCCGGTCACCGTGATTTGTGTCCCGGCGATCGACTCAGCAAAAGTTCCCTGCTGCACGCCAGCGCCGAAAGGCTTCGAGCACTTCAGCGCTCCAAACGTGGTCCCCGAAGTGCTCGGAGACGACACGTTGTATGTCTTCGCTGTGCAATGAACCTTGGTCGTCTTAGCGGCGGGCGTCGCCATGGCACCGCCGACGCCGACCATAACGATCGCCGCACCCATCCCGGCGACCAATCCCGCGCCCGTGAAGAACCTTCGTCTCACTGCCCTCTCCTCAATCGATTGATACCGCTCTACCCGCCGGGATATTAACCGCGCCGCTATGGCCACCACAAGAGCCGTGAGGGGTATGTCAGGCAGCTTGGCGTCGGATCCAGGCGTACGGGCTCCCTGCCGGCCGGAAACGCTTCGGGGTCGATTGTGGTCGGCATGGTGGGATGGTGGGCGGCCTGCGCGAGCGTCGCTGGGTCCTGGGCTTTCTCAAAGCCGACGCCCGGATTCGAACCGGGGACCCCTTCATTACGAGTGAAGTGCTCTACCAGCTGAGCTACGTCGGCGACTCGCGGCCGCCAGTGTAGCTCTGCCTCCCAGGCTCGGCTCAAGCCGCCGGGTCCTAGCCGGCGCCCGTCCGGCCGCGCCAGTCCTCGGCCAGGATCGCCCAGCGCTCGTGGTCACGCCAGCGTCCGGCGATCTTCAGGTAGCGCGGCGAAAACCCCTCACGGCGAAAACCCGCTCCCTGCGCCAAGGCCAGAGATCGGGTGTTGGTGGGCTGGATGTTGGCTTCGACCCGGTGCAGCCGGAGGCTCGTGAAGGCGAAGCGGAGCACGAGCTCCAGGCCGTCTCGCATGTAGCCCTGGCCGGCGAACGGTTCGCCCACGGCGTAGCCGAGATAGGCGCTCTGAAAGCCACGACGGACGATCTGGGAGAGGTTGAAGAAGCCCATGATCGCCCCGTCTTGGCTGCGACACAGGAGCATGGCCTCAAAGTCCGCGCGGCGCGCGTCGGCGAGATAGGCGGCGAACCGCTCGTCGTCGGTTGGTGCGGTCGCCCACGGATTGTGAAAGGACCGGCTGGCGCGCATCAGGCTGGTGAATTCGTTGCGGTCACCCCGGGCCGGGGGGCGCAGAAAGACGCGCGACTCAGAGCTCACGGATTGAGCGCTGACTCGAGTCGATAGCCGAGGGCCTCGCAAGCCAGTTCCTCGGAGACGTTGAGGGCAAAGCGCAGCCGCGTGTCCTCTACCAGTTCGATCGCGACCCGCAGGACGGCGGGGTCCGATCCGCCCTCGGTGTCCGCGTCCTCGCGCAGCTCCTCGCGGCGGTCACGGTTGCGGATTAGATCCTCGGCCCCCCAGGCCAGGCAGGCGAGGTCGGCAAACCACAACGAGACCAGCTGCAGGGCGAGATCGAGGGCCCCGGTCTGGGCGCGTCGTCGGGCACGCCGGCCACGCTCTGTCCACTCGCCTTCGAGTCGCTTGCGCTCCTTGCGGGGGGTCAGCTCGGCCTCGGCCTCAGCCTGGGCCCCGAGCTCGGCCCCGGCGGCGTCACCGCGCGACCGCACCGCAACCAACAGTCGCTCCCATGGCCGCTGCTCCGCCATTCGCTCGGCCAGGGCGGCTCGGGCAAAGCGCTCGGCCGCCGCCCGCAGCCCACGCCCTTCCTCGCCCGCGAGCTCACGCGCTCGCTCGGCATCCTGGAGGCCTAGCGCCACCGCCGCCCGCGCGGTCTCGCCGGGGATCCCGAGTGCCTCGAGTTCAGTCGCGAGCTGATCGGCGCTTGGAGCCTCAAAGCGGACGAGCTGGCAACGCGAGCGGATGGTCGGCAGCACCTCGCTGAGTCGATCGGTAAGCAGGAGCAGGTGTACGAAGCTGGCCGGCTCCTCGAGCGTCTTGAGCATCCGGTTGGCCGCTTCGTCGGTTAGCTCGTCGACGCGCTCGATCACGAACACGCGGCGCCGTGACTCGAAGGGAGTCCTGCTGGCCGCGGTGATGACGGGCTCATGAATGTCAGAGACGAGCATCTCGTGCGCGCCGCTCGGGACCACCCAGGTCAAATCCGGGTGGGCCCCGGTATGAACCCGGGCTCGGGCGTGCTCTCGATCGTCGGCGCCCTCGGAGAGCAGCTCAGCCGCGAAGCCGCGAGCTGCGTCCCGCTTGCCGGCCCCTCCGGGACCGTGAAACAGGTACGCGTGCGAGGGGCGGCCCTCGATCGCCGCGGCAAGAATTGAACGGGCGTGCGGGTGACGGTGCAGCGTGGCGAGCATGGGCTGCGATCGTAGCCCCCGGTAACGTCGAAGCCAGAGCCGGATGGCGCACGGAAAGCTGATCACGATCGAGGGCCTCGACGGGGCCGGCAAGACGACGCTGGCATCGGCGTTGCTGACCGCGCTGCGTGAGTGGGGCGTGGAAGCGCAGCTGCTGCGCGAGCCTGGTGGCGTGCGGGCGGCCGAACGGATCCGCGATCTGGTCAAGGACCCCGGTCTGCGGATCTCCGCCCGGGCCGAGGCGCTGCTCTACGCAGCAGCGCGCGCACAGCTGGTCGAGGAGGCCCTCGCGCCCCTGCTGGACAGCGGAGTGACGGTCCTCCTGGACCGCTTCGTGGACTCGTCGCTGGCCTACCAAGGCGCCGGCCGCGATCTCGGTATGGAGCCGGTGGCCCGCGTCAACGAATTCGCTACCGGCGGCCTCTCTCCCGATCTAACCTTGTTGCTCCGCGTTTCCCCAGCGGTCGGTCGTCAACGGGCGCACGGTCGCGCAGATGAGCTCGACCGGCTGGAGCAGGAGCCGGAGGCGTTCTTCGCGCGGATTGCGGCTGCCTACGATGCGCTCGCCCGGGCCGAGCCCGACCGGATCCGCGTTCTCGACGCAGCCCAACCTCCCAGCGCTGTGCTCTCCGCCGCGCGTGCGGCGATCGCGCCGCTGTTTGACCCCTCGCGCGGAAAGCCGAGCGGACGTACAATCGACCAGTGAACGAGGGCTGGAAATCCATCAAACTCAATGAGTTTGAGCACGTTGTCACGGGTCCGTCGCAGTCCTTGCTGCGCGTCAGCGGCAGGGCGGGCAAGCGTAGGGCGGGACCGCGCCCGGTCCTGGTGATCGGTACGCCGCCACCCGCCCGCCGGTTTGCACCCCTTCTCGCGCCGGAAGATCGCGGCCGGGTGCTGCACGCTGCCTACGCCGTGCCTACCGCT
>JBAVWI010000135.1:0-13476 GCA_049697735.1 Solirubrobacteraceae bacterium
TGCCTCGCCCGCACTGGCGAGGCTCGATGCCGTCGGCAACGCTAGGATCCGCAGCCTCGCCCGGCTGGGTCGGCCCCTGTTCTGCGGCGGCCGGCGCGGTCACGCGGTGGCGTTCACTTTCGACGACGGTCCCGGGGTGTACACCTACCTCGCTCTGCGCAAGCTCCGCCAGGCCCACCAGCGCGCCACCTTCTTCGTGGTCGGCAACAGCATGAACCACTTTCCCGGCTACCTACCGCGGGAGCTCGCGGTGGCGGCGGTCGGCGATCACACCTACACGCACGCCGATCTGGCGGCGCTGCCGGCTGCGCGGGTCTACAGCGAGCTCGAGCGCACCAAGCTGCAGATCCAGCACGCCGACGGTCAGCCTGTGGCCTTATTTCGTCCGCCCTACGGCGCGGTCAACCCCACCGTCACCGAGACGGCCAGGCGTCTTGGCCTGCTCACCGTGATGTGGACGGCCGACTCCCAGGATTCCCTCGGCGCCAACTATGCCGGCATCATCCGCAACGTCAAGGCCGCCCTGCACCCGGGGGCGATCATCCTCATGCACGAGAACCACGGTCAGACGATCCGCGCCCTGACTACGTTGCTGCCCATCCTGCACCGACGTCATCTGAGCTCGGTCAGCATCCCCGAGCTGCTCGCTACCGACCCCCCGTCGGTCGCCCAGCTGCTCAAGGGCCGCGCCGCCTGCGGCGCCTCAGGCGTGAGCCGGGGCGCCCATTAGGCTTGGCGGCCCGTGACCTACGCCACGATTCGCTACCAAGTCGCGCCGACGGGCGTGGCGACGATCGCCCTGGACCAGCCCGAGACCCGCAACGCCCTCTCTGATGAGCTGCTCACCGAGCTCATCGCGGCGCTCCAGGCGGCCGGCGACGACCCCGCCGTCAAGGTCCTCGTGCTCACCTCCACGCACGAGAAGGTGTTCTCCAGCGGCGGCAGCCTGACCGGTTTCGCCGCCGATGTGGCACTCGTCCACAAGCACTTCGCCACCGAGCGCTTCCCGCGCGTGTTCCGGATGCTCGCCGAGCTCGGCAAGCCGTCGATCTGCGCCGCCAACGGCCATGTCCTGGCCGGAGCGCTCGGCCTGGCCCTGGCCTGCGACCTTATCGTGGCCAAGGAGGAGGCCCGCTTCGGGACGCCCGAGATCAACGTGGGGCTGTTCCCATTCATGATCATGGCCCTGATCTATCGCAACGTGGGGCGCAAGAAGACAGCCGAGCTGATGCTGCTGGGCGAGCAGATCTCGGCCGCCGAAGCGCAGCGGATCGGGATCGTCAACCGGGTCGTGGCGGCAGCCGAGTTCGACGCCGTCGTGGACGCGTGGGCCCACAAGCTGGCCGCCAAGTCACCCGTACTCATGAAGCTCGGCAAGGACGCCATGTTCCGCCAGCAGGACATGGCCTACGCCGACGCGGTCGAATTCCTGCGCTCGCAGCTCACCGTCGCCTTCTCGACCGAGGACATCCAGGAGGGTGTCCGGGCCTTCTTTGAGAAGCGCGAGCCCGAGTGGAAGGGGCGCTGAGCTCGGGGCGGCCGTCCGGAGCGCAGGCGACCAAGCGCCCGGCGCTCAGGCCAGCGAGCCGGCCCCCGTTGCCGTTAGGCGCACGCGGCGGGCAGCGGCGAACCCGACCAGGCGCTGGGTGCTCTCGTCCCAGAGTTTGAGTCGCACCGCCCGCAGGCCGTCCGCCAGAGACAGGGTCGGGACGCCGGCGAAGATCGGGTTGGCGTCGTGGGCCCGCTGCAAGTTGTAGTTGGGGATCCTGGCGTTGAGGTGGTGGACGTGGTGCAGCCCGATGTTGCCGGTGAAGAACTGCAACGCCTTGGGCAGCTTGAGGTAGGAGCTGCCGCGCAACGCGGCCTCGCCATAGGTCCAGTCCTCGCCCCGTTCCCAGTAGGCATCCTCGAACTGGTGCTGCACATAGAAGAGCCAGATGCCGATCGAGCCGGCCAGCAGCGCGGCCGGTGCCCACACGAGGAGGAAGTTCGTCCAGCCCATCAGCAGGCCGGCGACGCCGATGACGACGAACAGGGCCAAGTCGGTACCGAGCACGCTGCGGCGCATGCGGGGACGCTGGGCTCGGGTGGCGATCCGCGGCCCGATCATCATCGCGAACACGGGACCCAGGCCGAACATCACCAATGGGTTGCGAAATATCCGGTAGGCGAGCCGGCTGCGCCAGGGGCGGGCGTTGTACTCGTTCACGGTCAGGGTGGGCAGATCGCCCACGCCCCGGCGGTCGAGGTCGCCTGAGCTGGCGTGATGGACAGCGTGGTCGTGGCGCCAGCGCCGGAAGGGGGACAGGACCAACAGCCCAGCCACGGCTCCGACATACGCGTTGGCGCGCCGCGAGGGCAGCAGCGAGCCGTGCGAGCAGTCGTGAAAGACGCAGAAGGTCCGGACCAGGAAGCCGCCCGCGGGGAGCGCGAGCAGCAGCGTCAGCCACGCCGACACGGGTAGGACCGCGTACATGAGGACGCAGAGGCCCAGATAGGGGATCACCGAGGTGGCGATGTCGAGCAGCCCTCGTCCCCAGCTGGGGTGCGCGTACGGCGCAAGGGAGTCCGCCCAGTAGGGACGGCGGTCAGTCTGGGACATGGTGGTTTCGCTCCTGTGGTGGTTCGGATCCGTACCGCCGGGGCGCGGGGTGCAGCTCCTCGAGGGCCGCGCCGAGATTGACCCATCGGTTATCTCACCGAACCCAGCGCCCCACCGACGATACTGCGCGCGAGCGGCGTCGGCAACCGCTGAGGGTGGTGTAACCCACTTCCTTCTGTACTTCTTCAGGCTCGGCATGCCCTTGGGGCGCTACCCAGCCGATCGGGGGCGAAACCCGGGGCTCAATTGACGGGCGACCGGCCAACCTGACAGAGTGAGCAGTAGAACGTCTCACTTTCGACGAACCACCCTACGTCCATGGCCGCCGACGCCACCAGCACCACTCCCTCCAGCCTCCTGCGCCCGCTCGTCGAGGACCTACGCGCGCGCCGGGCGCAGATCGAGCTGGGAGGCGGCGCGGAGAAGATCGCCGCCCAACACGAGCGCGACAAGCTGACCGCGCGCGAGCGGCTCTCGCTGCTCATCGATGAGGGCACCTTTGTCGAGCTCGGGATCCACGGGCGTCCGCATTTTTCCCAGCGCGCGATGGAGGGAAAGGAGGCGCCCGCCGACGGGGTCATCACCGGCTACGGCAAGGTCAATGGGCGCCTCGTCGCCGTGGCCGCCTACGACTTCACGGTTATGGCCGGTTCGATGGGGATGACGGGTGAGCTCAAGGTCACGCGGCTGCGCGAGCTCGCGCTGAGCAAGCGGATCCCGCTCGTGTGGCTGCTGGACTCGGCCGGGGCGCGAATCCAGGAGGCGGTCGGCTCACTGTTCGCGGGCAGCGGTCACCTGTTCCGCGAGGAGGTCATCAACTCCGGTGTCATCCCCCAGGTGGCGGCGCTGATGGGACCCTGCGCGGCCGGGACCGCCTACATCCCGGGACTGGCCGACTTCGTTCCCATGGTCAAGGGGCGGGGTTCGATGGCGCTGGCCGGCCCCCATCTCGTCCGGGCCGCGATCGGCGAGGACGTAACCCAGGAGGAGCTGGGCGGCTCGCGCGTGCACTGCCGCAAATCAGGCGTGGGTGACCTCGAGGTCGCCGACGACCCCGAGTGCATCGAGGCGATCAAGGCGTACCTGAGCTTCTTCCCCGAGAACTGCGAGCAGGCCCCGCCACGGCTGGCCAGCGAGGATCCGGTCGACCGCGGCGACGATGAGCTCCTCGACGTGCTCCCCGAGTCAAACCGCAAGCCCTACGACATGTACGAGGTGATCCGGCGGATCGTCGATGACGGTTACTACTTCGATCTCAAGCCCCAGTTCGCCAAGACGATCATCACCTGTCTGGCCCGCTTCGGAGGGCGTCCGGCCGGGATCGTGGCCAACCAGCCCAAGCAGCTGGGAGGGATCCTCGACAACGATTCCGCCGACAAGGCCGCTCGCTTCATCAACCTGTGCAACGCCTACGGGATCCCGCTCATCTACCTGATGGACGTGCCCGGCTTCATGGTCGGGACCAAGGTCGAGCAGGCGGGGATCATCCGCCACGGTGCCAAGATGCTCTACGCCACCGCCAACGCCACCGTGCCCAAGATCACCGTCGTGGTGCGCAAGGCTTACGGGGCCGGCTATTACGTCATGTGTGGCCGCGCCTACGAGCCCGACCTGATCGTCGCCTGGCCGTCGGCCGAGATCAGTGTCATGGGGGCTGAGGGGGCGGTTGAGATCATCTTCCGCAAGCAGGTCGAGCAGTCCGAGGACCCGGCCGCCACCAGGCAGCAGCTGATCGAGAACTTCCGCGAGATCATCGACGTCTACGTCGCGGCCGGCAACGACATGATCGACGACGTCATCGATCCCCGCGAGACCCGGGCCACGATCTGCCGCGCCCTGGAGATGGCGGCCGGCAAGCGGGTGGAGCGGCCGTGGAGGAAGTCCGGGGTGGTGCCGGTATGAGTCACGACGATCCCGCCGTCATCGCGTGTGCGATCTCGGGCGCAATTGCCGACCGCGAGCAGTGCCCCGCGATCCCCTACACGCCCCAGGAGTACGCGAGCGAGGCGCGGCGGATCGTCGACGAGGGCGGCGTCCACATCCACATCCATGCCCGCAGCCCCGACGGCAAGCCCAGCTATGAGGTCGAGGACTTCGCGGCCATCAAGGAGGCGATCGTGACTGAGGTCGGGGATGCCGCGATCATCAACTTCTCAACCGGGACGGTCGGGGTGCCCGTAGCCAAGCGGATCGCCTACCTGGAGGCATGTCGGCCCGAGGTCGCGGCGCTCAACATGGGCTCGCTGAACTACGCCAAGTACTCGCGCTCGCGCAAGGACTTCGTGTTCAAGTTCGTTTTCACCAACCCCTTTGAGGAGATCATCGAGCTGCTCGAGGCCATGCGCCGGCTGGGCATCAAGCCCGAGCACGAGTGCTTCGACCTCGGGCACGTCGGCTCGCTGAGCCCTCTGGTCGACATGGGCCTGCTCGACGCGCCTCTGCACGCGGACTTCGTGATGGGTGTGGTCGGCGGGGTGCCGGCCAGTGCTCGCAACCTGGCCGCGATGGCCGACAACCTGCCTCCTGGCGTGGACGGCGTTCGGCACCACTGGGGTGTGATCGGGATCGGCCGCGAGCAGTGGATGCTTGTCGCCGCGGCTCTTACCCTGGGCGGCTCGGTGCGCGTCGGTCTCGAGGACAACTTCTACCTTCCCGACGGCCAGATGGCGCGCTCCAACGGTGACCTGATCGCCAAAGCCCGCCAGCTGACCGAGGACTGCGGGCGGCGGCCGGCCACCGTGCAGGAGGCTCGGACCCTGCTCGGGATCGCGGCCGCGCGCGAGCAGGGGACCGCGCGCGAGCAGGCGACCGCGCGCGGGCAGGCGACCGCGAACGAGCAGGCGACCGCATGACCGAGCTCCCGCTCGATGGCGTCACCATCCTCGACTTGTCGAGGTTGCTCCCGGGTCCCTTCTGCTCGCTGCTGCTGGCTGACTTCGGGGCCGACGTGATCAAGATCGAGGACACCGGGATGGGTGATTACGTCCGCTGGTCCCCGCCGTATTACGAGGGTGCCGCCGAGACGGCCAAGAGCGCCCTCTTTCTGGCCCTGAACCGGGGCAAGCGCTCGGTCCGCATCAACCTCAAGGCCGACGCGGGCAAGGAGGTCCTGCTGCGGCTGGTGGCCGGTGCCGATGTCCTGATCGAGTCCTTCCGTCCCGGCGTGCTCGACCGGCTCGGGGTCGGTTACGAGCGTTTGCGGGAGGTCAATCCCGGACTTGTCTACTGCGCCATCAGCGGCTACGGCCAGGATGGGCCCAACCGCGACCGCTCCGGCCATGACCTGAACTACCTGGGTCTGAACGGGATCCTCGGCCTTACCGGAGATCGCGACGGGCCACCCGTGCAGGCCGCGGCTCAGATCGCCGACATCGGCGGCGGCTCGTTGATGGCCGCGGTCGGGATCCTCATGGCGCTGCGCGAGCGCGAGCGCTCCGGCACCGGCCAGCTCGTCGATTGTTCGATGTTCGATGGGGCTCTGTCGTGGCTGGGCATGGTCGCCGCCGAGGCCTTCGCCACCGGCCGCGGGGCGCGGCGCGGCGAGCTGCCGCTGGCCGGTCGCTTCGTCTGCTACCGGCCCTACGCGTGCGCCGACGGCCACGTGTCCCTCGGCGCCCTGGAGCCGAAGTTCTGGGCGGCGTGGTGTGAGGGGGTCGGCAGGCCCGAGCTCGTGCCCAACCAGTTCGAGGCGCCCGGCTCCGAGACCCACCAGGCCGTGCAGGCAATTTTTCTCGAGCGTACGCGCGAGGAGTGGCGAGCCTTCGCCTCCGGGCACGACTGCTGCCTAGAGCCGATCCTCGAGCTCGACGAGGTGCTCGACTCCGAGCTTGTGCGGGCGCGCGAGATGGTGGTGGCGATCGACCAGCCTGGCGTGTCCGAGCCCGTGCGCCAGCTCGGGGCCCCGATCAAGCTCAGCCGCACCCCCGCCGACACCGGCCGCGCGCCCGGCCCCGAGCTCGGTGAGCACACCGATCAGGTGCTGGCCGGCGCCGGATTCAGCGAGGCCGAAATCGCCGAGCTTCACGAGGCGGGAGCGATCGCCGGCTCCGCGGAAGCCGCCCATGGCTCGTTCCTCAGCTAGCGCGCGAGCCAGGCGCCCGGAGCCCAGGCCCGATCCGGGGCCAGGCCGGGCGGGGGCCGAGATTGGCGAGCGACGCGGGCAGCAGGCCGAACGCGACGCGATTGACGGCCGGCTGAAGATGTCCGAGTTGTCCGAGCGCTCCGGGGTCAGCGCCGGGACGATCAAGCACTATCTCCGCGAGGGTCTGCTCGGGACCGAGGAGGACGTGCTGCGCACGAGCCGCAACATGGCCTATTACCCCCGCGGCTTCGTCGAGCGGATCCGGCTCATCAAGCGCCTGCAGGAGGAGCGGTTCATGCCCCTACGGGTGATCCGCGAGGTCATGGCCGACGACCCTGAGCGGGCCGCCCGGTTGATCGAGCTGGAGGATCGCATCCTCGAGCGTGCGGCCGAGGCCGGCGAAGCGGCGCGGGTCTCGCGCCGCGCCGTGCATGACACCTACCACCTGCCCCGCAAGGTGCTCGCCCGGCTGGAGGAGATCGAGGTCCTGACTCCCAACTCGCGCGGCTACGACGCCGACGACGTGGCCATCATCGAGGCGATCTCGCGCTTTCGCGCCGGGGGCTACGAGGAGGCGATCGGCTTCACGGTCTACGACACCCTTCGCTACCGGGAGGCACTGGCGCCGCTCGTGCACGAGGAGGTGTCGATCCTGCTCGCCCGCTTGGCCGGAGAGGTGGAGGTCGAGCGCGCGGTCGAGATCATCTCCTCGGGGGTGGAGCCGCTGCGCGAGCTGATCGGGGCCATGCACTCCAAGCTGCTGCTGGCTGAGTTGCGCCGCTTGCGCCAGGCCTAGTCTCCCCGCGCGGGGCGCTCGAGAAGCCCCTGCGCTCGTATCATCGGTTCGGTGCCTGAGCGATTCATGCTGCGCCGGCGGGCCTCCTGGCGCATCTTGCTCGGCTGCGTGATCGTGGTCGTTTGCAGCGCCACCGTGAGCGGCGCCTTCGTGCTCGGGCAGGTGCAAACGCTGCGCGACGCACTGAGCCAGAACGGCGCGTTGAGCTTGCCCTCGGGCGCGCTGGCGCCGACCGCCTGGGGGGATCCGCAGACCCTGTTGTTGGTCGGCGATGATCAGCGGGCGCTGACCAAGTACTACTCGCGCGCGGTGCTGCCCCACGCCAACGAGATGCTGCTGGTCCGCATCGATCCGAGCAAGCCGTACATCTCGCTCATGTCGATCCCACGCGAGCTCGAGGTCACGATCCACCCAACCAACGCGGCGCCGATCACTACCCGCTTGAACTACGCGTACACCGCCGGCAGGATCCCGCTGCTCGTCTCGACGATCAAGCAGGTGCTGGGCGTGCCGGTCAACCACGTGATCGTGACCACGTTCGGACGTTTCAAGCGCGCGGTCGACGAGATGGGGTGCGTGTACTCGACGATCGACCGCCGCTATTACCACGTCAACACGCCGGGCAGCGAGCAATATCAGGAGATCAATCTGCAGCCCGGCTACCAGAAGCTGTGCGGGACCCAGGCGCTGCAGTTCGTCTCCTATCGCCACGGGGATACCTCGCTGGTCCGCGACGCCCGCGATCAGAGCTTCCTGCTCGACGTCAAGAAGCAGTACGGCCCCACGCTGTCGGGCAACGTCGGGAAGTTCGAGCGCATCTTTGGAAAGGCGGTGCAGACCGATCCCGGGTTGCAGTCGACCACCGGACTCCTGAACCTGATCGGCACCCTGATCTCATCGGCGGGACGCCGGGTCCGCCAGGTGCCATTTCAAGTCAACCTGGTGCCGGGGAGCGCTACCCCATGCGCTTGCGTTACCTCGACCCGGCAGCAGATCGCCGCCAGCGTCAATGCCTTCCTGCACGGCGGCTCGCCGCTCCCCAGCCGCAGCACGGCCGCCGCCGCACGTGCCATCCACAACAACAAGGCGGCCGCCAGGCTGCCCCTCGTACCCTCGAGCGGATCTGAGCTGGCCTCAGTCCGTCGCCTGGCCTCGAAGCTTCCCTTCCGGGTCGAGTACCCGCGTGTGCAGGACCGCGGTGGCAGCGTCCAGCCGGTCTACCTGCGCAACTACGTTGTCCACGCGCCCGGTGGAGGCGCGTATCCGGCCTACGTCGCCGTCTTCTCAGGCGGACAGCTGGGCCAGTACTACGACGTCCAGGGCATGGGCTGGACGACCGCTCCGCAGTTCACCAGCCCCAGCCAAACGGTCCGCGTCGGTGGCCGGTCCTACTCCCTCTACTACGAGGCCCAAAAACTGAAGATGGTCGCCTGGCACGAGCACGGCGCGGTCTACTGGGTCCGCAACTCGCTCAACGACTCGGCCCACAACGGGGAGATGCTGGCCATCGCTGAGCAGACCTCGCCGCTGACCGGGATCCCAGCCGGAGCATCGGGAGTCGACGGCGCGCAGCTGCATGCCTCGCCGGCCCCCCAAGCGCTCGCGCAGGGGCGGCCGGCAACCGATCTCGAGCAACTACTAGGCTCGCTCGCCGGCCTGCTCGCGCTGCTCGCCGTTCCCCTGCTGGCGATCCCGTTGCTCAAACGCCGGCGCGAGCTCGGGCGGCTGCGCCTCCAACTTCACACCAGCTCCCACCGCGAGGCCCAGCTTCGAGCCACACTGGCCAGCGCCCAGCTCTCCCGGGATCGCTCGTCCCTTACGCAGCCGCCATGGTCTCGAGAGACGCCGCGTCGTCCTCCCCCGCGACGAGCTCGCTCGGGCGCGCCCGGCGCGGGAGCAGGGGGGTGAGAAGGAGCATCAGGCCGAGCACTCCCACCTGCCACCAGATCGAGTCGCGCAGCGCGGCTGCGAAGCCGGAATGCGCAAGCGCGCTGAAGAAGATCGTCCCCAGCACGGCCACCCCGATCGCGCCGCCAAGCTGTTGGATGGCGTTGAGCGCACCGGAGGCCGAGCCGGTCTCGGCGTCGGTGACCGCGGCGATGATGGTGTCGAAGACCGGGACCACAAACAGCCCCATTCCCATCCCGACCACCGCCAGCGGCCCGAGCAGCCCCCAAGTCGTCACGTGGCTCGTCGAGACGAGGATCAAAGCCATTGCCACGTATCCGACCAGCGAGATTACTCCCCCGGCCTGGATCAGGGCGCGACCCGAGCCGGTGGCCATGCGCTGCCCGGCGATCGGGGCCGTGACCGCGGTCCCGAGCGCAAAGGGCGCGAGCGTGAGGCCGGCGTGGATGGCGCTGAAGCCCTCGCCGAGCTGGAGGAAGAGGGTGATGCTCAGCATCGAGCCGACCATCCCGCCGAAGTAGAGCAGCAGCACCAAGGCCCCAGCCGAGTAGCCGCGATGGGCGAAGACGCTCGGCTCGATGAGCGGATCATGGCCCATCCGCTGGCGCCGGCGCAGATGCAGCCCGAAGGCGACGAACACGGCCAGACCAGCTGCGATCGAGGCGTAGGTCCAGGCCGGCCAGCCGAGCTGGCGGCCCTGGATCAAGGGGTAGACGATGGCCAGCGTGCCGATCCCCGCCAGCACGGCGCCCCCGAGGTCCAGCCGTTGGGCGTGGTGGCCGCGCGTGGCCGGCAGCAGTCGCGCGGCCGCGAGCACGGCGAGCGTCCCCACCGGAAGGTTGATCAGGAAGACCATCCGCCAGCCCGACCCGAACAGGTTGAGAGCGATCAGGCCACCGCCGAGGATCGGGCCGATCATCGCCGCCGAGCCCATCACCGGCCCGAACAGTCCGAACGCCTTGGGCAGCTCCTCGGGCGGAAACACCTCGCGTAGGACTCCGAGGCCCTGGGGGATCATCAACGCCCCGGCCAGACCCTGGACGAGACGAGCCGCGATCAGCACCCCTGTCGAGGGGGCAAAGCCGCAGACCGTCGAGGCGGCGGTGAAGCCGGCCGTCCCGAGGAGGAACAGCCGGCGGCGGCCGAACAGGTCACCCAGCCGGCCGCCGGTGAGCAGGCCGACTGCCAGCGCCAGCGCGTAGCCGCCAACTATCCATTGCAGAGCGGTCGAGGAGGCGTGAAGATCGCGGTGGATGGTGGGTGCGGCGACGTTCACGACGGTTCCGTCGAGCAGGTCCATGCACTCGGCGGCGAGGACCACGAACAGGATCAACCAGCGCTTGGGATGGGCGAGCGGCATCGAGATCTCCTTTACGAACAACAATCGCGAACGACGTTCCAGATCACGAACAGTGTTCCAGACGAACGTCGTTCCTGTCAAGTAGGCTCGCTCCCGTGAGCACTGGCGAGCTTCCCCCGGCGCCCCGGTTGCCATCCCGCGAGCCCCCCACTCGCCGCCGGCCGAGAGCGCGAGCGCTGACGCGCGAAGCGATCGTCGCCGCCGCGCTCGACATCATCGATCGCGAAGGGCTCGACGCGATGACCATGCGAACCGTTGCCCATTCACTCGGGACCGGTGCCGCGTCGCTGTACGCGCACGTGTCAAGCAAGGAGGATCTGATCGAGCTGGTGATCGAACGGGTGATCGGAGAGGTCGACTTCGCTGCTGAACCCGACCCGCAACGCTGGCAGGAGCAGGTCAAAGACGGCCTACGAGCGATCCGCGTGGTGTTCAGCCGCCACGGGGACCTGGCGCGGGCCTCATTCGCGCGAATCCCGATGGGCGAGAACGCGCTGCGGGGCAGTGAGCAGATGATCAACGTGCTGCGCGCCGGACGACTCCCGGATCAGGTCATCGCCTATGCCTGCGACCTCCTGCCGCTGTACGCGATGGCGGTCGCCTACGAGGAGAGCCTGTACGCCAATGAGGTCCGGTCGCCGGCGGAGTTCGATCAGTTCATCGACTCCATGCGGGCTTACTTCGCCGCCCTGCCCCCGGAGCGTTTCCCGAACATGGTTGCCCTGGCCCCGCTGCTCACGCAGGGCGACAGTGGTGAGCGGTTTGAGTTCGGGCTCGAGGTGCTGGTGCGAGGTCTGGCCGCGATGTCGGAATGACCGGCTACACCAGGCGTCGTGCGCGCGAGCGGACCGTCCGGCCGCCGGGCGGCGAAGGACCGCGATGGCTCGAGGCGTTACCGGGTAACTAACCTGCAACACTGACTGACCAGTCAATCGACGTCAGCCAATCGGAACCCACAAATCGGAACTCGCCCACCCAGAACCTTGCGCGTAGGCGCGATTCAACTCAACGCGAGCGACGATACGGCTCGCAACCTCGCCCAGGCGGATCGGCTCGTGCGCGACGCCGCAGGGCGGGGAGCCCGGCTGGTTGTGCTGCCCGAGAAATGGAGCGTGCTCGGCACCCGCAAGCACCTCCGGGCCGGAGCCCAGACCCTGGATGGGCCCGCCATCAGCTGGGCCCGGGCCACGGCAGCCGAGCTCGGGATCGACCTCGTGGCCGGCTCGATCTACGAGGACGTGCCCGGCCAGGACCGCGACGCCAACACCAGCGTCCACGTGGGGCCCGACGGCGAGATCGCGGCCGTCTATCGCAAGCTCCACCCGTTCGACGTCGAGGTCGACGGGGTCCGCTACGCCGAGTCTGAGTCCGAGGCGCCGGGGGACGAGGTCGTCGTCTCCGAGCTTCACGACGGCACCAAGCTCGGCCTCAGCATCTGTTACGACGTGCGCTTTCCCGAGCTGTATCGGATCCTCGCCGTCCGCGGAGCGCGTGTGATTGTCGTTCCCGCCGCCTTCACCCTCGCCACCACGCGCGACCACTGGGAACCGCTGATCCGGGCGCGGGCGATCGAGAACCAGTGCTTTGTCATCGCGCCCAACCAGATCGGCTCCCACCCGGGGGGTTTTCGGACCGGCGGCCGGTCACTGATCGTTGATCCCTGGGGCCTGGTCCTGGCCGGGGCGCCCGACTCAGAGACGGCGATCGTGGCCGAGCTCGAGCTCGACCGCATCGACGAGGTCCGAAGCCAGATCCCCGCTCTGGCCCATCGGCGGCCCGAGGTCTACGCACGGGAGGCCACGGCGTGACCACCGCCGCCACGGAAAAGCGCCGGGTCATCCTCGATGCCGCCGTACGGGTCTTCGCTCGCCAGGGCTTTCACACCTGCCGCGTGTCGGATATCGCCGACGAGGCCGGGGTCGCCTACGGGCTCGTCTACCACTACTTCTCCTCCAAGGAGCAGATTCTCGACACGCTGTTCTTGGAACGCTGGGACGTGATGCTCGCGGCGATCGCTGCCGCCGACGCCTCGGGCCGGCCGCCGCGCGAGAAGCTGCACGCAATCGCCGCCTTCATCATCGACTCCTATCGCCATGACCCGGAGCTGATGAAGGTGATCATCGTCGAGGTGACCCGGGCCGCCAACACGTTTGGGTTGACGCACCTGGCCAAGATCCGCGAGGCCTACGCGGGGATCGCGGCGATAGTCTCCGCCGCCCAGGCTGAGGGCGTGTTCCGGCCCGAGATCACCCCCGAGTTCGCGGCCCAGGCCTTCTACGGCTGCGTCGAGCAGGTACTCACGGGATGGATCTTTGACAGCGTCGCGTTTGGCGAGTCGGACTTCGATCAGGCCAAGACCCTGATCGTGGACACGATTTGCCGGGGTCTCGAGCGTTAGCGCCCGAGTCTGATTGAATCCCCCCGATGTCAGAAAGCCCACTAGTCAAACGTCTCATGTGGTCCGGCCTGTTGGCCGGAATCGGCGCGCTCTCGAGCGTCGCCACCACCCGACTCGCCGCGGTGATTTGGATGCGCGTGTTCGGGGAAGAGCCCCCCGAGTGAGCGAGTCCCCCGAGAACTCCACCCCGCTGGAGCGCGACGCCCCGGCCAACGAGCCCGATGGCCGGGCCAGCCAGCCTCTGCCACCGCCCGTTGACTCGGTGCCCCCGGCTCCGGCATGGACTCCGCCGGCCGCTGACGCGGCATCCAGCCCGTATTCCTCGGCGGCC
>JBAVWI010000136.1:0-4456 GCA_049697735.1 Solirubrobacteraceae bacterium
GATCGCCTACGCGGCTGCGCCGTCCTGGCCCTCAATGGGCTCGCCTTCGGCGGTGGCGGCTGCTGCTGCCGCCGTCTCCTCGGGGGTGGCCGCAACCTGATCGGTGTCCTGATGGGCGAGCGCCTGGTGGGCGTCGATCCCGCAGTAGCGCGAGCCGGGTAGCGCGGCGTTCGGACACCGACGCCCGTTGGAGAGGATCGCTGCGCAGCGCCCCTGGGCGGCGTCGTCCTCCTCGTAGCCGTGCTCGGCCTCCTCGGCGGCGAACTCAGTCTCAGAGCGGATGTCGATCCGCCAGCCGGTCAGGCGAGCGGCGAGGCGGGCGTTCTGGCCCTCCCGGCCGATGGCCAGCGACAGCTGGTCGTCGGGGACGATGACCGTGGCCTGCTTACCGGCGTCGTCGACCAGCACCTCGCGGACGCGGGCCGGCGAAAGCGCCTTGGCCACGAACCGGGCGGGCTCATCGTTGTAGGGGATGATGTCGATCTTCTCGCCCCGCAGCTCGGAGACGACCATTCTCACCCGCGAGCCTCGCGGGCCGACGCAGGCGCCGACCGGATCGACGCCATCGACGTGGGAGACGACGGCGATCTTCGAGCGGTACCCGGGCTCGCGGGCGACGCCGGTGATCTCCACCAGGCCGTCGGCGATCTCGGGGACCTCGAGCTCGAACAACGACTTGATCAGCTCGGGATCGCGGCGCGAGACGATGATGCTCGGCCCCTTGGTCGAGTTCGAAACGTCCTTGATCACGGCCTTGATCCGCTGCGAGTGGTCGTAGCGCTCGCCGTCGACCTGCTCGGACTTGGGCAGCAGTGCTTCGACGCGCTCGCGCAGCTGAACCAGCGTGTAGCGCGAATCGGACTGCTGGACGATGCCGGTGATCAGCTCACCGACCCGATCGCGGTACTCCTCGAACATCATGTCGCGCTCGGCCTCACGGATCCGCTGCAGGATGACCTGCTTGGCCGTCTGGGCCGCGATCCGCCCGAAGTCATGTGGGGTGACATCCTCGGTTTCGATCTGATCCTCGTACTCCTTGAGCTTCTCGAGGTCGATCTCGGGCTCGGCGGCTTCGCGCATCTCGCCCGTCTCGGGGTCAACCGTTGGCTGCTGGTCCTCAGTGGCCTCGACGAGCAGCTGCTCCTCGAGCTCCGGCGGGATCTTCAGCTCCCAGACAATGAAGTCACCGCTGTCGCGGTCCATCTCCACCTTGGCATAGGGCGCCGATCCGGGCGTCTTCTTATAAGCGGAGAGAAGCGCGTCCTCGAGCGCCTCCATCAGCTTCTCATGGGAAATGTTCTTTTCCGCTGCGAGGCCTCGTACGGCCTCGACGATCTCCTTGGACATGGACTCAGTCTCCGGGTACGAGGTTGGAGCGGACGATCTGCTCGTAGGGAATCGTGACTACGCCGTCTTGCGCGGCGATGGTGATCTCCTGATCCGAGGCGCCGACCAGCTCACCGGTCAGCTGCTTATGCGCGCCCTCGGGCAGCGCCGCGTCACCACGGAGCCGCACGCGGGCACGCCGGCCGAGAAAGCGCGCGTAGTGCTGGGGCTTGGTAAGAGGGCGGTCCTGGCCCGGCGACGAGACCTCGAGCGAAAAGCGCTCGCGGTAATCAGCCAGGTGGCCCGACACCCGCTCGCAGACAGCCAGCGTCACGCCGTCTGGACAGTCGATGTACAGGCGCAGGGTTGAGCCCGAGACGACTTCTGCCAGCAGCACCTCGACCTCGGGCTCGAGGCCGGCGAGTCTGGCTTCGATCTCGGTCTGCAAGGCATTCACTTTCTCCTCCGTCAATACTCGTCAACTCAATAAAAAAAGCGGGCGAGCGCCCACTTTCAAGTCCTACTTCCGGGAAGCGCCCGGACGAAAGCTGTGCCTTCAGGGTAGCACTGCCGGACCGCCTTGGGGGGCGCTGGCGTGTTCGCCCTGCCGCCCCACCGCGCCGGGCGTTGCGCCCTCTCGTGGCCGCCGGCGGCGCCGCTAATCGGCCGCCCGGGCCCGGGCCCGGTCGCGATAGACCCGGTAATCCCGGCGGCCCGGCTGCAGGCAGGCGGCGAGCACGAGCGGATGCCGAGCCTCGGCGTGACGGCCGAGCAGCTGCAAGGACCGGCCCAGGCAAAACAGCGCGTAGTCGTTGGTCGGGGCCCGGTCGATGACAGCCTGAAACTCAGCCGCGGCCTGCTCGTACTTCTGGACGTGAAAGAAGACTCGGCCCAGCGCCTCGCGGATCGAGGTCTGCTCGGGAGCTAGGTCGCGCGCGCGCGTGAGGGGGATCGCCGCCTGGTGCCAGTGCCCGGCTTCGAGCAGCTCGGTCCCACGGCGAAAAAGGTCGTAGACGTCATCCATACTCACGGAATTTTAGGACCCCCGGGGGCGGAGCCTATGCCGCGCGGGCCGCGGCGGCAGCGCCCACAGCGCGCGTGCCCGGCCGCTCAACCCGAGCCCCGCACGCAGCTGCTGGCGCAGCGCGCGTCGCGCACCGGGTATGGGCTCGCCGTCCGCGCCCCGGTAACGCGCCAGCCGCAGCCTGCGCACGTAGCCCGCGGCGGCCGGCGAGTCACGGAAACGATGCTCGAGATCGGTAAGAGTCACGCCGGCGGCCAGCGGACGTCCGGTGCGAGCCAGCGCCTGCTCGAGCTCGCGCACCCGCTCGTCGGTGCTGGTCGGGCTGCGGCGCAGCCCGGCGCCCAGCCAGATCAGCAGCGCAATTGCCGCCACGATGAGCGCGATCACGATCGGGCTGCTCCCCCCGCTGGGGACCCTGTGCGTCCGAACCGCTGACGGGGTCGCGGTGGCTCCCAGGCCGTGACTCCCCGGGGTGTTGTGGCCCGACCCGGGCAGGTTCTTGAGGATGGGAAGCGCCGTCTGGCCTCCCAGCGCCGGGTCGACCGGCGGGGTGGGGTCAAAGCGGACCCAGCCGTAGCCGGGAAACCAGACCTCGACCCAGGCGTGGGCGTTGATGTCGGTGACCACGAACGGCCCGTTGGCACCCGCCCGGGTGCCGGGCGTGAAACCGGCCGAGACCCGGGCCGGGACGCCCGCCATGCGAAGCAGCAGGGCCATCGCGCCCGAGAACTGCTGGCAGTAGCCGATCCGGTCCTGGAAGAGGAAGCTGACCAGGGGGTACGGCCGGACCGGCGGCCTTTCGTTGTACGCGTAACCGCGCAGCAGGTAGCGCTCGATGTGAACCGCGAGTGCGTACGGGCTGCGGGCGCCGGCGGCCAGACGCCGGGCGAGCGCGTAGACGGGCGCATACGGCGAACGGGCGATGGCGGCGGCCGGGGTCGCGGCGCTCGGTCCGGTGCCGGACACATAGCTCGCCGCCGCGTGCTTGGCGTAAAAGCCCGGAAACACGATCCGCGGGTAGGCAATGGCCGGGACACGCGCCTCGGGCAGTGAAATCGACCGGTAGTCGTCGAGCAGGTAGCGCGGGTAGTCGCGCCCGGCGGCCTCGAGCTGGACCGCGCTGGGGTGCGGCGAGTAGGTGTTGACGACATAGGTCGTCCCCGGTCCCAGCGGACGGCTGGCGATCCAGGTCCCGTCTGACTGACCCGGGGCCGCGTTCCCGGGCACGGCGAGCGGGTCAGAGGCGAAGCCCGAGGCGATCACGTCGCTGGTCCGCATCCCGGCGATGTGGACCTTGATCGTCTGTGACCAGACGTCGACTGCCGCCTGGGCGGGCGGCGGCAGCCGCACGCTCGAGACGGTGCCCGCCACCCAGGCGTGACCGTTGAAGATGTCGAGGTTCTCCGCCTTCCAGTAGTCGCCGGTCTTGGCGTCAACAGTCATCACCACGTGCCCCTTGCGGGGCCAGTGCAACGGACCGTAGGTCTCATTCCAGACGAAGGAGTCGACGCGATGGCGCACGAGCCCCCCCGCCCAAGCCCGGTAATCGAGCAGTGCCCGGTGCTGATCGAGGCCCGGCGCCGCCACCGCGCCGACCGCTCCGGCGAGCAGCGCGAGGGCCAGCGCGGCCGCCGCAGTCTCGCGACGCAGGCGTTCGGCCCACATGAACGCGGCCAGCAGCGCGAACAGCACCAGTCCCTGAGCGTAGGGAAGCTCAGGGCGCACGAGCGTGGCCGGGACCACGGCCAGCGCGATCAACGGCAGCGCCGCCCCGGCGCGACGCAGGTCGCCGAGCTCCTGGGGGGCGAAGGCGAGCACGACGGCAGCGTCGAGGAGCAGGACGGCGGCGCCGAGCGTGGTCACCATCCGCACCCAGGGACTGGCGCCGGTGTAGGGCACGACCGCGGACGGCAGCCCGGCCAGGCCGTTGCCTATGTCACGTGCGCTGACCGCGATCTTGAGGTGCCAGAACAGGTGCCAGGGCAGTCCGGCCACCGGCAGCGCCAGCAGGCACAGCACGACCGCGGCGACGATCGCCGGCGCGCGCCCAAAGCGGCGCAGCAGCGAAACCGCGCCGGCCAGGACGACGGCCAGCCCGAGCAGCCC
>JBAVWI010000137.1:0-7064 GCA_049697735.1 Solirubrobacteraceae bacterium
TCCGAGGCCGAGCCGGTCATCTTCTTGATCCGCTCAGCCAAACCGTTCATCGAGATCTCCTCGGTCGAACCGATGTTCAGGACCTGGCCGTAGAGGTCCTCCCGCTGACAGAGATCGGCCAGCGCACGGACGACGTCACTGACATGACAGAAGCAGCGGCACTGCTCGCCGGTTCCGAACACGGTCATCGGTTCGCCTGCCAGGGCCTGACGCACAAAGGTGGGTACGACCATTCCATAGCGGCCGGTCTGGCGGGGCCCGACGGTGTTGAACATCCGCCCGATGATCGTCGGAAGCCGGCGCTCTCGGTAGTAGGCCAGGGCCAGGAACTCATCCAGGGCCTTGGAGCAGGCGTAGGCCCATCGTCCCCGGTCGGTAGCGCCCAAGACGATGTCCCCGTCCTCGCGAAAGGGGAGTTGACTGGACTTTCCGTAGACCTCACTCGTCGAGGCGATGAAGACCGGGCGACTCTTCTTGCTCGCCTGTGAGAGGACGATCTCAGTCGTGTGCACGTTGGTTTCGATCGTCCGTACCGGGCTGTCGACGATCAGCTGCACGCCCACAGCCGCGGCAAGGTGGTACACGAAGTCGGCCTCGTCGACGAGCTCGGCCACGAGCCGACTGTCGTGGCAGGAGTCGATCGTATACCCGAACCGGGGCTCGTGTCGGAGGTGCCTGATGTTCTCTATCGAGCCCGTCGAGAGGTCGTCGATGACGTGAACGACGTGCTCCTGCATGAGGAGCCTCTCGGCCAGATGGGAGCCGATGAAGCCAGCACCCCCAGTGATCAGAACTCTCATTGGCACCCCTGCAGGTAGTGGCCGATGCGCACCAGCCTTTCATCCGAGTCCCGGTCAATCAGGAGGATAGTCAAACCGTCGTGACTCCGGGCACTCTCACAGGCGGACCAGCCAGCCCTCACGGCGACACCTGGTGCCGAAGGCCAGCACTCGATTTGGACGTCAGGCTCCAGGTGTGAGCCGATTGAGTAAGCCGGTGTTTCCGTGATCAAAATTCGCCCCCGGTCTCATCGCTCTCGTTAAACATCCCGTCCCCGGGACGGAGCATTGTCAGCCGGTTCTCGGACCGAATTCGCGACGTTGGACGGCACGTACCCGCCCCATTACCGATTGCGTGGCCACCGCGTGGAGCGCGGCGTCATAGCTCAGCGTGCCGCGAGCGTACGCCCAGCCAGCGGCGACGAGCCGCCTGTGGAGGCACCTATCGGTGATAAGACGAACCACCTGCTTTGCCGCTGCCCGGGAGGAGTCTGCCAATAGGAAGTGTTCGCCGTCACGAAGGCCCTCCAGCCCAGCGACGGCAATCGAGTTGGCGACGAGTGGTAGGCCGTAGGCGAGTGCCTCCGCGATCTTGAGTGGCGTCCCGGTGCTCCATGAGGGCAGAAAGACTACGCCGGCGGCTCGCTCCAGATGCCCCGAGAGATCGTCGACTGCCCCGAGGACGGCAACGCCTGGAAGCGAGGACCATCGCCGGGCCGTCTCCAGCGGCAGGTCGCGACCCACGAGCGTGACCCGGGCCTCGACCGACCGGCGCACGAGCGGCAACACTTCCTCGACTAGGCGCTCAGCTGCCGCGAGGTTGGGCGGATAGCCGTACCCGGCGACCAAGAGTAGTTCCGGGCTTGGTTCGCCGCGAGCGGGTGCCGTCCCGGCCACGGCCACCGCGTTGCGGACGAGGATGGATGGCGTCCGAATGCCGCGGGCACCCAGATAGTCGGCCTCGACCCTGGAGGTCACCCACAGCTCATCAGCTACACGGAGCAGCCGCTCGGCTCTCCGCGCTGCCCCGAGCCTCAGGAGGATCCCTGGACGGGCAAGTGGGGGAACTGTCCCAAGAAGAGCTCGGGCCTGCAGGGCGTCAGCGTCGTGTAGATCGACCACGATCGGTCCCGTGAACCGGCGCAACTGAGGAATCAGGTGAGCAAACAACGAGCGGATCACAAGAGCATCCGGGCGGATGCCGCGCGCAACCTCGAGCACGGCCGCATCGAATCCGGCGGCGCGGTGGGCCTGCGCCCAGGGATCGACCGGGACTCGGCTCACCGCCCCGCGGGCGATGCCGGCGACGCGCCGCACGCGGTCGACAGCATTGGTTCGCGACGGAGGGATCGGGACCGCGCGGACCAACTGAGCGTGATCCCCAACCCCTGCCCGTGCGCGGTCCGCCCGCGCCGCACCGGCGACGACGTGGACCTGCCAGCCGAGTTCGGCGAGCATGCGCAGGTTCTGGGAATAGCGAAGATCGTTCCCGCCGCGGGGCGGATCGGGAAGGTCCGCGAGGACGTAGAGGACTTGGCCACGGCCGCCACCATCGCCGGATCGGCCAGCCAGAGAATTCACGATGGTTCGACGAGGCTCGTTGCTGCGTGAGTACGACAGTGTTCGCGCTCGACCATACTGAGTCCCGGCGCAGTCGACCCGATCCAAGCAGACGGATCCATCCGGTGACCGACAGTATGCTCCGTGTCCTGCTCGGCCGCTCCTCTCGGACATTTCCCCAGACGGTGGCTACTTTGGAGACTGGCCGTGGCACCCCCGGATCCGTGTGGTCGGCCCACATCGACATACGGAACCACTACCTGTGGGCAGCTGGCTCTGTGGCGCTGCTCGGCATCGGCCTGATTCCTCTTCCCGACGCGGTTGCCTGGACGGCCCTTCTCGCGGGCTCCTGTATGGCCTGCGGGGTCACGGTCGCCGGTGCCGCAGCGCGGGGCCGCATCGATCTCCTCGAGCTGGGAGTCCTCACGGCGATCACCTACCTCCTGCTCTTCCCTGTGCGGGCGCTCGTCGTGCTGTTCAACCTCGACGCTTTCGTCAACGTCGGTGTGACCTCGGCGCCCGTCGACGTGCGGCAGTACGCACTCGCCATCGCGAGCTTCGGCTTCGTCGGGGCCGGACTGGCCTACAACTCGAGGCTCGTCGCACGCGGCGCGGCACGGATCCGGCTGCCCTCTGCAGCCCTGTTAGACCGACCCCCGGTATGGCTACCGCCGCTCGTCTTCGGCTTCGGCTTCGCGGCGACAACCGCCGGGGTCGCCATCAACCACACGGGATCGACTGTCTTAGCGGGCAACGGGGCGCTTTCCAGCGCAATCTCCGCTTGTTCGGTCTACATGGTCGCCGGCCTGTGCCTGCTCACTCGGCGCGCCACGGTGGCGGCTCGATGGGCCCGAGTCGGGTTGGCCATCTGCGTCGCCGCGGTTCTCTCCCTCTCTGCCGTGGGCCAGTTCAAGGAACCGGCGGTCGTCGCCATACTCACCGTCCTCGCTGCCTGGCGCTATAGCCGCGGCTATATCCGTCCCGGCCGCCTGCTGCTCCCCGCGCTGATCATCGTTGTTCTCGTCTTCCCGATCGTGCAGGCCAGCCGACTCGCCTCGGATCGTCTCGCGACGAGAAATCCGGTGTCCGTCCTCGCCGCGCTGCCCGACCAGTTATGGCACTACAGCCTCCGGGGAGGCGCTCCGCGGACATTTAGGCCGTGGACACCCTTGACGGAGCCGCTCGTCTCCTTGAGCGGTCGCCTGTACGGCTTCGACACGATGGTGCTCAGCGTCTGGTATACGCCGACGGTCGTCCCCTACCAGGACGGACGGACGCTCACGCTTGTCGCGGCCGGACTCGTGCCGCGGGTGTTGTGGCCCGGCAAGCCACCTGTCGGCCTCGGTGTGTGGTGGACGCGGAACTACTGGAACACGCCGTTAGGCGCCGGCCTGGTACCCCAGGCTATCGGCCATCCGGCAAATCTATGGATCGACTTCGGGCCTGCAGGGGTCGTGATTGGGCTCACGGTGCTCGGGGCGCTCTACCGGTTCCTGGTCGTGGCCACGCGACCTGACGGTCACGCCCTGGGGCTCATCACCTACGCGGTCGTCCTGGTTACGATCGGGGATGTCGATCGTGACCTGCCATTCGCGTACGTGAGCCTCGGCCAGCGACTTGTCGTCCTAACCGCTCCTCTGGCCCTGTGGTGGGTCGGTGCCCGATGTCTAAGACGAGTACGACACTGGACCGCGGGCTAGGATGTCAGTCGTGTGGGAGAAGGGGCGATCGGTAGCTTTGTGCGTGTTGGCCGTCGCCTGCGTCTCCGGATGCGCCGGACCGGCAACGGGGCTGACCTCGATCGACCAGTATCTTCGACGAGCTGCCTCCGTCCCGAAGGTTAGGCCGGACGGCCGGCTCACGAATGAGCCTCCGCCGATCGTGCCGGCGGTCGTCGACCGCCAGCCAGCCGACTCTCCGCAGCGACTGATCGACCAGCTCTGGATGTTCGGACAGGCCAGCCAGCCGCGCATCGCTGCGTTATACGAGCCGGAGGTGCAACGTGCTATCGGCGCGGATCGCATCATCGGCGCGTACGCACTCGCCCAGGCTTATATGTCGGCGACTACTCTTCAGATTGTTCGGACGGTTACCAGCGGACCGATCACCACGGTCAACGTCCTAGTTTTCAGCACGGGCGGACCGCCTGTGCCGGAAACCTACGATTTAAGTCGGCGCACGGGCCGGCTCCTCGTTGCGTACGACACCTTCCTGGCGGCCAGCCTGAGCAATTACATCCAGGGGCCGCCGCCGAAGGGTGGCGGGGCCGTGCCGGCCGCGGCAGCTGCCGCCGGCACGGCGGCCGCGAACGCATTCCGTGCCAACTTCATCCGGTCTATCGCGCCGTCCGCAGCCGCGCCACCCCGCGGGATCAACCGCGGGACCTGGTCCTCGGCCAGCGCGTCGAGTTCGAACAAAACCCAGCAGTATCACCAGGGCGACGTTGTCACCTACACCGACCCGACCTGCTCAAGCGGCTGCTCGTCGCAAACCTTCACGGCCAAGGTCGACCGTCCGCTCACGGCGCCGGTATTCGGCTCAGATCACCTCGGTCGCGACAGCGCCGACTGGAAGGCCAACACCACCGCGCCGACGCAGTCGGGCCTCAGTCACCCCTGACGCACGACGCATAGCGCTGACCGCTCTGGTCTGCGCGACCGTCGCCGCCGAGGGGCCCGGATCAGCCCCACCGGATCGCTACATTCCATCCGTGCTCGGCACTCTGGCCCCCCTTCTGCGCGACCGTTGGATCGCGCTCGTGGAACGGGAACACGAGCCGGACATACCAACCGGCGCCTATGTCCTCGACGTCGGCTGTGGCCAGCACAAGCGCCGGGGGGCGGTCGGTATCGACCGACTGGCTGACACCGACGCGGATGTCCTCCACGAACTGAATGCGTTTCCATACCCGTTCGACGACAACACGTTCGACGCCGTGGTGGCCCGACACGTCATAGAACACCTCGACGAGCCGCTAGTCGTCATGGCTGAATTCCACCGGATCACCCGTCCCGGCGGATCGGTCTTCATCGTCACGCCGCATTTCTCGAGCCCGACCTCCTGGATCGACCCCACCCACAAACACCATCTCGCAGCCCACTCCTTCGATTACCTGATGGACGGGACGCCGTGGAATTTCTACTCCGAAGTCCGTTACACGGTTATCCGCCGCAGGGTCACCCTTGGGATGGCACAGGGACCTCGAGGGCGAGTGCTTCCGCTGCTGCGCCTTTCCGGATTTGAGGCGTTAATCAACCGGCACTTAGACGGCTTCGAGCGGTGGTGGGCGTTCACTCTCCCGCTGGGTAACCGGGACCTGATCATGTCAATGCGCGTGGTGAAGTGAGCGGCGCACCGTCTGACCCGCGATGAGGATCACGGTGGTTGCGCCGGCCGGAGAAGGACAGCTCGGCCCCTCGCTCGTGTCTGGATTCCTGGCTCAAGGTCACGACACCTCCCTGGTCGACGCACCGCGGCTGACCAGTGGTCACGGCGTCTACGTCCGCGCCCGGCGGCTGCACGTCGCGGGTCCGCTGCTCGGCCTAGCCGGAGGGAACCTGGTGGAGAGAGTCGCTCAGCAACGGCCTGATCTCGTCGTGGTGGTCAAGGGCCGCTTCGTCTCTGCCCAGACGGTACGGCGGCTACGTCGTGCGACGGGCGCCGTATTGGTCAACTGGTGTCCCGACGATCCTCTTTACCCGGCCTTTCGCGAGGCGGGTTGGCTTCAATCTCTGCGCGAGTTCGATGTCGTCGCCATCTGGTCGCAGGCGTTGTGCGGACGACTGCGAGCGGAGGGCATCCGCTGTCTCGCCGTACCCTTCGGCTATGACCCGATCTGGTACGCCGATGATCCACCCGAGCCGCGACGATGGGATGTCGTATTCGTGGGCCAGTGGTCGCCGGAGCGCGAGGCACACATCCGCGCCCTCCAGGATCTGGCCGTAGGCGTCACCGGCAGCGGCTGGGAGGCCGCCGCCCGGCGATCGCACCTAGCGGCGACCGTCATCCCCGGCCGGTTTTTCGGGCGAGAAGCGGCCAGCCTCTACCGGTCAGCCGCGGTGGGGCTCAATATTCTCCACCCGCAGAACGCCGGCACGCACAACATGCGCACGTGGGAGCTGCCGGCCACGGCAACCCCGATGGTCGCGACTGACAGCCGGGAGCACCGGACGATCTTCGTCAATGGTGGGGCACTGCTCGCTAATGGCCCCACCGCGATGCGGGCTGCCGTTGCCGAGATCCTGACAGGTCCGGTGAACCCCCGGGAGCTCGGTCTCGCGGGCCGGGCGGCAGTTGCTGGCGGCACCTACGCGGAGCGGACGGCGACCCTCCTGCGGGAGATCGGCTCGGGGCTGGGGTGAAGACGAACGGCACCTTGCTCGCGATCGGACGACGCATCGACGGGCTATGCGCGGAGATCGGCAGCGCTCCGCTGGCCGGGAAATTTGACTTGATCGTCTCGACTGACGTCCTCGAGCACGGATGGGACGACGGAAAGGCGCTGAACCGGCTGCGCGAACGCCTTGCCGTCTCAGGGCCGCTCGTGCTACACGTCCCCGCCTCACCGCAGAGGCACCTCTTCCGCTCGTTGGACCGGGCTATGGCCAACGAGGTGGCATCCGGGAGAGGGCCACACGTCCGGGAGGGCTGCAGTCGAGGACGAGCTCACCGCGGTCACGTCGCCCGCCGGCCTTCGCGTCGAGAGCCTTGGCTCCACGTTTCACG
>JBAVWI010000138.1:0-1581 GCA_049697735.1 Solirubrobacteraceae bacterium
AGAGTGCCGTCGTGGGGTGGGCTCTTGACGTGGAGGCTGCCACCGATGGCGGCCAGCCGGTCGCTGAGTCCGAGGAGGCCGGTTCCGTTGGTTTGGGCGCCGCCGATTCCGTTGTCGCGGACTTCGACTTGGAGGGTGTCGTGCTTGATGTGGATGTTGACGGTGGCGTGGTCGGCGTGTGAGTGTTTGGTGACGTTGGTGAGTGCTTCGGCGATGGTGAAGTAGGCGGTGGCTTCGAGTTCGGGGGCGAGGCGGTCTACGGCTACGTTGATTTGGACGGGGATTGTCATTCGGGTGGCGAGGGCTTTGATGGCTGAGCGCAGGCCGCCGTGGGTGAGGGTGGAGGGCAGGATGCCGTGGGCGAGTTCGCGTAGCTCGTTGGTGGCGGTTTGGGCGTGGGTGAGTGATTCGTCGATGAGTGCGGCTGCTTGGCGTCCGTTTGTGGTTAGCGCGCGGCGGGCTAGCTTGAGGGTGACGATGGTGTGCACGAGGCGTTGTTGGGCTCCGTCGTGGAGGTCGCGTACGACGCGGCGGCGTTCTTCGTCGGCTGTGGCCACGATCCGGGCTCGTGACGCGGCGAGGTCTGAGCGGGCCTGGAGGTTTGAGATCGCGGTGGCGACGAGTTCGGTGAATTCCTGCATCCGTGATTCGGCGTCTGGGGGTATCGGCGTGGTTTGCATGGTGGCTACGCCGATTGACCCCCACAGGCGTCCGCTGACGATGATCGGGGTTCCGACCGCGGCGCGCAGCCCCACGGTTGTGGCGTAGGCAGCGACCGGCCCGGCCGTGTTCTCATAGCCATCAAAGCGCGCTGGGCGCCCCGTCCGGTACACCAGCGCGGTGACGCTGTCGCCCTCGAGCTTTACCCGCCCAGCGGGAACGCTGGCGCCGACCGCGCCCCAGCTACCCACGACCGTGGCGTGCCCGTCGGGCTCATAGCGCCAGACCGCTGCCGCGTCGGTCTGAAGCAGACGCCCGACCTCCTCAGCGACCCCCGCCAGCACCTCCTCGGGGGCAGCTTCACGCGCGACCATCGTCGCGACGCGCCGCAACGCCGCCTGTTCCTCAGCCAGGCGCTGCACCTCAGCGCGCGCCTGCGCGTTAGCGATCGCCGTAGCGACAAGCTCACCAAACTGCGTCAAACGCGAATCGGTATCGGCCGGTAGCGCCCCACCGTCAAACCTGGCCACCCCGATCAACCCCCAGACCCGACTACGAACCACCACCGGCACCCCCAACCCCGAGCTCAACCCGTGCGGATGACCCCGCTCAGCGATCGCCCCCGTCACCCGCGAATAATCATCAGCCCGCACCGACCGCCCCTCCCGCATCGCCCTTGACGCCACACCCTCATCATCAACCGGCACCCGCGCACCCACCGGCAAAGTAGCCGCCATGCCCGCCCCCCAGATCGCCACAACCGTCGCCGTCCCATCACCCTCAGCCCGCAACAACGCCACATCAACATCCCCCAGCAAACCCGCCACCTCCTCAACCACCTTCGCGAACACCTCCCCCGACGAAGCCTCCGTAGCCACCAACATCGCCACCCGCCGCAACGCCGCCTGCTCCTCCACCAGC
>JBAVWI010000139.1:0-13528 GCA_049697735.1 Solirubrobacteraceae bacterium
TCGCCGGTCCTCGTGCTCGGTGCGATCGGCTCGGTGCAGTTCGGCTCCGCGGTCGCCTCAACCCTGTTTGCCAGCATTGGTCCGGGTGGCGCCGTGCTGCTGCGGCTGGTGTCGGCCACCCTCGTCCTGCTGATCATCTCGCGCCCTCGAATCAGGACGAGGACAAGACGGGAGCTGCTGCTCGCGGCCAGCTTCGGAATCGTGCTGGCGGCGATGAACCTGTCCTTCTACGAGGCCATCCGGCGCATTCCGCTCGGGATCGGCGTAACGATCGAGTTCATCGGTCCGCTCATGGTGGCGGTGGCGGGCACGCGGAAGCGGGTCGATTTCCTGTGGGTCGCCCTGGCTGCGCTCGGCATCGTGGCTCTGATGCGCGGCGACGCCCATGGAGTTGACACGCTCGGTGCCGGCCTGGCCCTGATCGCGGGTTGCATGTGGGGCGCCTACATCCTCATCAACGCGCGGGTCGGCCGGGCGTTCGCCGATGGCGCCGGTCTCACCCTGGCCATGTGCGTAGCCGCGATAGCGGCGCTTCCCGCCGGCGTCATCGAGGGCGGCGCTCGCATCCTGACCCCCCACTCCCTCGCGGTGGGGGCCGCGGTTGGCATGCTCTCGTCCGCGATCCCCTATTCGTTGGAGATGGAGGCGCTGCGGCGGATCGCGACCAACGTCTTCGGCGTGCTCATGAGCCTCGAGCCGGCGGTGGCCGCCCTGGCCGGCTTTCTCATCCTGGGGCAGAACCTGAGCGTCCGCGAGCTGGTGGGCATCGCGCTCGTCGTGGTCGCTTCGGTCGGGGCCTCGCTGCGGGCCCGCGAAGCTCCGATTGCGGTCTGAGGATGTTGCCATGTAACGTCACGCGGGCGCGCGTGACTACGACACAGCCCATCGCCTTTGACCGAGCCAACGCGTTTCAGCGTTTCCTGCGTCGCTTTGCCGCCAGTGGTCCGGGCTCCTGGCTGTTTGCCCGTGTCATGCACCACATCGATCGGCCGGTGCACCGGCTGACGCACGGGCGCTACACCTTTGCGAGTCTGGTGGCGGGGCTCCCGGTCGTGATGCTCACCACGACAGGGGCCAAGACTGGCCGGCCCCGAACCGTGCCGGTGCTCGGCATTCCGGCCGCTGACGGGCTGGCGATCATCGCGTCCAACTTCGGCCAGGACCAGCACCCCGGCTGGTACCACAACCTGCGAGCCAAGCCCGAGGCCGACGTCGTCGTCGATGGTGACCACCGCCACGTGCGAGCGGTGCGGGCCGAAGGAGAGCGGCGTGCGCGGATCTGGCAGGAGGGTCTGCGCATGTATCCGGGCTTTGATCAGTACGAGCGTCGAGCCACGCAGCGGCAGATCTCGGTGTTCGTGCTCGAACCGGCGTCCGGGGCGCCGGCGTCAGATACGCGTCAGACGTCTTAACCCGGACTTTTATTACCGTTCGGGAGCCGGTAGCCGAGATGCGGGACCATATTGGTAATGGGAGAGCATCAAGGTTCCGGTCAGGACGCCGCTTCGGCGCCGAAGTGGGGACGCCTCAGCGGCCGCGCACTGGCAACCGCCGTCGTCGGCGCGCTGTCGGTGGGGCTGCTGCTATGGGTTGCGCCACCGGCCGAGGTGATCAAGCAGATCGGCGCCATGGATCCCGCCTGGATCCTGGTGGCGATCGGGCTCGAGCTCGGCTCATGCCTGAGCTACGTGGTGATCTTCCGACGCTTCTTTCCCGAGCCGCCTCGCCCGGTCAGCCGCCAGGTGGCGTGGATTGCCATGGGCGCGGGCGCCGTGCTTCCCGGAGGAAACATCTCCTCGGCCGCTGCCACCAGCTGGCTGTTGCGCCGGCACGGGGTCGAAACCATTCGGCTGATCGAGCGGGCGGCGGCACTTCTATGCCTGCTCACGGCATTTGGCTTCGTTGTCAACGGCGCCGCCGGCGTGCTCCTGCTCGTCGGTGTCCCCGGTGGTCCCCACGACCTCAGCCATGCCGGGATCCCGATCCTGGTCTCAGTCGGTGTGCTCTCCAGCGCCGCGCTGACCGTCGCTCTCGCCCGTCGTCTCGGGGCTCGTGCCCCGCGTCTGGTTCGGGGCGTGGCGGCCGGCCTCGAAGGGGCCTGGACGGCGGCTGGTACTCCTCACTGGCGCCTGTTCGGCGCGGCCGGCTTTCTCTGTCTCGACATGGGTGCGCTGTGGGCGGCCTGCGCCGCCACCGGCCATCCCCTCGGCGTTTCTGCCGTGGTCATCGCCTACTGCATCGGCTACCTGGCCACGTCGATCCCGATGCCGGCCGGGCTCGGCGTGCTCGACTCGGGCCTCGCCGCGTCGCTGGTCCTGTACGGGCTTTCGCCGGCCGCCTCCGTCGGCACTGTGCTCGTGTATCACGCGATCGCGATCTGGGTCCCGGGTCTGGGCGGATTGATCGCCTGGCTGCCCACCCGGCGCCGGCGCGTGGCGGTGCGTCCGGTCCCGTCCGAACCGGTCCTCGGGCCGGTGTCTCCGGTCCTGTCCGAACCGGCCCTCGGGCCGGTGCCCTAGCCCGCCTCGCCGGCATGAGCAGACGTGCGCTCGCGACCACGCTCCCCCGAAGGAGACCCCGATGAAGCTGCAGGGCTTGCACCACATCACGATGATCACCGGTGATGCGCAGAAGAACGTCGATTTCTACGCCGACGTGCTCGGCCTTCAGCTGGTCAAGCAGACGGTCAACTTCGATGCGCCGGAGGCCTACCATCTGTATTTCGGCGATGAGCGCGGCTCCCCCGGCTCGATCCTGACCTGGTTTGAGTTCGCCGGCGCGCAGAGGGGCGAGGCGGGTGCCGGCATGGTCCACACAATCCAGCTCGGCGTCGCTTCCGAGGCTTCGCTGGATTTCTGGTCCGAGCGCCTCTCGACCCGCGGTTACGCCGGCGAACGCGGTCAGGGCTCGCTGAGCTTTGCCGACTACGACTGCCTGCGCCTGGCGCTCGTGGTCGCCGACCACGGCGACCCGCCGCTTCGCGCCGCGCATCTCGAGATTCCGGCCGAACACGCCATCCTGGGGGTCGAGGGCGCGCGGGCCTACCCGGGTCGCGATCTGGATGCCGACCGGGCGCTCCTGACCGAGACGCTGGGCTTCACGCCGCTGAGCGACGGCGCGTACCGCCTTGACGGAGACGAGCGCCACTTCCACTGGGCCTACGACGAGTCCGCTCAGCGCGGCGTGCCGGGGGCGGGAACCGTCCATCACATTGCCTGGCACTCGCGCGACGAGGATCACGAGGCCTGGCGCGGGCGCGTCGGCGACGCGGGCATGCAGGTGACTCCGGTGATCAACCGCGACTACTTCTTTTCCATCTACTTCCGCGAGCCCCAGGGCATCCTGTTCGAGATTGCCACGACCTCACCGGGCTTCGCCGTCGACGAGGACCCTGACCGGCTCGGCGAGGAGCTGCGCCTGCCCGTCCAGCACGAGCATCTGCGTTCGCGGCTTCAACAGCTGCTCACGCCGCTGGTCAACCCGCGCGCCCAACGGCGCGCCCAGGGCCAGGCTTGAACGCCCTGACCTACCGCGAGCGGCCCGCGAGCGCAGATCCCGCGGGGCTGCTGATCCTGCACCACGGGCGCGGCAGTGACGAGCATGATCTCCTCGGCCTCGGGGACGCCCTTGATCCACAACGCCGTCTGCACGTTGTCACCCCCCGCGCGCCGCTGAGCATCCGTGGCTGGCCCGGACATCACTGGTACGTCGTCCCCCGGGTCGGCTATCCCGATCCCGATACCTTCCACGCGGCCTTCCAGGCGCTGTCGGACTTCCACGACGAGCTGTGGGCGGCCACCGGGATTGCCCCCAGCGACACCGTGTTGGGCGGCTTCTCGATGGGATCGGTGATGAGCTACGGGCTCGGCCTCTCCGGGTCGCGCCCGGCACCGGCCGGCATCGTGGCCTTCTCGGGCTTCATTCCCACCGTCGAGGGCTGGCGGCCTGACCTCCCGTCACGTCCCGACCTGTCTGTCTTCATCGCCCACGGTCGCCGGGACCCGGTCATCGAGGTGAGTTTTGCGCGGCGCGCTCACGAGTTGCTCCAGGCCGGCGGACTTGCCGTCACCTATCACGAGTCCGACGCGGCGCACCACATCGATCCAGCGCACCTACCCGCCGCGACCGACTGGCTGTCGGCCATCACCGGCTCCTACACCGCCGGCTGAGTGGCCAAGCTCATCGATCCGCCGGGCGCGCCGCGATCACTTTGATGCGTCAACGACGTGGAACCGGGTAGCCACGTTGGGTGCCGGCAAAATCAACTGGAACTGGATGCGGAGGAGCGAGATGGCTAACAGGAAGCGCGAGTCAGATCTGTTTGATGTGCTGCGCCAGAGCGGGCTGCGCAGGAAGGTTGCCAGGGCCCTGAACGAGTCTGGTCGCGCCAAGCGCGGAAAGTCACCGACTGGCGTTGCCCGCACGGTCGAGAATCTGCGCTCGGCTGCCTCCGAGATCGAGAGTCGGGTCAGTGGGTCGCGTCGCACCGAGGCGGCCAAGAAGGCCGCCCGGACGCGCAAGCGCAACGCGGTCAAGCGCAGCGCGAGCGCCAAGAAGGCGGCCAAGACGCGCGCCCGAACCGGCCGCTAGGAATCGCACCCGGCGTTCTTCGCGCGGCGAGTCGGGTAGGGTGCTCGGATCGAACCTGATCGCGCACGAGACCTGCTCGCCGCCGAGCGGGCCCGCATCGAGGAGGCCCTGTCGGCGCTGGAGAACGACGGCGCGCTGGACGCCGACAACCGGCGCGAGCCCGGCGACGAGGACTCAGAGAACCTCTACCAAGACCAGTTCGACGCTGGGCGGGCCGAGGATCTGCGCAAGGAGCTGACCGCCGTCGAGCGCGCCGAGGCTCGCCTGGCTGAGGGCACTTATGGCCTCTCGGTGGAGAGCGGTGAGCCGATTCCTGACGGTCGCCTCGAGGCCCGGCCGACCGCCGAGCGGACGATCGAGGAGCAAGAGCGCTACGACCGCGGGTAGCGGGCGACGTCGCGCCGATCACGCGCCTCGCAGGACAGGAGGTAGCCGACTGTCATCGCCCGAGGTCGAGGCCTCCGGAGCAAGGCGGATAATCCACAGCTGATGCCCGCGTCCCTGACCGAGTTGATCCTTGACCGAGCACATAGTGCTGTGGTCGCGATGGACGAACACGGCATCGTGTCGTACTGGAATCCGAGTGCGGAAAGGGCGTTCGGGGTGTCGCGCGCGGACGCTATCGGCCAGACGGTGGCCAACCTGATCGTTCCCGACCGTTTTCGATCAGCACATCGGGCTGGGCTCGAGCGCTTCTTGGCGGTTGGTGAGGGCCCGATTCTGGATCGGCGAATCGAGATGGCGGCGCTGCGGGCTGATGGATCCGAGTTCCCGGTCGAGATGACAGTTTCCGCCCTCAAACAAGGTTCAGGCTGGATTTTCTATGCCTTCGTGCAGGACATTTCCGAGCGCAAGGACGACCAGCGGGAGAACGAACGGCTGGTGGTGGAGCTGCGCACGGCTTTGCACGGAAGCGAGCGACGCTTTGATGCGATCGTCGGTTCGTTGAGCGATCCGGTGACGATTCGTGACCATGAGCATCGGTTTCTGTATGCCAACCCAGCGGCTGTGGCTCATCTTGGTTTCGACTCCTGGGAGGCGTTGCGCGAGACCCCGCCGGCGGCGATCATGGCCGACTATCTCGTGTGGGGGGAGGACGGCCGACCGGTTGAGATGGAGGACATTCCGTCGGTTCGGATTCTGCGCGGCGAGGAAGCTGAGCCGCTGTTGATTCGAACCGTCAACCGCGATACGGGATCGGAGCGGTGGCAACTGCTGAAGGCTGCCCCGCTGTTGGACGCGGCGGGCGAGGTCGAGGCGACGATCATGATCATCGAGGACGTGACCGAGCAGCAGCGCACCGCGCGCCACGCCCGGTTCCTCGCTCAAGCCAGCGAGGTATTGGCTTCCTCGCTGGATTATGAAGAGACGCTCAAGAATGTGGCCGAGCTTGCCGTGCCTGGGCTAGTCGATTGGTGCGCCGTGGATCTCTTCGGTGAAGGAGGCGATCGGAAGCCGGTCGCGTTGGCGCACTTCGATTCCGAACGGTTGAAATTGGCCAAGCAGTTGCGCGCTTACGAACCGGAGAAGCTCAATCCAGAGCAAGGACTTGGCCTGGTGTTTCGTACTCGAGAACCGGTTCTCTACTCCGAGATTCCGGACGAGCTGCTCGCACAGGCCGCCGTCGATGATCGGCACCTCGAGCTGCTGCGCGCCGTCGGCATGCGCTCGGTGCTCATCGTCCCGATGAGCGTGGGCAAGAAGATCCTGGGTGCAATGACTCTGGTCAGCGCCCAGTCGGGCCGGTTGCTCGATCAGTTCGATCTCGGCTTGGCCGAGCAGCTCGCCGCCCGGGCGGCGGTCGCGATCGAAAACTCCCGGCTCTACAGCGAACGTTCGTTGATCGCACACACGCTCCAGCAAAGCCTGCTCCCCGACCAGCTTCCCGCCGTACCCGGATACGAGCTGGCCAGCGTCTATATGCCGGCCATCGAGGGCAGCGAAGTCGGCGGCGACTTCTACGACGTCTGGGAGGCCGGCGACGACTGGATGATGGTGATCGGCGACGTGACCGGAAAGGGAGTCGAAGCGGCCGTTCTGACAGCGCTCGTGCGACACACGATGCGAACCGCCTCGGAATTCAGATCCAGTCCGGCCGACCTTCTGGCTTGCGTCGATCGTGCGCTCAAGCAGCAGCCGTCACTGTCGCTGTGCACAGCACTGTGTCTTCGTCTCAGAGGCGATCAGGTCACGTTCGCGGTCGGAGGTCATCCCCTACCGCTGTATCTGTCCGCGAGTGGTGTCGAATCAGTCGGCGAGCACGGACCGCTCCTGGGTGGCTTTGACGGCGTCGGCTGGCATGACCTCAGTCTCACGCTCGCTCCCGAAAGCACCTTCATCACCTACACCGATGGCGTCACCGACGCCGTTGGCGAGGACGGGGTGCGCTTTGGGCTCCCGCGGTTGCGCGAAACCGTTGCCGCGTGCGAACGGGGCTCCGCACACGGCGTGGTCGCCCAGTTGACCCGAACGCTGCGCAAGTTTCAAATCGGAAGTCCCGCAGATGACATGGCTGCGTTGGTGCTCCACCGGCGTCGCGCCCAGACGTCTCAGCGCGAGCAGGCTGCCGTGTCCCAAGCGACCAACGTCACCTCGCCTTAGGCGGCCAGGGCATGGGCGGCGATCCTCCGGTCCTGCGCCTCGACCTCGAGCCGACCTCTGAAGCGCCTTCCCTGGCCCGGGCTGCGATCACCGGGTTCTGCGAGAACCTTGAGTGCGCGCGGCCGATTCTCTCGACGCTCGTCCTGCTCGTCTCAGAAGTCGTCACCAATGCGGTCCTTCATCCCAACCTCAGCGAGCCCGCGGGGATCCTGTTCTGGGCCCGCATAGCCGAACACGAAATCCGAGTCGAGGTCACTGACCACGGCAATGGCTTCACACCCCAGCCCCGCGATCCCAATCGGGCCGACGGCGGCTACGGCTTGTACCTGGTCAGCAAAGTCGCCAGTCGCTGGGGTGTCGATCGCGGGAATGGGACCACGGTCTGGTTTGAGGTGGCCACCTGATGCAAGCTCACGCCGCGAGCGGATGATCGTCGCCGGTCCTTGCCGTGGTGGGCTTGGCGGAGATCTTGAGCTCCTGATCGAGGCCAGTCAGGCTGAAGACGCGCTTGATGTGTCCCGGGCCGCAGAGGATTTCGACCTCGGTACCGGTGTGGCGAGAGCGTCGGTGGGCGGCGACGATGACCCTGAGCCCGGCGCAATCCATGAACGCCAGCTCCCTCAGGTCGAGCACAAGACGGTCAACGCCGAGCCGCTCAAGCTCGCCCACCTGTCCGCTGAGCACAGGGGCGGTGGCGAGGTCAAGCTCGCCGTGCAGCCCCAGGACCCACCCGTTGTCTACGGACCGGCGGTCGATGATCAGCTGATCGGTTTCAGCCAGCTTGTCCACCCCTCTCAGCCGCCAAGACCCGGTTCGCGATCGGGACCGTGGCCCCAGAGCGCAAGCGACAGCCAGGACAGTCCTCAGACCCGATCCGGTCAACGCCAACGCGGGCCCCGGGCCGGCAACGAGGACTGTTCAGATAGGACATTGCATCCCGCTTTCTCAAGGCTTGACGGAATGCCGTGGGACCAGGCAGCGGCCGGGGCTCGGAGGCTGCCGTTCCGGGCTATGAGGCACTCGGAATGCCCTCTAATGCACCGAGCGCGCTGCAACTGTACCACTGCGCCGATCGCCAAGACCGAACGGTCTAATGCAGACGTCGAGACGTCGTGCTCGAAGCGCCTGGCGTCAAAGTTGACCGACGCTGATGCGTGAGTGTTCTCGGCGTGGGGTAGTAAGTCGGCGTCATGTCAGCCCCCGCCTTGCAGGACATCCCGCCGTTCAGCGGACATTCTCCCGGTCAGATGCGTCCGCTCGGCAGTTACGGAGCGCTGATGGGTCTGTTTGCCGTGCTCTGCGGAGCGTTCGCGGCCTGGTTTCGCGCTGGAGATCGGGAGCTGCCGGACCGGGTTGACCCGGGCGATCTGGCCTTGCTGGCCGTGGCCACGCACAAGGTCTCGCGGCTGATCGCCAAGGACCGCGTCACCAGTACCGTCCGGGCGCCGTTCACGAGTTTTGAAGACGACGCCGGCCGGGGTGAGGTTGACGAGGCGGCCCGGGGAAGCGGCCTGAGGCGAGCTGTCGGCGAACTCCTCATCTGTCCCTACTGCCTCGGGCTTTGGATCAGCTCGGCGTTCTTCGGGGGGCTGATCGTCGCACCGCGGGCGACTCGGTGGATCGCCTCTGTGTTCGTCTCGGTAACCGCGGCGGACGTCCTACAGATCGCCTACAAGAAGGCCGAGGACAGGCTCTAGCCGGGCTCGTCGCGCGCCCTCAGTCCGGGGCCGTCCTTATTGGCGCCTTTGGCGAGCGTGCTACCAGACTGGGAATGCTTATTGCCCTGGTCTCGGACATCCCCCATCCCACGCTGGGAGCCTACGCGGCGTTGTTCGCGGTGATGCTGCTCTCGTGGGCCGGGCTGCCGGTGGCCGGGCAGGCGGCGCTCGTCGGTGCCGGCGTCCTCGCGGGACGCGATCAGCTCGAGTTGGCGCAGGTGCTCGCCGTGGCCGGCACAGGATCTGCGACCGGTGGTTGGTTGTCGTATTGGCTCGGCCGTCGCGGCGGTCGTGCCCTGTGGACGATGCGCGGCCCGTTTCGTCAACGCCGAGAGCAAGAGTTGGCGCGCGGGGAGCGGCTGATCGCTCGGCACGGAGCGGTCGCGGTCTTCGTTTTGCCGATGTGGATCGCCGGGGTGGGCCGCATGGCCTGGCGTCGCTTCCTGCTCTGGAACACGCTGGCAGCAGTCGCGTGGACACTCGTCGCCGGGTTGGGGGGCTACTTGCTCGGACCTCGGATCGCCGGCACGCTCGGACTCGTGAACGCCGCGATCATCGCCGCCGTGGTGGCAGTCCTCGGCTTCGCGCTTGTGCACCTCGTACGCCGACGGCGCCACGCGGGCAGTGGTCCGTCTGAGACGAACCACTAGCTGCGCAACAAGATCGCCCGGTGGTCGTGGGCGAACCTGAGGCACTGCCGGCGGCCTTCGACACCGGCTCCGCGGAAGATCACCTCACCGTCTGTTCTGACCAGCATCCAGCCGTCATCGGTGGGCCTGAGGAGCAAATATCCTGGGACGGCGCTCTCGAGGTTTGGCTTCTGGTCCAGGTCGGTCGCCAGCCAGGAGGACTTGTGAGCCGGCGTGCTCACCTGCACGGCAGTCGCTGCAGTTTGGGAACAAAGCTGCCAAGCGGGCTCCGCGCACCCCCGTCGCGCGAGAAGCAGCGAGCCAGGTGGCGTTGGGCTCGCCAGCGGGCTCCGGGGCCGCGGAAGTGCGCGAGTTGCCGCCCGTCGGTGAGGCACACGGCCCAGCCGTCGTGGGTCGGCTTGAGGATGATCGCGAGGGTGCTGCCCATGGTCATATCTTGGCCCGGGTCGCGAAAACGCGGCTCACGTGTATCGAAGAAAACGCTCAGAGGCAGAACAGCGATTCCCGATTGATCGGCGACATCTATTTAGACTGCGCCACCGGTCGCCGGGGCACCCGCCTCCCTCCGGCCCGCGCTCGCCTGTGAACAGACTTGCCCACGTAACCGGAAGAGCCCGTGCCCAGGCAGTCTCGGTGCCGAGGCCTTTGGCCGCGCTCCTGGTCGTGGTGGCCGTGGTCGGCGTCTCGTGGGTGCTGATCATGCCGCCGTGGCAGTCGCCGGATTCGTTTACCCACTATTCGTACACCGAGTCTCTGGCGACTCGATTCGCGCTTCCTGGGCGGCCCCGCCACAACGAGGAATCGAGCAGTGTCCTGGGCGCCTACCGGGCAGTCGGTGTGCTGGCGCTCCAGTGGTCCTCGCCAGAGGTGAAGCCGAGTTGGAACCCAGCAGCGGCCCGGACGTACCGGAGGGCGAGCGCCAGATTGTCCAGGTCCAACGGGGCCGGCGTCACACCATCCCAGTCCAATCCGCCGCTCTACTACGCGTACGCGACGGCCGCCTACCTGGCGGCAGTCGGGGGCGACGCACTCGACCGGTTATCGGCAATCCAGCTCGCCGGAGTTCTGCTGCTGCTCGCCACGGTGATCGGCGCCTGGCTGCTCGCCGGTGAGGTGTTTGGCCGCCGTCCCCTCCTCCAGCTGACGACGGCCGCGGTAGCCGGCCTGCAGCCGATGGAGACGTTCATGTCGACAAGCGTCAACCCCGATGCACTACTGGTCCCGCTGTGGACGCTGTGGCTGTGGCTGGGCGCTCGCGTGATCAAGCGCGGCGCGCCCAGACGCGACGTCGTCGCCCTGTGCGCGGTGACCGCCGCGGCGATCCTGACCAAGGAAACCGCCTATGCGATGCTTCCCGCGCTCGTGCTTGTGCTCGTGCTCGGCTGGCGCGCGCGTCTCGCTGGGGGTTGGCGCGACGCCGCGAAGACGTTCGGGCCCGCGATCCTCGTGCTCTACGTGCCCGTGCAGTTATGGATCATCGGCGCCAACGCCGGGGGACGGTCGGCACTCACGGTGCCGCCACCCACCGCGTCGGCGGCGGCGTCGAATTCACCGTCGTCCTTCCTGCTCCACTTCTTCGACTACGTTTGGCAGTTCTACCTCCCGAAGATCCCTGGACAGGCCACGATCCACGTCACGACCCTGCCCTCGCTACCCTGGCCGCGCCTGCAGCCCGGCCTGCCGGTGTGGAACATCTGGGTGCGGGAGGGGTGGGGGGTGTTCGGGTGGGTCGATATCTACATGACGAACTGGGTCTACGTCGTGCTTGCGGCCGTGACGGCGGCGGTCGCCGTGATCGGCGTTGCCATCATCGTGCGCACCCGTGACCGGCTCCGGCTCTCGCTGTTCGCGTTCTTCGGCCTGGCCCTGCTCTCGTTGCTCGCCGTCGTGCACGAGGTCGAGTACCAGACGCTGAGAGCCAATCAGGGTCCTTTCACCCAGGGCCGCTATGCCCTCCCGTTGGTCGCGCTGTTTGGCCTGGGGGTCGCGCTCATCATCTCGCGACTGCCGGCGCGGGCGCGCGGCCCGTCGTGCGCCGTGCTGCTTGTCGGACTGCTCGCGCTGCAGGTGCTGGCGCTCGGGACCGTGGCCAGGACGTACTACACATGAGCCGACGTTCTACTCTGGCCGCGTTCGTGCTCGCGTCGGTGCTCGCGCTGGGAGGCCTCCTCGCGGCAGCCGCCACCGACCGCCGTGACACCGCCTTCTCGCTCGGCGTAGCCGACAATGTGCCCGTCGCCTCGCTCGCTCATGGGCGGACGTTGTGCCAGGGGCCTTTCATCGTCCGGGTCGCGTTCTCAGCGCTGCAGATGTGGGTGCGCCCGGCCCATGCCCTCGAGGTTGAGATCCGCTCGGCATCGAGCCGGCGTGTACTTGTGGCACGCCAGATCACGACCTCGCCCACGCTGACGGGTGAGTTGACGATCCCGCTTGGTACCACGACGATCCAGAAGGGCACCCGGATCACGGTCTGCGTGCGCAACGCCGGCCCAGACAGAGTCGCCTTCGAAGGCGGGAGGCCGACTCGGAACTCAGGCAGGTTCGAGATCTCCGGAGCGCCGACTCGGAACTCAGGCGGGTTCGAGATCTCCGGGCGCCACCATGCCAAGGCGATCGCGCTGCTGTTCCTGCGGCCGCATCCGCCAGCCCTCCTGTCGCTCCTGCCTGCCGTGTTCCAGCGCGCCTCACTGTTCAAGCCGGCCTGGGTTGGCGCGTGGACGTTCTGGGCGCTGGGCGCGGCAATGATCTGCGCTTTCGCCCTCGCGGCTGCGGCGGTCGCCGACGCGACCCGGGCCGAGGCAGCTCAGGACGGGGACTGACGCCGTGGCCGCTGAGCCGATCGGGTACCGCGGGGTCGTGAACAGGGATGTCCAGCTGGGGTCCGGATTTCTAATGCAGGATGTTGACCGCCCGCGATGCGACGAGCAGCACCGTGATCAGTGACGTGATCGATTGACCCATCATGAGCAGCTTGACGCGCGTCGTCATCGGCATCGTGTCGGTCGGGCTGAGGGCCGTCGAGTTCGTATAGGACAGATACAGATAGTCGACGAAGTTGGGCGCCCAGCCCGGATGCGACGCCGGCTCGCTCATGTGCGGAAACCAGAAGTCGGCCGGTGCGTCCGGATCGCGCGCCCGGCGGTCCGGTCCGCCTCGGTCGATCTCCCAGAACCAGAGCGCGAACACGACCACGTTGGTCAGCCAGATCACGACCGCCGAGAGGATCAGCTGGTGGCCGCCCGCCTTCAGTCCCCCCTTGAGGAGGTCGTGGACGAGCAACTCGAGCGACAGGAGGTTCGAGGCCGCGACAAGCGCGAGCAGGCCGACCGCGATGGCCCGCTCGCGCCGTTCATTTCGACGCTCCTCGCGAGGACGGTCGAGCCACAGGCCGCCGATCAGCAACAGCTCGAGCACCGGCATCAACCAGACGGGGCCGACGACGAACTTGCCGGGCAGGCTCAGATAGAGGATCACGGCGCCGAGCAGAGCGGCCTGGCCCTGCCAGAACGGCTCGGTTCGCAGCCGGCCCACGGCGTGCGTGGCGCGATCTCGCGCGGCAGGGACACCACTGGGCACGGCGGGCCTTCTCATACCGGGATCCTGCTACGCCGACCTTTGGCATTCCTGAAGCGCGTGTGCAGGTTGGGTTGGACTCGCAGCAGGAGCGCCCGCCACCGCGGACGCTCCCTTGGCTGCCGGCCAAATTCCATGTTGCTGGGTCTATCTGAGGCGGATTCAGATCTAAGTCAGTGCGACTGAGATCTTAGCGGAGTCGAAACCTGGTCCAAGGCCTCTCGCCAGGCCCGCGCCCGCTCTAAGCAATGGGGATGGAAGCTGCGATTAGAGTGCCGTCGTGGGGTGGGCTCTTGACGTGGAGGCTGCCACCGATGGCGGCCAGCCGGTCGCTGAGTCCGAGGAGGCCGGTTCCGTTGGTTTGGGCGCCGCCGATTCCGTTGTCGCGGACTTCGA
>JBAVWI010000140.1:0-8893 GCA_049697735.1 Solirubrobacteraceae bacterium
GCCCTCGAGCGTGCGCGCGGCTGGGCCGAGGCGTAGGCTGGACGGGGAGTGATGGCGCTGGACACCCCGGATCCGGAGGAGCCTCTTGACATCGATCTCCTCGCCGCCTCGCTGCGTGCGGACGGCAGCGAGATCGGAACCTTCGTCGAGGTGATGGCGGCCAAGCTCGAGGCGGCCGTGCCCGGCCTGGTCTCGGTGCAGCGCCGGCGCGACGGGATATTCGGCGCCAAGCGCGCCGTCAGCGTGGCCCTGGACGCCGGCGATCAGCGGCTCGAGCTGCGCCGGACCGGAGCCGGCGTCGAGGCCCGCAGCTCGCGTCTCTCGGGGGGGATCGTGCTCAAGTCAGAAATCGTTGACACCGACGTCTGGCTGGCCGCGCTCGGCGCCGCCCTGGCAGCCGAGGCGCAGCGCAGTCAGACCACACGGCGGGCGCTCTAGCGCCTGCTCAACGGATAGGAGACACTGATGGGGTTCCTCAAGCGCGACGACGACCCGCAGGCGCCGGCGGCCGGCCCCGACCCAGCCTCCGCCGCCCCGCACGCGGCGACCTATGAGGCGGGCTCGCTGGCCGGGATTCCCGATTCCGGCCGCGACCGCATCGCCCGCATGAAACAGGAGGTGGCGCGGGGCTTCTTCACCAGCGACCTGTCGGTGAATGAGTTCTTGCTCGTCAAGCAATCGGGGTTTGAGCCCCTCGGTCTGGTCCTCGGCAGCTCGATCTACCACATCGGTTTCCAGCAGGCGATGTGGAATCAGAACCAGGAGATGGTCGTCCTGACCCAGGCGATGTACCACGCCCGCGAGCTGGCCATGACGCGGATGGAGGAGGAGGCCGATCAGCTCGGGGCCGACGGAGTCGTCGGCGTCCGGCTCGACATCGGCCGCTATGACTGGGGCGCCGATCTGGCCGAGTTCATCGCCGTCGGCACCGCCGTCAAGCACGCCGGGGGCGAGCTGCACCGCGCGCCGACCGGACGGCCCTTCACCTCGGACATGACTGGCCAGGACTTCGCCACCCTGCTGCGGGCGGGTTACCGGCCGACCGGGCTGGTGATGGGCAACTGCGTCTACCACGTTGCCCGCCAGGGGATGATCGCGTCGCTCAAGCAAGTGGGCCGCAATGTTGAGATGCCCAACTTCACCCAAGCGCTCTACGAAGCCCGAGAGCTGGCCATGGAGCGCATGCAGACCGAGGCTGACGAGCTCCAGTCCGAGGGGATCGTCGGCGCGCGCATCATCGAGCGCAGCCACGGCTGGGGCTCGCACGTGATCGAGTTCTTCGCCATCGGCACGGCGGTGGTCTCCACCAGCAGCGAGCATCAGATCGAGAAGCCGGCGTTGGTCCTGCCCCTCCAGGGCTGACGCGGGCACCGCGGGCTGGGCGCAACATCTGCAGCGCTGACGGGTACTCCTCTGCGACATGAACGACGTCGAGCTCAAACCGCAGCGCTATAAGGATGAGCGCCCGGCGGAGTACTTCGATCAGTACCACGCCCGCGTGCGCGAGCGAGAGCCGGAAGCCAGGTCCTACGAGGTGGTCCGGATCGTCACCGTCCTGCACGCCCTGATCACCTTCCGGGCGCGCGGGATCGGATCCGAGCGGGTGCCCGGTGGACCGCTGATCCTGGCTCCCAACCACGCGTCGTTCATGGATCACTTCTTCGCGGGTGCCTTCATCCGGCGGCGGATCCAGTTCATGGCCAAGTCGCAGCTGTTCAAAAGCGGCGGGATCGCGACCTACATCTTCAGCCACGGTGGCGTCTTTCCGGTCCGGCGCGGCCATCACGACGAGGAGGCGTTCATCAGCGCCTACAAGATCCTCGAGCGCGGGGGGGCGATCGGCATGTACGTCGAAGGGGGGCGCTCGCGCAATGGGCAGGTCGCCGACGAGGGCCGCCCGGGAATCGGGCGCCTGGCCCTGGAGTCAGGCGCCCCCGTGGTCCCGGTGGCGATCCTCGGCTCCCACCAGGTCCGCAACTGGAAGCGCCTGCAGTTCCCGCGCGTGACCGTGAGCTACGGCGAGCCGTTTCGCTTCGCCGTCATCGAGCACCCCACGCGGGAGCAGCAGCAGGAGGCGGCTGACTTCATCCTCGGCCGGATCCGCGAACAGCACGCCGAGCTCCAGCGGCTCGGTCACCGTGGCGCCCGCCGGGCGGCTCGCGCGCGCCTGGCCACCTGAGCCACTCATATCCGCTTCTTACTCGCGTCTCACCTGGCTACGACGTGCGTGGCCGATGCTGTGAACCGTCGCGTCCACCCTCCAGCCCCAAGGACCACGGATGACCCCCTCTCCCTCAGCCCGCTCCCAGGGCGCCGCCCTTCGCCAGGCCCGCCACGCGCGCACGCGTGCGATTCGCCGCCGGGTGGTGGCCGGCGCGGTGGCGTTGTTCATCGCCACCTGGCTCTTGATAACTGTCACGCTGGCCTCCGGCAACGACCCGGCGCTGGCCGCCAACGCTGCCAGGGCGGCCGCGACGAGCGCCGCGACCCCGACCACGACCACACCGGCCACGACCACCAGCACCCCAGCCACGGGTACCAGCACGCAGAGCTCGGGCACCAGCACGCAGAGCTCGGGCACCAGCTCGCAGAGTTCGGGCACCAGCTCTCTGACCTCGAGCCAGTCATGAGCCACCGAGCGTTCCTACCCCACGCGCCGGCGCCCCCGCGCGAGGCACGTCTGAGCTTCGCCTGCTTCGGCGGCGAGTGCACGGTGATCGTCGCTGACGCGCAGCGCAGCGCTGATGCGGCCGCGGCAGCAGCGGTGTCCAAACGTGCGCTGCTCTCCTGGCACGAGCGTTTCTCGCGTTTCGCGCTTGACAGCGAGATCAGCCGCTTCAACCGCAATCCGCGGGACCGGGTCACCGTGAGCCCGCTGCTCGGCCGGCTGGTGGCGATGGCGCTGCGCGCCTCCCGCGATACCGGCGGCCTGGTCGACGCGACCTTGGGTGCCGAGATCGAGCGCGCCGGTTACCGGTACTCGTTCACGGGAGACGGGCTTGCTCTTGAACAGGCCCTGGCCCTGGCGCCACCCCGTGCGCCGGCCCGGCCGAGTCCGGCTGACCCCGCCCAGCGGATCAGCTTCGATGCCGCGCGGTCAGAGGTCCAGCGCCGGCCCGGGACTGTGCTAGATCCCGGTGGGGTGGCCAAGGGTGTCTTCGCCGACGAGCTTGCCACCAGGCTCGCGGACTTTGACGCCTTCGCCGTCGACTGCGCCGGGGACATCCGGCTCGGGGGGCGGGCTCGCATCGCCCGTCCGATCCACGTCACGAGCCCCTTCGATGGCGCCCGGCTACATACCTTCGAGCTTTGCGACGGGGCGATCGCCACCAGCGGAATCGGCAAGCGCAGCTGGCTCGACGCCGATGCCCATCCCGCCCATCACCTGTTGGACCCGGGCACCGGCCGTCCGGCCTATACCGGCGTCGTTCAGGCGACCGCGCTGGCGCCAACCGGGGCCCAAGCCGAGGTCCTGGCCAAGGCAGCCGTGCTCAGCGGTCCCGACGGGGCGGCGCAGTGGCTTCGCCACGGCGGCATGTTCGTCCGTGACGACGGGAGCTACGAACTGCTCGAGCCCGTCGGCGACGCGTCAGGGCGCCTGCGGTCTGACCCGTTCGCCAACCGCTCGGCCAGCCACCCGCGGATATCGGTCAGCACCTCGTCGCGCTCGGGCTCGTTCAAGATCTCGTGGAAGAGGCCCGGGTAGGCCTTCACGGTTTTGTCTTCGGCTCCGATCCGCTCGCCGAGCATGATGCTCCCGGCGGGTGGACACAGCCGGTCGGCGGTGCCGTACAGGATCAGGGTGGGAACGGTGATCGACTCCACCGCCTGGGGGAAGCGGTTGATCGCGACGGCCAGCTCGGCCACCGTACGGGCCGGAAGCTTGCCGTGGTGATTGAGCGGGTCTGACTCGTAGTCGCGCACGACCTCTGGGTCACGACTGACCAGGGAGGCGTCGATCGCGACCAGCGGCAGCGACGGAGCCACTACCGAGAGCACCCGTCCGATCACTCTCAGGTGCGCGGGCGCGGCCGCGAGCGCGGCCAGTGGCGCCGAGAGGATCAGCCCGGCCAGATGGTCCTCATGGCGCAGCGCATAGCTCACCGCCACGGTGCCGCCCATGCTGTGGCCGAGGAGATAGACGGGCGCGCCGGGGTACTGCTCGCGGGCCTCGAGGACCAGCTGGTCGAGGTCGGCGACCGCGTTGGAGAGTCGGTCGATGACAGCGCGCGAACCGCTGGAGCGCCCGTGGCCGCGATGGTCCAGCGCGTGGACGGCGTACCCGTCAGCGACCAGCGCCTCGGCGACGTAGCCGTAACGACCGCTGTGCTCGCTGGCACCGTGAGCGAGCACGATCACGGCGCGGACGTCCCCGTCGGGCTTCCAGCTCTGCCAGAAGATCCGGCGCCCCCCAGCGCCGGTCAAAAAGCCGGTGGCGGTGATCACGCTTCCTCCGAGGCCCACGGCACCACGACCGCGTCCTCGAGCGGCGAGTCGCGGGCGACCACGTACTCGGCGGCGTCGCTGTCGCTGACGTTCTCCAGCACGTGGGTCTCGCGGGGTGGCACGTAGACCATGTCGCCGGGTTGCAGCGAGAGCTCCTTCTCGAGCCGATCTCCCCACTTGACGAGCAGTCCGCCGGAGAGCATGTAGACCGCGCTCTCGCAGTTCTCGTGATAGTGGGGCATCGAGCGCGTGCCGGGCGGAACCCGAAAACGGCCCATGTAGATGTTGACAGCGCCCGCGGTTGCCTGGGAGATTTCGGCGCCGCCGACGACGCCGCGCGGCACGTCGCGGTCCTCTCCGGGCTTGACGACCTTCATTGGCTTGCCAGTCTACTTGTGCCGAGGTAGCTGGATTTGCAGGGGTGGCTGCTCGGCGGCATCGTGGTCGACCTGAAGCGTTGTGTGCTGCACGCCAAAGCGCTCCTTGACCATCGCCTGGAGCTCACGCCGCCGCTGGTGGCAGTCATCGCCGGCCCGGACGACCACGTGGGCAGAGAGGGCGGGAAACCCCGAGGTGACCTCCCAGACGTGCAGATCGTGGACCTCGACGACCCCCGGGTGGGCGGCCAGGCCACGACCGATCTGCTCGGGGTCAAGGCCAGCCGGGGCGGCCTCCATGAAGACGCGGCCCGAGGCCATGAGCAGCCCGTAGGCGGCGTACAGCATGAGCCCGGCGACGACGAGCGACGCCAGTGGATCGGCGCGATCAAACCCCGCGGCCAGAATCACCACGGCAGCCATGGCGGTGGTCAAAAAACCGATCAGGTCGGTGAGGATGTGGCGGTAGGAGCCCTCGACGTTGAGGCTGCGCTCCGGGCGGGCGGGATCGCTCCCCGGGGCCAGGATCCTGACCACCCCCAGGTTCACGGCCGTTCCCACCAGGGCCACCACCAGCACCGGGAGACCGTGCACATGGGGTGGGGAGACCAGGCGCGAAATGGCGTCGACCACGATCAGCACCGAAAGCACGAGCAGGGTGACGCCGTTGGCCTGCGCGCTGAGGATCTCAACCCGGCCGAGGCCGTAGGTCATGGCGCCCTGGGCCGGCCGGCTGGCCAGCCGCGCGGCGACCAGCGAGATGGTCAGGGCGACGGCATCGGTGAGCATGTGCGCGGCGTCTGAGAGCAGGGCCAGCGAGTGCGCGAGCACGGCCGCGGTGACCTCGGCGGCCATGAACAGCACGATCAGGATCAGCGCCGCCCTGAGGGCGCCGGCCTCGGCATCGCGGCCGTGGGCATGGGGATGAGAGTGCGAGTGCGAGTGCGAGGGGGGAGCGGCGTGGGCGTCGGTCATGGCATGAGACGGGCTAGTTGACCGAGGGGTCGGGCGGCATCCGGGCGACCAGCGCATAGCTGCCCCCCTTGCGGATCAGAACCGTCTCCCACAGGTCGGCCGGGCTGTCGGTAAAGGCGTCGCTACGCACCGCCGGCTCAAGGATCCAGTCGTCGCGATCGAGCTCCTCGTCGAGCTGGCCCGGGCCCCAACCGGCGTGACCGACGAAGGCGCGCCCCCGGCGAACCGTGGGCGGCTCTTCCTCGGCGGAGCCGCTGGCCAGGACGCCCACGTCCTCGAAGGCGACCAGGGCAGCGTCGCTGGTGTCGTCGAATTCCGCCAGCACGATCAGGGCCGAAGGCTGAACCGGGCCGCCCACGTAGACCGCATCTTCTGACTCCAGAAGCGTGTCGAGCTCGGTGACGGCCTCGCCCACCGTCGTCTCCGAGGGACGGTTGAGGATCAAGCCCAACGCTCCCTCCTCTGAATGCGCGATCACGAGAACCACGGTGCGGAAGAAGTTGGGATCCAGGAGTCCAGGGCCGGCGATCAGGAGCTGCCCGCGCGTTGAATCCATATGCCCGCCGAGCGTAGCCGACGCCGATCGGGGCGACGGCGGTCACCGCGACCGGGGCGACGGTTGTCACCGCGACCGGGCGACGGTTGTCACCGCGACCGGGTCACAGGCCCAGTGAGCGGCCGAGGATGTCCTTCATGATCTCGTCGGTCCCGCCGCCGATCGGTCCCAGCCGGGCATCCCGGGCCGCGCGCTCGAGCTCGGCGGGCGCATCCAGGCCAAGGATGGACAGGCAGGCGTCGATGGCGTCAAAGGCGGCTCGTTGCGTACGCAGCTTGGCGATCGTGACCAGCTGGACGGCGTCCTGGTTGGCAATGTGACGGCGCAGGGCGGCGTAGGTGACGTCACGGCCGGCCTCGATCTCGAGCGCGATCGCCGCCAGCCGGTGGCGGATCGCCTGCCCGGGACGCCGCCCATCGCGCAAGACCAAGGTCAGCGTCTGCTCAAAGCAGGCCTGCATGGCGCCGATCGCACCGAGCGCCATGAGCAGCCGCTCCCACTGGAAGTTGGCCATGATCAGGTAGAAGCCGCCGTGCTCGGCGCCGAGCAGGTTCTCCTCGGGAACGAAGACGTCGGCCAGGCCGATCTCGGCCGTGTCGGAGGCGTGCCAGCCGAGCTTGCGCAGCGGGCTGGCGGTTACGCCGTCACCGTCACCGCGCTCAATGATCAGGAAGGAGATGCCTTGATGCCGGGCGGCCGGGTTCATCGCTTTCGTGCGCACCGCGGTGACGAGGATCCCGGCCCGCACGCCGCCGGTGATGAAGGTCTTGGCGCCGTTGACCACGAAGCCGCCGTCGACCCGCCGCGCGTGCGTCCGGATCCCGGCCACATCCGAGCCCGCTCCGGGCTCGGTGATGGCCAGGGCGGCGATCCGCTCGCCGCGCAGGCCGGGCACCAGGTAGCGCTGCTTCTGCGCCTCGGTCACGAAGGCCAGAATCGGCGGCAGGGCAATCCCGGCGTGGGCACCGAGGCCGGCGGCGACCCCGCCCGAGCCGCAGCGCGCGAGCTCCTCGACCAACACCGCCGCCGCCACCGGGTCCGCCCCGCCGCCATACTCGGCGGGAAACTTCAGTCCCAGGTAGCCCGCCTCGGCGAGCCAGCCGAAGACCGCGTCGGGAAACGAGGCCGCCTGCTCCCATTCGTCGGCGTGGGGGCGCAGCCGCGTCTCCACGAAGGTCCGCATCGCGGCCCGGAGACGCTCGTGCTCGGCGGTGAACGGCGGTATTGGACCCCCCCGCCCGGCGCGGACGGTGGGTAGCGGCCCTCCGGCCGTCACGTCAGAGCCCGTACGAGCGCCCGATCACCTCGAGCATGATCTCGTCGGTCCCCGCGCCGATCCGGTTCAGGCGCAGATCGCGCCACGAGCGCTCGATCCCGTACTCCTGCATATACCCGGCGCCGCCGTGGATCTGGATGCACTCATCGGCGACTTCGACGGCGATCCGTGACGCGTAGAGCTTGGCCATGGTGATCTCGCGGACCGGATACTCGCCGTTCTGGAAGCGCCAGGCGGTCGTGTAGACCATCTGCCGCGCGGTCTCGATTTTGGTCGCCATGTCAGCGAACTTGTGGCGGATGACCTGGAAGTGACCGATCGAGCGGCCAAACGCCTTGCGCTCCTTGGCGTAGGTAAGGGTGCGGTCAAAGACGTGCTGGGCGCCCGCCACGGCGCCGGCGGCGCCGATCAACCGCTCACCCTGAAGCTCCCAGGAGATGTGGTAGAAGCCCTTACCGATCTGGCCGAGTACAGCCGACTCCGGGACGCGGACGTCCTGAAAGGCGAGCAGCGCCGTGTCGGAGGCGTGCATGCCGAGCTTCTTGAGCCGCTTCTCGCGGATCACGCCGGGGGAGTCCATTGCCACCAGGAAGAGGGTCATGCCCGCGTGCCGACTGGGCGCTCGGTCTCCGGCCTCCCCGGGGTCCGCGGCATCCAGCTGGCCAGACTCGGACCCATGCTCCCCGGTTTTGGTGACCAGGACGATCGCGTCGGCGCGATGGCCGTTGGTGATGTAGGTCTTGGAACCGTTGATGACGTAGTCGCCGCTGGCTTCGTCGCGCACGGCGCGGGTCTTGATCCCGGCCACGTCAGAACCGGCGTCCGGCTCGGTGATACCGATGCAGAGGATCTTCTTGCCGGCGATCGCCGGGGCGGCCCACTCGCGCTTCTGCTCCTCGGTGCCAAAGGCCAGGATTGGCGGCATCGCCATGTCGGTCTGGACCGCGACGCCCATCGCCAACCCCCCGCAGTGGGCGTGGGCCATCTCCTCGGCCAGGACCAGACTTGAGTAGTAGTCGCCGCCCTGGCCGCCGTACTCCTCGGGCTTGTCCAGACCCAGGAACCCGAGCTCGCCCATCCGTTCGAACACTGAATCGGGGAAGGTCTTCTCCTCCCACTCCTCGGCGTGGGGCTGGAGCTCCTTGATCACGAAGCGGCGGATCGACTCGCGCAGCTGCTGGTGCTCGTCGGTGAAGATGAAGTGCTTGCGCTCGGTGGCGAAGTCGGGCTTGACGACGTCGGCGGTGGCCATGGACGGTCTCC
>JBAVWI010000141.1:0-2132 GCA_049697735.1 Solirubrobacteraceae bacterium
CTCAACTTCCTCCAGGACGTGTGCCGGCATTCGATCGAGCTGTTTCCCCAACTCGAGCGCGCGCGGCTCCTGCGCAGCTGGGCGGGTCTTTGCGACCTGTCTCCCGACTACAGCCCCATCCTTGGTAAAACAGAGATATATAACTTCCACATCAGCGCCGGCTGGGGTACCTATGGCTTCAAAGCCGCCCCGATCGTGGGCAAGACCTTGGCGGAGCTCGTGGCGACCGGTAAGACGCCTGAGCTGATTGCGCCGTTCGCCCTCGAGCGCTTCTACGAGGACAAGCTCGTGTCCGAGCTCGCCGCCGCTGCTGTCAGCCACTGAACTTGACGACGAGCCCAATGCCGGGGAGGTAGGAGAGAGATGAAGAGCAGCCTCGAAATCGCCCAGGAAGCAGTACTGGAACCGATCGAGTCGATCGCCACCGCCGCCGGCCTGGAGCCCGATGAGATCGAGCCCTACGGGCGCTACAAGGGCAAGATCGCCCTTTCCGTGCTCGACCGGCTCGCCAGCCGACCTGACGGCAAGCTCATCTGCGTCACCGGCATGACGCCGACCAAGGCCGGCGAGGGCAAGACCACGACGCTGGTTGGCCTCACCCAGGGTCTGGGCGTGATCGGCCGCAAGCCCGTGGCCTGCTTGCGCGAGGCCTCGGTGGGCCCGGTGTTCGGGATCAAGGGCGGGGCAGCTGGTGGCGGCCTCACCCAGGTCGTGCCGATGGAGGACCTCAACCTGCACTTCACTGGCGACATTCACGCCATCGGGGCCGCCAACAACCTGCTGGCGGCGATGATCGACGCCTCGATTCTGCACGGCAACCCACACAAGATCGACGCCCTGCGCGTCGGCTGGCGGCGCGCCGTCGACATGAACGACCGCGCCCTGCGCAACATCGCCGTCGGCCTCGGCGGGCGCGCCAACGGCTACCCGCGGGAGACCGGCTTCGACATCACCGCCGCCTCCGAGGTCATGGCCATCATGGCCGTGTCCCGCGACCTCCAGGACCTGCGGCGGCGGATCGCCAACATCACCGCCGCCTACTCATTTGACGGCGCCCGTGCGATCACGGCCGAGGATCTCGGCGCGGCCGGGGCCATGACCGTGCTGCTCAAGGACGCGATCAAGCCCAACCTCGTGCAGACGCTCGAGGGCCAGCCGGTCCTCATGCACTGCGGACCGTTCGCCAACATCGCCCACGGCAACAACTCATTGATCGCCGACCTGATCGGCATGAAGCTCGGCGACTACGTGGTCACCGAGTCAGGCTTCGGCTCCGACATGGGCATGGAGAAGTTCTTTGACATCGTCTGTCGCTTCGGCAAGCTGACGCCCTCGGCCGCGGTCCTGGTCACCACAGTCCGGGCAATCAAGCACCACTCGGGGATCGAGGATGATCCGCGCGTGGACCGCGCGGCCAGCCTGCACGCGATCGAGGTCGGCTTCGCCAACGTGCGCCGGCACCTGAACACGATCAAGACCTTTGGCGTCCCCGCCGTGGTTGCAGTCAACCGCCGTCCCGGTGACACCAACGAAGAGGTCGAGCTGGTCAAGCGCCTGGCGATGGAGTACGGGGCGTTCGCGGCTGAGGCCAACGAGGGCTTCACCAAGGGCGGCGCCGGCGCCGCTGACCTCGCCGAGGCGGTGGTCGAGGCATGCGAGCAGCCCAACACCTTCCATCAGCTCTACCAGGACGACGAGCCGATCCAGGACAAGATCGAGGCAATCGCCAAGCAGGTCTACGGGGCCCGGGACGTCTACTTCTACCCCGAGGCGGAAGCCAAGATCGGCCAGTTCACCCGCGAGGGGCTGGGTCACTTCCCGGTCTGTATGGCCAAGACTCATCTGTCTCTCTCGTCTGACCCGCAGCTGCTCAACGCGCCCGAGAACTTCACCCTCCCGGTGCGCGACATCCGCGCCTACACCGGCGCTGGATGGCTGGTGCCGCTGTGCGGCGACATCACCCAGATGCCGGGCCTGGGCAAGGCTCCCGCTGCGCTCAACATCGACATCGACGCCGAGGGCCGCACGGTCGGGCTGTTCTAGATGAACGCCGGCGACCACCCCGGTCTGGCCGAGCTGCCGCTGACCGAGCTGCTCGAGCGCTTCGCCGCCCGGACGGCGGCCCCGGGGGG
>JBAVWI010000142.1:0-31797 GCA_049697735.1 Solirubrobacteraceae bacterium
GCGCTCGATCGGTGCTCAGCGCGCGCTGGGTCCGCGGGCGAGGGCGCCGGCCGAGATCCAGGCCGCGCTGATGACGGTCGTGGACCGAGTCGCGCGGAGGCTTCGTACCGCCCACCGGGCGTGTCGCACGATCGTGCTGCGACTGCGCTTTGACGATTACACCCGCGCCACTCGGTCCCGCACGTTGGCCGAGGCGACAACCCGGACGGCCACGATCCTCGGTGTCGCGCGCGGCCTGCTGCGCGCAGCCGGGACGCTGATCGCCAAGCGCGGCTTGACCCTGATCGGCGTGGCGTTGACCAACCTCTGCGACGACGGCGCTATCCAGCTCGCGCTCCCCTTTGACCGCGCGGCCGGCCTGGATCGTGCCGTGGACACGGTCCGTGAGCGGTTCGGGTCGGCTGCGATCGCTCGGGGGGCGCTCGTCGGGAGAGATGCCGAGGTGTGGGTGCCGACGCTCCCCGACTGAGGCGCCGATGAAGCTCAGCCCTGCCGGCCCTCGACCTCGGCCAGCCGGCGCTCAAGAAAGCGCCGCTCGGGAGGGTGGCTGGTCAGCTGGAGGGCACGGCGAATGGCCGCCGCGGCCTCGTCGGGCCGCCGCAGACGGGTCAGCAACTCGGCCCGTGTCGAGTGCAGGTAGCGATAGTCCTCAAGCTCGAGCCCGTCGACGATCGCCAGCGCAGTTTCGGGCTCACCCGCCTGGGCCACGGCGACGGCGCGATTGAGCTCGACCACCGGCGATCCCGTCAGCGCCTCCAACTCGGCGTAGAGCGCGGCGACTCGCGACCAGTCGGGCTCGGGGTCGGTCTGCAGCGCAGCGATCGCCGCCTGGAGGAGGTACGGACCGCGGCCGCCCGGCCGACGCCCTTCCGGTCCGCACAGGGCCACGCCTCGCGCCAGCGCCTCACGACCCGCCGCCAGCTGATCTTGGTTCCAGAGCGAGCGGTCCTGATCAGCGAGCCGGACGAGCTCAGCGCCGGCATAGCGGGCGTGGCGCCGGGAGTCGTGGAGGAGCATCAGCCCCAGGAGCCCGTAAACCTCAGCCTCGTCGGGCATCAGCTCGGCGAGGACGCCGCCGAGCCGGATCGCTTCGGCGGCCAGGTCCACCCGGCCGCCGTAGCCCTCATTGAAGATCAGGTAGACGACCGCGAGCACGGCGGCGAGGCGGTCGGGAAGCGCGTGTTGGGACGGCACGCCGAACGGGATGCCGGCCACGCGGATCTTGTTCTTGGCCCGCGAGAGCCTTCGTTTCATGGTCTCGGGGGCGACCAGGAAGGCCCGGCCGATCTCGTCCGTGCTGAGACCACCCAGGGTCCGCAGGGTGAGAGCGACCTGGGCTTCAGTGGCCAGCGCCGGGTGACAGCACGCGAACAGCAGTTCGAGGCGCTCGTCGGCGATCACGGGTGGGGTGAAGTCGTCTGACACCGGTTCGGGCCTGTCGAGTAGGGCGAGCTTGGCGGACAGCGAGCGTTGGCGGCGCAGGCGGTCGATGGCCCGATGGCGGGCTGTGACAACCAGCCACGCCCGCGGGTTGGCGGGCTCGCCATCACGCGGCCAGCGCTCGGCGGCAATCGCGAACGCCTCCTGAGCGGCCTCCTCGGCGAGATCGAAATCGCCGAGAAAGCCGATCAGGGAGGCCAGGACGCGGCCCCACTCCTCGCGGAAAACGCGCTCGATCAGGGCGCCTACCCCATTACCGGGCGAACCTCGACCGCGTCGCCGAGCCGCAGGGCCGGGATCCGGGCGGCGATCGAAAGAGCGGTATCGAGATCGCTGACGTCGAACACGTAATACCCCCCGAACACCTCCTTGGTGTCGGCGAACGGTCCGTCCGTGGTCAGTGTCTCGCCACCGCGGGCGCGGAGCGTGGTGGCCGACTCGGGCGGGTGGAGCTGCGCGCTGGTGACGTAACCCGGCTCGCTGCGCAACGCCTCGTACTCGGACATGACCTGGGCGAACTCGGCCTCGGGGAGATCGTGCGAGCCCGGTGTGGCGTAGACCAGCATGGCGTACTTCATGTGTCCTCCTGTGGAGAGCTGACTTTCCTCTGAGACGAACGCGGGCCAGCCGAGGGGACAGGTGCTCGGCGAATTATCGTCGGTCAGCTACGCGGCCGGGTCCGAACCCGAGTCTGGGCCCGAGCCGGAGGCTGGGTCCGAGCCGGGGTCTGAACCCGAGCCGGAGGCTGGGTCCAAGCCGGGGTCTGAACCCGAGCCGGAGTCGGAACCCGAGCTCGTGGGGCCCTGGAAGAGGATGCCCACCACGGTCGCGGTCAGCGAACCGTCGCCGTCTCTGGTCTCGAGCCGGCGCTGGCTTGCTCGCTCGATCGCTTCGATTCGCTTCTCGCTCTCGGCGAGCTCCTTCGCCATCTCCCGCCAACCCTGCGCGTCCACACTCACTCGAATCCGGCTGAGCCGGGATTCGGGGGCGTCGAATCCCCCGGCGGCAGCGGCGGCGGTGACAAGGGTCCCCACTTGGTCCAGCGAAGCTCCGAGCACAGCCTGCTTGACGATCGACGGGGTTGCCCCCCACGCCTGATCAGTGGCCCGCGGACGGGCCGTGGCGGTGTAGTAATGCTCCACCGCTCCGCGACGGGGGACTCGCTTGACGAGGCGCAAGAAGCCAAGCGCCACCAGCCGGCGGACGTGGTAGCTGAGCACGCCGAGGGGAACGTCGAGCTCGGCCGCCAGCTGGCTGGGACTGGCCGTGCGACCGTCGAGCGCGGCCAGCAACCGTGTCCGGAGCGGATGCGCGAGCGCCTTCGCGACGCTGGGGTCAGTGATGTCTTGAAACGGCTTCATGAAGATGCAACGGCCAAGCGGTGCCCGCGGGGGCGAGGTGAGATGGCGAACACCCGGAACTTCGAACGGTGCTTCGGTATCGCTGGCGCCCATCATCGCAGCCTTGGCGTCGGATTGGCGGCCGCCCTACAGAGGTCGTTGGCCGCGCGCGCGCCGAACCGGGCGAGACTGCGGCGATGAGAATCCACCACACTGGCGAGATGGGTCAGGACCTTCTCCCCGCGCTGGTCATCTTCGACTGCGACGGGGTCCTGGTGGACAGCGAGCCGATCTCCAACGCGGTGCTCGCCCAGGCGCTGACCCGGGTCGGGCTGCCGACCAGTGCCGAGTCAGCCCTGAGCAAATTCCGCGGCCTACACATGCGTGACGTCGTCGCTGCGGCCGAGGAACGGCTGGGACGGGCGCTACCCGAAGGCTGGGTCGCGAGCTACGAACAAGAGCGCGCAAACGCCTTTCGACGCTCGCTGGCCGCGATGCCCGGCGCCGCCGAGGCGGTGCGGACGGTGAGCGCGGCCGGCCTCGCCGTCTGCGTCGCGTCTCAGGGGCGACGCGAGAAGACCGAGCTGACCCTCAGCCTCACCGGCCTGCGAGAGCTGTTCGGAGCCGACGCCGTCTTCTCGGCCTATTCGGTGGCCCGCGGGAAACCCCATCCCGACCTCTTCCTGCACGCCGCCGCCATGATGGGCACCCGCCCGGAGCGCTGCGCCGTGATCGAGGACACGACCGTGGGGGTAACGGCCGCGGTCGCAGCGGGGATGCGGGTGCTCGGCTACGCGGCCGCGGGTGGTGGGGACGGCCTCGCGGCCGCGGGGTCGGAAGTGATCATGGCCTTATCCGAGGTCCCGGTCCGGCTCGGGCTGACGAACGGGTAGCGTTAGGGACCGCCATGCACCCGACGGCGGTGAAACTCAGCGAGCGGTTGTCTGACCAGGGGCTGGAGGTCACGGTGACGATGGCGCCCGCCTCGACCCGCACGGCTGCGCAAGCCGCGCAAGCGCTCGGCTGTGAGGTGGGTCAGATCGTCAAGTCACTCGTCTTCCTGCGTGACCACGAGCCGGTCATGGTCCTGTGCGCCGGTGACCGGCGGGTGGCCACCGCGCGACTCGGACTGCAACCCGCCAGTGCCGACCAGGCACGCGCCGCAACCGGCTTCGCGATCGGAGGGATCCCGCCGCTCGGACACGACCGCGCGCTCGCGACGGTGGTGGACGAATCGCTGCGCCGCTTCGCCACCGTGTGGTGCGCGGCGGGGACGCCCCAGGCCGTGTTTGAGGTCACAGTCGAGGCGCTGCTGGAGGCGATCCCGGATGCGTCGGTACAGGACGTGAGCGCATAGTGGAATCGGTGACCGAGATCCGGGAGCTCGAGAACTACGTCGCCGGCCGCTGGACTCCCGCCACAGCGGCGACGAAGCTCCTCGACGTCGCCGATCCAGCCTCCGGGAACACGCTGGCCCGAGTGCCGCTGTCAGGAGCAGCTGATCTGGATGCCGCCGTGACCGCCGCCCGGGCGGCCCTGCCCGAGTGGCGGGCGGTGTCGACGATCGGCCGCGCGCGCAAGATGTTCGAGCTGCGCGAACGACTGGTGGCGCGTGCGGAGGACCTGGCCCGGTCCGTCACCGCCGAAATGGGCAAGACGATCGCTGACGCGCGGGCCGAGGTGGCCCGGATGATCGAGATGACCGAAGCGGCGTGTGCAGTCCCGACAACGATGCAGGGGCGCATCCTCGAGGACGTGGCCCGCAACGTCGACGCCGAAACCATCCGCCAACCCGTCGGCGTGTGCGCCGCAATCGTACCGTTCAACTTCCCAGCCATGGTCCCGTTCTGGTTTCTGCCCTTCGCGATCGCCTGCGGCAACACGTTCGTGCTCAAACCCTCCGAGCAGGTTCCGCTCACCCAGCAGATCGCATTCCGCGAGCTCGACGCGCTGGGATTGCCCCCTGGCGTTGTCAACCTGGTCAACGGTGGACGCGAGATCGTGGAAGGCATCCTCGACCACCCCGGCATCGACGCGGTCTCGTTCGTCGGTTCGGCGCCGGTCGCGCGGCTCGTCTACGAGCGAGCGGCGAGGGCCGGGAAGCGGGTGCAGGCCCTCGGCGGCGCCAAGAATCACATGGTGGTGATGCCCGACGCGGTGATTGAGCCGACCGTGCAGGGCATCCTCGGCTCGGCCTTCGGCGCGGCCGGTCAGCGCTGCATGGCAGGCTCGGTGGTTGTGACCGTGGGCGACGCTCACCACCAGCTGATCGGACCGCTCATCGAGGCCACCCGGGCGCTGCGCCTCGGTGACCCGATGGCATCCGACAGCGACGTGGGGCCTGTCATCTCCGCCGCCGCGCGCGAGCGCATCAGTGGCTACGTGGAGCGCGCCGCGGCCGCCGGTGCGACGGTAGCCGTCGATGGTCGCGAGACGATCGGGAACGGTGCTGCGGGCACCTGGTTGGGTCCCACCGTCGTCGACGGCGTGGCGCCGGACATGGAGATCGCTCGTGAGGAGGTGTTCGGACCCGTGCTGAGCGTGATCGGCGTGGACACGCTTGATCAAGCCATCGATGTGGTGAACTCGAGTGCGTTTGGTAACGGGACGTCGATCTTCACCGAGTCCGGGGCGGCCGTGCGACGCTATCGCCACGAGGTCCAGGCGGGAATGATCGGCGTCAACATCGGCGTGGCGGCTCCGGTCGCCTTCTTCCCGTTCACCGGCTGGAAGGACTCCTTCCTCGGCGATCTGCACGCCCACGGGACAGATGCGGTGGACTTCTTCACTCGCAAGAAGACTGTCACCAGCCGGTTCTTCTCAAGCGGGCAGGGCAGCGGCGCCTATTTCGTAGAGCGGTGAGTCCGTCTCGCGGTGCGGCGGGAAACGCTCTAGGCGGCGGGGCGGCGCCGCTCGGGCGGTGTTCCCGACAGCGGGTGACTGCGGGGGACGGCTGCCTCGGCGTCCTTGGTCTCGGCGGCCACGATCAGAGCCTTCAGCTCAGCGACATCGATCTCGACCGTGTGACCGTGTCCCTCGATCACGTCGCCATCATCGAGCTCGGCCATGGTGGGGATGCGCACCGCGGCAACCCCGGCGGGGGGCGGCGCGGAAGCCAGCCCGGAGAGCACGCGCTGGGGCGGCGCCGGCGGCGACTTGATCTGGGCGCGAAACTCGACCTGGGTACCCGACTCGCCCCATTCGACGGCGAACCGGCCGTCCAAGCGAGACCCGATCCAGGCGATGAGGACCATCAGGACCCCGCCGATGACCAGCGGCAACGTCCACATGGAGCTGACCGCACCGAGAACGGCGAGCGCCAGCAGGATCACGCCGATCACAGCCAGACGGGTGCGCGGGCGGCGGAGTTGCGCGGTCAGCCAGCTACCCACACTCGCGGCGCGCCGTTGCCACATTTCGGTGTCGGGGCGCAAGTGCCCGCTCGAAGAAACGCCGGACGGCGGCGGTGACGTCTCGTCCTGGGGATGTTCGCCGGGCGGGCTCATCGCTCGAGCAGAATTGCCATCGCCCGTCTAGTTCAAGACGGCGGGGGGGTTTCCTGCCCGGCCCTGCCCGTGCTGCGGGTACGTCAGAGCCCGAAACCGGCCCGTCGGGCCTCGGGAACGAGCTCGACGTACTCGGGGTGGCCGGCGATGTAGTCACGCACGAACGAGCAGCGGGGCAGCACGCTCAGCCCGCGGCGGGCGGCGTCTTGGAGAGCGTGGGCGATCAACTGCGAGGCCAAGCCGCGGCCCTGCTGCGCGGGGTCGGTCTCGGTGTGCAAGAACGCGATCTCGCCGGGCTGCTCCCGGTACTGGGCAAAGCCGGCCTCCGAGCCGCCGACAGTGATCGTGAAGCGGTCGCGTTCGGGCTCATGGATGATCTCGACCTCAGCCGTCACTGGCCGTAGTCTGGCACCCCTGGCCCCTAGCGCGCGCAGCGGAGATCGGGGAGACTTCGGCTGATGTCCACCGGTCACGTCGATCGCCGCTCGGGCGCGTTCAAGGCCGCGTCGGTCCCGGCCAACTACGAGCGCCATCTGGCGCCGATCATCTTTGAGGATTGGGCGCAACGTTTGGTCGAGACGGTGGGTGTGAAGCCCGGTGACTCGATTCTCGACGTAGCCAGCGGGACCGGCGTGGTCGCGCGGGAGGCCGCCCGCCAAGCGGGCCGAGACGGACGGGTCGTGGCCGCCGACGTGAGCGAGGCAATGCTTGCTCAGGCGGCTTCGCACGCTGCCCGCGACGACTCAGCGGCAATTGAATTCGTCGCCGCTTCCGCGAGCCAGCTTCCTCTGCAGAGCGGGAGCTTTGATGCCGTCGTCTGCCAGCAGGGCCTGCAGTTCTTCTCAGACAAGCCCGCCGCGCTGGCCGAGATGCGGCGCGTGCTCCGTCCCACAGGTGCCGTTGGCCTGGCCGTGTGGGCAGCCGGGCACCGCTTGCAGCCGTTTGACGACTATGCCGAGGCGCTGGCCTCAGCCGGCGTGCCGCCACCCTTCCCCCGCGCCTTTGAGAACGACAGCTTCACGATGGCGAGCGACACGCTGGCCGACCTGCTGGACGGCGCCGGCTTTGCTGCCCCCGAGATCGCCATCGTCGAGCAGCAGGTGGTCTGGCCCGACGCGGAGGCCGCGGCGGCCGGGATTCTCGGCACCCCGTTCGGTCCTTTGGTCTCCGAGCTGCCCGACGTCGAGCGCGCGGCGCTCTTCATCGATCTCGGCCAGCGCTTCGCACCGGCGGCAGGAACGGGGGCCGTCGAACGGACCACCGTCTCGGTGATCGCGCGCGCGGTTGCCAGCGCTGGCTAGCCGCCCGGTCCGAGTACGGGAACCTTCGCGGTCAGCACCTCGGGCCCGTCAGCGGTGACGAGGACGTTGTCCTCGATCCGGATACCACCGAAGCCGAGCAGGGCGTCGACGCGGTCCCAGTCAACCTGGTCGCGATGGCGCCGGCGACGCTTGGGGTCCCGCAGCAGCGCAGGCACGAAGTAGACGCCCGGCTCGACCGTGACCACCATGCCCACGCGGAGCGGGAGATCGATCCTGAGGTTGGGAAATGGCGGCGGGTCGTTCTGCCGTCCGGCCAGCGCCCCGCCCGCATCCCGGACGCCGAGCCCAACCAGGTGCCCGACTCCGTGGGGAAAGAACAGCCAGGCAGCGCCCGACTCGAGGAGATCCTCCGCGGAGCCGCGCAGGAGCCCGAACGAGACCAGGCCCTCGGCGATCACCAGGGCCGCGATGCGGTGCACCTCACGCCACTCCGAGCCGGGCCTGCAGCGCTCGATCGCGGCCAGCTCGGCCGCGCGGACCAGCGAGTGCAGCTCCCGCTGCTCGGCGCTGAGAGTTCCGCCGACGGGGTACGTCCGGGTGATGTCGCTGGCGTAGCCGCGGTACATCGCGCCGGCGTCGATCAGGACCAGCTCGCCGGTACCGAAGCGGCGAGCGGACGGCGCGAAATGCAGGACGGCCGAGTTCGTGCCCGAGCCGATGATCGTGTCATAGGCCATCGCCTCCCCCCCGTCCCGAAAGGCAGCCGCTTCGAGCTCGATCTGGGCCTCGCGCTCGCTGACCCCCGCCACGAGCAACGGCACCACGGCGGCAAAGGCCGCGCGCGTGGCCCGCTCGGCGATCCTCATCCGCTCGAGTTCCACCGGGTCCTTGGGGCGGCGGACGTGGCTCAGGGCCAAACGCAGACGGTCGGTGAGCTCTCGGTCGCCGGGGCGGTCCAGCGGCGCGACGCCGAGCTGAGCAGTCGGGCGCTGCTCGCGCGCGGCCAGCCAGCCGGCGAACTCTGACATCGACACGCCGTCGGGGTCGCCGCCGAGATCTCCCGCCCACAGCCGATCGCTCTCTGTCACCGGGGGCACGAAATCGCGCCAGCCGCTTTGCGGGTCGAAGGCGAGCACACCTCCCGGGCGGTTGCGGTCGGTCAGGTAGAAGTACTCGGAGTGGGCGTGGAAGGGGTAGGTGGTATCGCCCCGTCCGGGGATGCCAATCAGCTCACCGGCACCGATGAGCACGACCTCGTCGGTCAAGGCCCACTCGGCGACGACGGCGTCGCGACGACGCACCAACTGGGGCGCGATCGGTGCTGGTTCTGATGCTCCCTGCACCGGACGAGTCTACGAATGAATGCTCGAGGCCGGGGCGGGCGGCCGCGATCCACCTTGTCGATGACACCGCCGCCAGCCGCGCCGCCAACTCGCTCCAGCTCCTGCGCTGAGCCGATCCGGGCGGCGCGGCGAACCGGCCCGGGCGCTAGGCCCGGTCCCCGGGCTGATAGGTCAGGATCTCGAGTCCGTCACCGACCGTCTCGCTGCCGGTCAGTCTCAGCGGCCACGTTGTGCTGCTAGTGGCGAACAGCCGCTTCCCGCTGCCCAAGACGATCGGAAACACCATCAGCCGCAGCTCATCGACGAGACCGGCAGCGATCAGGGCCTGCACGAGCTGAGCGCTGCCGGCAACCAGGATCACGCCGTCGATCTGGCGCTTGAGCTCGGCGACCTCGGCGGCGACCTCCCCCCTGAGAATCGTGGTGTTGTTCCACTCTGCCGTGGTCAGCGTCGACGAGACCACGTATTTCGGCATGGCGTTCATCTTCTCGCCGAATTCGCCGGTGCCCTCCATCGTCGGCCAGGCGGCCGCGAAGCCGTCATAGGTGACGCGGCCCAGCAGTTGCACCTCGGCCTCCCTCAACTCACGCACCTTGAACGCCTGTCCGCCCTCCCCCTGGTCAAACGCGAATGACCAACCGGCGTGCTCGTAATCGGGGCCCCCTCCCGGCGAGTCGATCACTCCGTCCAACGAAATGAACTCCGTGACCACGATCCTGCCCATGTCGATCTCCTTTGTCCGTCGATGGTTGCCAACCGCGCTCCACCTACGAGCACGTCTAGTTGATCAGACGGCATCGACGGCCTAGATTCATCGCACCTGACAGCCTGTGGCTGTGTCACGGACGCGCGTAGCTGACCAGGTCGTCGCCCGACAGGGCGATCTGGTCGTCGAGCGCGACCCGCTACGTCCGTCGGGACGACTTTTGCGCCAGGGCGACATGGATGCCTCCTACGTCGATCTGGCCGACCGCACGCACCTCGAGTTCGATTACCTGCGATGGATGCGGATCGTGCTGCGGGTCGCGCACGCGCGGAGGGTTCTGCACATAGGGGGCGGAGCCTGCGCGCTGCCGGCCGCGCTCGCCGCCGAGGACCCGGACGGCCGCCAAGAGGTCTGCGAGGTGAATGCGCTGGTGCTCGCCTTCGCTCGCGACCACCTGGGCTTGCGCCGCGCCCCTGGGTTGCGGGTCCGCCACGCCGAGGGTCGTGCCTTCCTCGCCGAACAGGGGCCGCGAGCCTGGGATGCGATCGTCATCGACGCCTTCGTCGGCGCCAGCGTGGCGAGACGGCTGATCACCGTCCAGGCGATCGCCGAGATCGCACGAGTCGCGCCGCTGGGCCTCGTGAACGTGGTCGACAACCGCTCGGCCAATGAGGTTCGCGCCATCGCGGCCGGCTTGGCATCCGCCTACCCTCAGGTCTGGACGCTGGGTGGCCGCGCCGGAAACATCCTCGTGGTCGGGAGCGTCGAGAAGCTGGCTCTGGACCGGATCGCCGCCCGGGCCGCCGCCGACCCCTCTCCGGCTCGGCTCACGGCGCCGGCCAAGCTGGCCCGGCTGGCCGCGGGAACGCCCCCGTGGCGCGACGAGGAGGTGTGAGGGTCCAAGATCACCCGCTTCGGGTGATGCCGGCTCATCCTCCCCGCCGCGAGCCTTGCCCCATGCAAACGAACCCCGAAGACAACCCTATACCGATGGCGGCCGCTCGGGAACCGAATCGCTGGGCGGTCCTGGCGCTTCTCGGGACGGCGCAGCTAATGGTTGTTCTCGATGCCACGATCGTGAACATCGCCCTGCCCTCGGCGCAGAAGGCACTGCATTTCTCTACCGACAACCGGCAGTGGATCGTCACTGCTTTCGCGCTCGCGTTCGGGAGCATGCTGTTGCTGGGCGGCAAGCTCGGGGACCTGTTCGGGCGCAAGTGGACGTTCATCGCCGGTCTCTGCGGTTTCGCGATCGTGTCGGCGATCGGCGGATTGGCGCAATCCTTTTCCGTGCTCGTGGCCGCGCGGGCACTGCAGGGAGTGTTCGGCGCGCTACTCGCACCCTCGGCCTTGTCGCTACTCACGGTGACGTTCGCGGGGACCCCGGACCGAGCACGGGCCTTCGGGATCTTCGGTGCGATCGCTGGCGGCGGCGCGTCGGTCGGCCTGCTCCTGGGCGGCGTGCTCACCCAGATCCTGTCCTGGCGCTGGTGCCTATTCGTGAACCTGGCGATCGCCGTCCCCACGGCGATCATGGCCGTGCGCCTGCTTGTCAACCACAGCGACCCCGAGCGGGCCGGCGTCGACGTCCCCGGTGTCCTCACGGTTTCATCCGCGTTGTTCGCACTTGTCTACGGTTTCTCCAATGCCGAGACGCACTCATGGACAGCTACGGCCACGGTCGTCGCGCTCGTGGCCAGCCCAGTCCTGCTGACGGCGTTCGCTCTCATCGAGCGCCGGGCCAAGCACCCGCTGCTGCCTTTGCACATCGTGCTTGACCGCGCCCGGGGCGGAGCCTACGTATCGATCGCGCTGGCCGGCGCCGGAGTGTTCGCGGTGTTTCTGTTCCTCACCTACTACCTACAGCAGAACCTCGGCTTCTCACCAGTCGCCACCGGCTTGGCGTTCCTACCGATGACCATAGTGCTCGTGGTCACCTCGACCACGGTCCAGACCCGCCTGATTCAACACACCGGCGTCAAGCCGCTGGTGATCGTCGGGATGACGCTCGGGCTGATCGCGATGATCCTCTTCACCCGCCTGACCCCAGGCGACAGCTACGCGAGCGACGTCCTACCGGGATTGATCATCATGGGGGTCGGGATGGGCAGCGTCTTTGCGCCGGCGTTCTCTACGGCGACGCTCGGCGTGGAAGGCAACGAGGCCGGCATCGCCTCGGCGATGGTCAACACCTCCCAGCAGGTCGGGGGCTCGGTCGGCACCGCGCTGCTGAGCACGCTGTTCGCCAGTTCGGTCGCCAGCTACACGGCAGCGCACGCCCACCTCAACGGCGTGGCGAGTGCCGCGGCGATCCATGGCTACACGACAGCGTTCTCGTGGGCGGCCGGAATCTTCGCCCTGGGCCTCCTTTTAGGGCTGATCATTCTGCCCGGCCGCGCCAAGCCCCGGACCTTGAGCATCAAGACCGCCCTCGCGCGCCATGCAATTGCCAATTGTCACCACGTCGATTCCGCCGGTCGGGCAGCGGTGCCCAACTCCCCACGCCGCTCGCCCAACCCCACGCGGTCGCCGGTGTCGCAAGTGGCTCGCGAGGCGCAACCCACCGGGCGCGGGTGAGCAGGCCGCGCGCATCCCTCGAACACCTAGATCGCGCTTTGCGCCGTGAGATGGTCGCCTCGGAAAGCCTGCGGCCGGTACGATCAAGCCGCTCGGATACCCGCTCTCGGTCACGCGCGGTAGCTACAGACTCGAGGATATCGATGAGCACACCGGTCAAGTTGAAGGTGCGCGGTGTTATCGCGTCGGTCGTCGAACACGTTCCGTCGGGTGGCGTCCGGCCGCATGCGCTTGCCCCCGCCGGCAGCTCGCTCGAGCCGGTGATGGGCGATCCCGGATTGCCAGTCATCGGCCATACGGTCGAGTTTCTCGACGACGGCCTTCGTCATGCGCGGCGCTACTACGAGCAGTTCGGGACGGTGTTCTGGCTCAACACGCTCGGTGGACGCTGGGTACAGGTGATCGGTCCGGCCGGCCTCGAGACCGTGCTGGTCAACCGTGATCGCGCGTTCTCGAACCAGCTCGGATGGGATCCGTTGATCGGGGCGTTCTTCGATCGCGGTGTGATGCTGATGGACTTCGAGGAGCACCGTCACCACCGACGGATCATGCAGCAGGCGTTCAAGCACGAGCGTCTGGTGGCGTATCTGGAGAAGATGAACCCCGCCATCCAACGGGGCATCGCCGGTTGGCAATCCGGTCGCGGCTTTGAGCTCTACCGGGCGGCCAAGCAGCTGACGCTGGATATCGCCACTGAGGTATTCGTGGGGGCCCAGCGAAGTCCCGAGGCTGACCGGTTGAACGCCGCGTTTGTGGATGTCGTGGTGGGGGGCCAGGCGATCGTCCGCGCTGATGTCCCGGGCGGTAAGTGGCATCGTGGCCTCGAGAGCAGGCGCTTACTCGAGCGGTACTTCCACAGCCAACTGCCGGGCAAGCGGGCGAGCGAGGGCGATGATCTGTTCAGCGTCCTATGCCGAGCCGTGACCGAGGAGGGCGAGCGGTTCAGCGACGACGATGTCGTCAACCACATGATCTTCACGATGATGGCCGCCCATGATACGAGCACGATCACGCTCGCGATGATGGGCTACTACCTGGCTCGACACCCCGAGTGGCAAGACCGTCTGCGTACGGAATCCCAAGCCCTCGGCAAGGCCGCGATTGGCTACGACGACCTTGATGCGCTGCCCTCGATGGACTTGGTGTTCAAGGAGACGCTGCGGATGAACGCGCCGGTCGGGACGCTTGCCCGCCGGGCCATCAAGGACACCGAGATAGACGGGCGCTACATCCCCAAGGGCACCAGGCTGATGCTGGGGATCTATGTGACGCAACGGATGCAGCCGTGGTGGCGCGAGCCGGACACGTTCGATCCCGAACGCTTCAGCGATGAACGGCGCGAGCACGCTTCACACAAATACGCCTGGGCTCCGTTCGGCGGCGGCGTCCACAAATGCATCGGCATGCACTTCGGCTCGATGGAAGTCAAAGCCATCATGCACCAACTGCTGTTGCGCAACTCGTGGCGAATACGCACCGGCTACGAGCCGGTGCTCGACTACGGAACGGGACCATTCCCAGGCGACGGCCTGCCCATCGAGCTACGACCACTGAACCCGTAGTCCCCTTCAACCACAGAGAACGCCTCGCGCAGCAACCGGACAGCCTGACTTCTGCCGACCGCCTGGTCGAGACGGTGAACTAGGCTGCGCGGAGTGAGCGCGACGGTGACCCTCGAGCCCTGGGGCAGCGGCGACCTACCGCTGCTTGAGCGCCTGATGGGCGACCTGCGCATGACCGAGCACCTCGGCGGCCCCGAGAGTCCGGACCAGCTGCGCGAGCGTCAGAGCCGCTACGAGCGCCTTGAGGGCGGCGATCGCATGCTCAAGATCGTCGACGTGGCGAGCGGCGCCGGCGCCGGCTCGGTCGGCTACTGGACGAAGGAGTGGCGCGACGAGCAGGTCTACGAGGTCGGCTGGATGGTCGTGCCGGAGTGCCAGGGCCGCGGCATCGCGGTGGCGGCGACCGCGCAGGCGATCGAGCTCGCCACGCGCGACGACAAGCACCGCTTCATGCACGCCTTCCCGAACGTCGACAACGAGCCGTCGAACGCGATCTGCCGCAAGCTTGGCTTCGAGCTGCTCGAGGCGTGCGAGTTCGAGTTCCCGAAGGGGCACTTAATGACCTGCAACGACTGGCGCCTGGACCTACGCGCCTAGGCAACGCGAGCAAGATCAACTGCGATCAGGACGGCTTCGGAAGCGGTCGTCGTTCGGCACGACCGGACCGCCGCACCGATCGCCTCGGTCAGGGCACGAAGATGCCGATGCGGCCCGGGGTCGTGCAGATCCGGAGGGTTACTCGTACATGATCTCGACGGCGATCCCGATGACGCGGCCGTTGGTGGCCACGATGAATTCGGTGTCGCGCGTGCCGGGGGTCAGCGGGGCCCCCTCGTAGATCTTGCATACCGAGCCCTGGCAGCTGACATTCCGGTAGGCGCGCTTGAGCTGACGCTTGGTGGACCCCACGTGGATGCCCTGCGGCGTGCGGTAGGACCCCTGGTTGAGGAGGATAGAGTCCGCCGGGTCGGCGGCGCGGACGCTGTCAAAGCTGATCGCGAACTCGTGAGCGCCGAAGTACGAGTAGCTGGTGACCTTGCCCTGAAACCGGTTGACCGCGGACGGACGACCGAGGACCCGTCTGACCTGCGCCGGGGTCATTCCAAGCGAAACCCCGCCGATCGACTTGAACAATTTGATCCCACCCGAGTGCCGGCGTGTGACTCCTGCCCGTGGCCCCGCGGCCAACGAGGCGGCCGGCGCCACCGCCACGACGAGCGTCAGGCATAGGGTTGTCAGAAACCTGGGTCGCACGCCGCCTACATACCCACCGAGCGAGGGACTCAGTCAACAGCTGGCTGACCAGAGCTGTGAGCTCACCCGGCGGGACACGATCCGTTGATAGGTTGATGCTTGTCACCGTCCTCGACGGCTAGGAGGCCAAGTTCGTGCGCTGGGTTCTGCGTTTTCGACCTTCCGGTCGACTCCTTCCAATCTCGGCAGCCCTGGCCTGCGCGACGGCTGTCTTGTGTCTCCTGGCTGCGGCCCTTCCCGAGGCGGGCGTGACCAAGATCCGCAGCCGTTCATCCGGCTCGGGCGCGCATCTTGTCCTCGCCGTGGCCAACAGCTACGACGGCACCGTAGATCTGATCGAAGGGCGCAGTTTCCGTCGCTTGGGCCGGCCGTTGAACGTGATCCCGGACGGGGCAACCCCCCGTGACCCTCAGCAGGCGGCGGCGTATCCGCTGATCCTCGCCCGCCAAGGCGAGGTCAACTACGCCCAGGAGGTTGCTTTCTCGCCCGATGGCAAGACCCTCTATGTCTCGCGTGGGTACCTCGGAGACGTCGCCGCGTTCAGCGTCGCGACCCACAGGCTGCTCTGGCGCCTGCAGGTTCCGGGTTTGCGCGCCGACCACCTCGCGTTGTCTGGCGACGGACGGCGTCTGTTCGTCTCGGCGCTCCCGGGCACGAAGGTCTATGCGATAAACGTTCACGCGCATCGCTATATCGGCTCTTACGAGGCGGGCACGTTTCCACACGTCCTCGAGCTCTCGCCGGACGGACACTTCATCTACAGCGGAAGCCTGGGCGACCAGCTGGCGTCGTACGGCCAGGACCACGGCAGCCACCAGATCACGGTGGCCAACGCGAGGACGTTGAAGGTCGTTCGAACCTACCGCTTCGCTGCAGGAGTGCGGCCGTTTGCCTTCGCGTCGGCCAACCGCCTGGTTGTTCAGCTCTCATACGTCAGCGGGTTCGAGGTGCTGAACCTCGCTACCGGACGGACGCGGACGATCAAATTGCCGCTCCTTGGTCCCGGGAAGACGTTGGCGCCCCGGAACTATCCCAACGCCGCGGCCGATCACGGAATCGCCGTCAGCGGTAACACCGTGTGCGCTGCTGGCACCATCTCAAACTACGTGGCAACCGTTTCCCTGCGTGGTCGGATCAAGCGGATCGTCACTGTCGGGCAAGCGCCCGCCGAAGCGTTGACGAGCTCTGACCGAGAGTTCTGCTTGGTCACCAGCCGTGGTCCGACAGGCATGCACGTCCCGCACGTGACTAACGGCGACGAGGTATCCGTGATCAGCTACGGCACAGGCAAGTTGGTGAGGCGTATCGCAGTTGGTAGACACCCCCAAGCCGAGACCCTCGCCTCGATCCCGGACGCGACCTTACGCGCCGGAGGCTTTCTGAAGTAGGCACGAGAGTGACGAGCTTCGACAGAGCTGGCGCGGCAGCGCGGGCGCGGCGCTTGTCATGCCAGAAGTGAAACTCCGGCGCTGGCGGATGGCTGACCTGGACCGGGTCGCCCTGATGACCAACGACGAATATCTCCGTCCTTGGTGGTGGCTGGCAGATGATCTCCGAGCGTGGCTCCGGCGGGAGATCGCCGAGGAGCGTGGTCCCACACGGGCAATCTGTCTTGCTGACGACGATCGCGTGCTGGGAAGGGTCGCGGTGCGCTTGCCCGGGTTCGCCTCAGAGGCAGTCCGCTGCGCCGCGGTGCGAACCAGCGATCAGCCGGCCGCGGAACTGAGCTACTGGCTACTTCCCGATGCCAGAGGAAGGGGACTAGCTTTCGCCGCCGTTACCGAGATGATGAAGCTCGCCGCGGATGCAGGGCTGAAGTCCTTGGTGCTTGACATCGAGGAGGAGAACTCTGCCTCGATACGCGTGGCGGAGCATCTCGGTGCTGAGCGGCGAACCCCAACCCGACGCCACACGGACCGCTTCGGTGACGACTGGAAGATGGTGGTCTACCTACTCCCCGTTCGGTAGTTCGGCCTCACCCGACGCTCGCCAAGCTGACGCGGCCACGTCGGGCGCCGCAAGAGAGGCGATGCTCGCCGGGGGTGCGCTAGGCTGGCAGGGTCAGATAGCGATGGCAACCAGAGGGCGAGACCTTCATCTGAACGTCCCCTTCCCGCGAAAGCCGCCTGATCTTCTGATGGCCGAGAGTCCACCTACGGGTGGGCTTTCCGCGTTAACGGGCTCGTAGCCGGCCCTTTGTTGTGAGGCGCCTGTCCAGCGACTCGACGCTTGGTGATCGACGCTCGAGGTGCGGTGTGGGGCGGATCAGGGCAGGATGTCGTTCAGCGTCGCTGTGAACCGCTCGCCCGACTCCTTGAGCTCGCCCTCGATGTGCAGGCGCGCGGGGCCGGTCTCGGTCCACAGGTCGAGAAAGTAGGCCCAGCCCGGGAGGTCCGGATCGTCGGACTTGGTGATCGTCTCGACCTGGTAGGCCTCACGGGCCGGGAGCACCAGCGACTCGGGGCAGTCCTCCTCGACGCGACGGCGCAGGTCCTCGACTGTGAGCCGATCGCCAGACGCGATGCGAAGCTCCTCGTATTCCCCGTCCACGACGAAGCCGACGACGTCCTCCAGTGCCCGGTACATCGGCTCGGGCATCACCTCGAGCGATTCGACGATCTCTCCCCGTCCGCCCAGTTCGTGGCTCGGCGTCAAGTCGAGCCGGCTGTAGAAGTAGTCCTCGCACGCTGCCCGTGCCTGACGGCGGATGCTCTTGGACAACCCCGCGGCACCGAGGGCAAAGACCGCAGCAGCGATCGCGTCCTCGAGCGTTCCGTGGCGGCGCGTCATCTGCGCGGTGATCGCGCGACCGTGCTCCGTGTCGCGTGCCATCGATGAGCCGTCCAAAACAATCGAGGGCGCGTCGTGGCGGCTGTAGCCCGCGCAGGCCCGCACCGCAGAATGAAGGACGATGAGGTGGTCGCCCATTACGCCCACGCAGGTGATCGATCGGGCGTCAGCGGCATCGGGCCAGCTCGCCCACCGAGTAGTAGTAGCGCTGCCATGCCTATCCATCCTACGAAGGAGACGAACCCCCCTGGCCACGGTCGCTGGGTGCAGGGCGCGCAGGACCCTCCCCCGGACACATACGAGTACGTAGGAAGCTTGAACGTCTCAGCTCCACTGGTTCCTGCGGACTCTGCAAAGAAGCCGCCGGCCTGCCGATAAGTCATCTCGTGGGCGACTTGGATGGCCGGTGAGCGGAAGACTTTGGAAGCGTGGCCTGTACCTCCATCCATGACCACCTTGCACCGAGCGCTGTTGCTCTCCGTCTCTGTCGACGGAAAGGGCCCGGCGTCAGGTCGGATTCGTTCCATGATCTCCCAGCGACGGTTCGTCGAGCGGCTGATTCGCCAGCGAAAATCTCGGTCGCCGGAGGATGCCGAGCAGGCGTTCCTGATGCAGGCTGAGGCATGGTGGGCAACCAGTCGAGAGTGGCGCGCTGCGCACCGTCGGGAGGTGGAAAGGTCCTTGAGCATGGCTATGGATCGGCTGCAGAGGCTGCCCCGCCTCCGAGTCTCCGCGGGCTGCATGAGGCACTGCGGGAGGCTCTGCGGGCCGAGTACGTTGTGCAGTCGACGCTCAGACAGGCGATCGACAACGGAGACTTCGAGCGGGCGATTGCCGTGTACGACGAGCTCTCAGCCGCTCACGCGAAGGTCAAGGACATCCTCGTGGGGGCGCTCAAGGTCGCCCGCCCAGCCCAGGACTGACCTGATCGGATAGCCGGGGTGACCCCGGGACTTCGTTCAGATCAAGGTCACATCAAACCGGTCAGCTCAATCGTCACCGAACAGGGTCTCGAGGGTTGAGCGCACCTCGGCCCAGCGTTCGGCACCGACCTGCGCGGCGTAGGCGCGCTCGAGCGCGAGCATCCGCTTTCGAGCGATAGCAACGCCGGCGCGTCCGCGGTCGGTGTATCTCACGATCACGCCGCGCCCGTCGTCAGGGTCTGGGTCTCGGCGCACGAGATCGAGCCGCTCGAGCTCGTCTACGAGCTTGGTGATGGCTTGGCGTGTAACGCCGGCCTGGGCGGCGAGTTCGCTGGGGCGAGAACCTTCCTCGCCGAGGTTGCGCAAGAGCGCGGAGTGCGCCGGCGCGACATCGCCAAAGCCGTTCTGGGCGAGATCGGCGCGGACGGCGGTCTCGATCGCGCTGCGGGCGTCGCGAAAAAGGATCTGGATGCTCTTTGGCATGTGCCCACGATTGTAGTTCACCTCGCTTGACAAACACGACGCGCCGTGAGAAGGTTCGCCCAACTTGTCAACCATGGTGAATCACTAGGAGGAGTTCTGAACGTCTATGCCGCGCCGTCGCCGGCGCTGCAGCACGCAATCTCGCGACGACCCGTCGCAAGGGTTGCACCCACAAAGAACCAACGACCGCAATGGAGCCCCTGTGAATACTGCTTCCCTTGATCCTGCAAACCGCCCTACCGCGACTCGGCGCATCGACTTTCGCCCCGGCATGGATATGTGGTGGGAGATCGTGCGCAACGGCGAGGACACCGATGGTGAAGTTCTTGAAGTAAGTAGCTGGCTCGGTCCTCACCAGCCCAGCCCCCCTGTGCACGTGCACGACAATGCTGAGGACAGTTTTGAGATCGTCGAGGGCCAACTTGACGTCAAGCTCGACGGCAGCTGGCGTATCTATGGTCCGGGAGAGCGTGCCGCAGCGCCTCCGGGTCACCGGCACACCCTGCGAAACACTCACGATGAGCCGGTTAGGTTCATCAATCGCCACCGCCCCGCCGCCGACTACGAGGGGTTCTTTCGCGACATGGCGTCGCTGACGTCGACCGGGAGGATGGGCGCCGGAACACCTCACAGCCCGCGTCAAGCGATCTACGCGGCGATGCTGTTCAAAGCCCACCCGACCGCGATCCGAACCTCGCTCCTCCAGCGATTTGCGTTCGCGTCGCTGTCGGGCCTGGGCCGGATGCTGGGCATGAGCCGATGATCGCGCACACGCCCGGCACCGAGAATCTCGCGCTCGACAGCGCCTCGGACCGTTCACCGACGCCGTGCTGATCGACGCGTAAATCGACTGCCAGCGTGCCCACAACCTCGGCTGGCGACCCAGCGGACCAGCGCTGCTCGACGACCTGGCAACGATCGGCAACTCATGACCGTTGCACCCAACCACCCCGAGGCGGTCACGACCGCCGCCCCACCCGAAACCGGAGGTCAGCTTTCAATGAGTGCGATAACCAAGCCCCAGACGTCCCCCCTCTACACCCCCCGCGCGAAGAGCCTCGCCCTGCTGCTGCTCGCGCTGACGCAGTTCGTGGTCGTGATCGACGCCTCGATCGTCAACGTCGCGCTGCCGTCGATCGGGCAGGCGCTGCACTTCGCGCGCACGGACCTCTCGTGGGTCGTGAACGCCTACGCGCTCGCCTTCGGAGGCTTCCTGCTACTCGGCGGCCGGATGGCCGACCTGCTCGGACGTCGGCGGATGTTCATGATCGGCCTAGTCGTGTTCTCGCTCGCCTCGCTCGCGGGCGGACTGGCGCAATCGGAAGGATGGCTGATCGCCACCCGCGCCGTGCAGGGTCTCGGAGCCGCGATCGTCTCGCCGGCCGCCCTGTCGATCATCACCACCACCTTCGCCGAAGGCGCCGAGCGCAACCGAGCGCTCGGCATCTGGGGAGCCGTCGCCGGCGCCGGGGGCGCGGCCGGCGTGCTGCTCGGCGGCATCCTCACCAGCGGCCTGAACTGGCGCTGGGTCCTGTTCGTCAACGTCCCGATCGGCCTCGCAGCGGCAGCGCTGGCGCCCCGGACGCTGGTCGAGAGCCGCGCCGACGACGACACCAGCACGTTTGATTTGCCGGGAGCGGTCACCGTCACCGCGGGCCTGTCGCTGCTCGTCTACGCGATCGTCAACGCCGTCAATGTCGGCTGGGGATCGTCGGAGACGCTCCTGCTGATCGCCGGTGCGGTCGTGCTGCTGATCGCCTTTTTGCTGATCGAGTCCCGGCAGCGGCAGCCGCTGATGCAGTTTTCGATCTTCCGCCTGCGGACGCTGCGCGGCGCGGACATCGTCGGCCTGCTACTCGGCATGTCGCTGTTCTCGATGTTCTTCTTCATCTCCCTGTACCTCCAGAACGTCCTGCACTACTCGCCGATCAAGACCGGGCTTTCGTACCTGCCGCTGGCGGTGGGAATCATCATCTCGGCCGGACTCGCGTCCCAACTGGTCACCCGGATCGGGTTCAGGCCGACGCTGATCGCCGGGCTGCTGCTGGTCGCCGGCGGCCTGCTCTGGTTCTCCAAGGTGCCCGGCAGCGGCGGCTCGTTCGCGGCAGACGTGCTCGGCCCGTCGCTGCTGGCGGCCTTGGGTTTCGGATTCGCGTTCGTGTCCGTAACGATCGCCGCTGTCACCGGGACCCGGCCACATGAGGCGGGGCTGGCATCGGGTCTGATCAACACCTCGCAGCAGATCGGCGGAGCCCTCGGACTGGCGATCCTCGCGACGCTCGCCAACAGCCGCACCCAGAGCCTCATCCACTCTGGAGCCCACAGCGCCTCCGTCGCCCTGACCAAGGGGTTCGACCAGGCGTTCCTGGTCGGTGCCGGCTTCGCAGTCGCCGGTGCGGTCCTGGCCTTCGTGCTGATCTCCTCTCGAGACAGCCACGAACACTCGATGGCCGCCCGCATCGGCGACCCGGCTCCCGCAGCCGCCACCGGCTGACGCACGCCGGGGCTGGGCGAGCGCGCGGCTTTCAGGGCTTCCGCGCGTACTCGCCGAGCCGCCGCGCGAAAGCGCGAGCGAGCTTCCAGCCCACCGCCGCGGTAACGAGCGCAACAGCCACACCCCAGCCACCCCTTCGCGTCGGGCCGAGCGATCCCCACGCGGCCGTCACTACGAGCATCTGAGCGTCAGTGGTACCGGCTGGTGACCTGAGCGAGTACCCCCCGCTCGTACGGCTTGCTGCTGACGGCGATCGAGCCGGAGAACGGATACTCGAGAATTGCGGCGGTCAGCAGCCCGGCGCCGACGACGACGGCGACGCTGAAGACCAGGACCAGGTCGATTCCCGCATGGTTCGTCTTGACGAAGATCGTCGTCACGAGCGTCATCACGGCGAGCAGGATCATGAGGCCGACGAGCGGCGATGGAATGGTCGTCTCGGCGGCATCGAGTCGGTCACGCCGCTCCGTGACAACAGCACCCAGTTGGGCGACTGCGGAGTTGTAGAACGTCGCCTGCGCCCGGGTCACCGGTGAGTAGCTCTGCAAGGCGCCGAACATGGCGTAGTAGCGCCTTTGGGCCTCCGGATCCTCACGGCCATGTCTGAGCTCGGCGAACTCGTGACGTACCACCTCCTGCACGTATCTGGCCACGCTGAGGTCGACCGCGTGCTCCGCCCTCGCCGGGAACACCCGCGCATCAAGCACCACTTCGGCCAGAGAGCTGGCTTCGCCGTTGACGTTGCTGGAGACGGTCTCGTAGCTGTTGTTCAGATTCACGACGACGAACGCGAGCACGAGAGCGAATAGCGTCATCACCATTGCCGCAACACCGACGACCTTGTCTCCGGACCCGGACTCCCGCCACGCGGGCAGAAACCGGTGGACCAGTCCTAACACCGCGAAGGTGATGATCACCGTCCCGGCGATGAAGATCGCCTCGAGCGCCCAGTCCGGCACGCTGTTCAGGAGGTCCCTGGCCATCAGTCTTCCGCTGTCCGCACGAAACCGGGCACGCTAACAGTCCTCCACGATCCTGCCGTGGTCGAGACGGGACAACCGGCACCGGACTTCGAGCTTTCGGACCAGCACGGCCAGAAGTTCGGCTCTCAGATCTGCGCGGCAAGATTTCGCGCGAGCATATACCCGGGCATCCAGCCGGCCGGTAGGTTTCTCGGCGCGGCGCGACGAGTTCGTGACCGTCGGTGACCCGGTACTCGTGGGGGAGTAGTGTGTTTCAAGGCAAGGGGCTTATAGCCGGGGGGAAAGGAAGGGGACGTGAAGCGGTTATCGCAGTTCCTTGTACTCGCTTTGGTCGTGGGCGCGGGTGTCGGCGCAGCGCTCGCCAGCGCGAAGACGATCAACGGCTGTGAGATCAAGGCTGACGGCACGAAGTGCCCGGGTGCCGACCTGCGCCACGCCGACCTACGCGGCGCCGACATGCCCAACGCCGACCTGCTCGGCGCTGACCTGCGCTACGCCGACCTGTTCAACGCCGACCTGTCCTACGATTACCTGCCCGGCGCCAACCTGTTCCGCGCCAACCTCGGCCGCGCCCTCCTGTACCGCGCCGACCTAGGCCGCGCCAACCTGTACCGCGCCAACCTGTCCGGAGCCCACGTGACCGAGGCCAAGCTGGGGGGCGCTGACCTGGTCCGTGCCGATCTGCACTCGGCCAACCTGTACCGCTCCGAGCTGGGCGGGGCTAACTTGTCCGGCGCCAACCTGCACGGCGCCGGCCTGCGCCACGCCAGCCTGCGCGGCGCCAACCTACAAGACGCCAACTTGCAAGACGCCAGCCTGCAAGACGCCAACCTGCACGGCGCCAACCTACAAGACGCCAACCTGCACTTCGCCAACCTGCACGGCGCCAACCTGGACCGCGCAGAGTTGTCCGGCGCCAGGTTCTGCGACACGACGATGCCCGACGCGTCAAAGAACAACTCCGACTGCTGAACCTGCGCGGTCGAAAGCCCGGTTGACACGGCCTCCGCGGATGGTCGGGCAAGGCGTCGTTCCTCGATTTCTTTCAGTCGACGTCCGAGATCCCAAAGATGTTTGCCGACGCTGGCGTGCAGGCAGAGCCGCATCCGGTGTTCTGGGAAAAGGTCGACACCGCCGGGACCTTCTAGGGCCCCGTCCGCCGAGAGGCGCCCGCGGCTAATCCGAGACGGCTTCTCAGAACCCAACGCTGACTGCGACGGGTGGAAACCGCCATCGTCTCGTGTCCTGCTGTGGGCGAACTCAGGGTGTGGATTCGGCTGCGAGAAGCGGCGGTCTGGCGGCGGCCTCGCCGAGAGGCCTGTGGTCGCTTATCGCACGATGATGACTGCACGCTGATCGGTCAGCCAGGCCGGGACCTGGTGGGCGGGCATTGGTCTGGCGATGAGGTATCCCTGGGCGGTGTCGCAGTCCAGGTCGCGCATCGCTTGCAGGTATGTTCTTCCTCCATGCCTTCGGCGACGACACGCAGTTCGAAGGCGTGCGCGGCTTCGATCATGAGCCTGACGAGGTTTCGCTGGCGCGGATCTTCGGAGACGCTGAAGATCCGGTCGATCTTCAGAACGTCGGCAGGCAGAAGGGCGAGCTGGCCGATGGAGGTGTAGCCGGTGCCGAAGTCGTCGACCACTTCGCGGCGAAACGCTCCGCAGTCCCAAGGGCGTGCATCCCGTGCTTGCGCTTTTGCGGCGGCCCTTGGCCGAGCCGTCGGGTAGCCAGCTGTGGCGTCGCGAAGCCTCTTTATCGTCGAAGGTCGACAAACCCCGAGTTGGTCGAACCCATGTCGATGAGGCCGGTCCTGTCGTATGACGGGGGTTGGTCGCGCCGCGTAGTGAATCCTGGTCAGCCACACTGAGTCCATGGAGTACGTCAGCCGGGTGCCCGCCCCGCCGCTCGACCGGTTCATCGACGATGTCTACTGCCTGACCGGGGTGCCGCGCCACCGCCGAATGAACGTCCCGCCGATGCCGTCGGCACACCTGTACGTCAACCTGGGCGGACCCGTCCGCCTGTGGGATTCCGATCCTTCGGTGCCGCCGGCAGTGTTCACCGATGGGTGGTTCATGGGTGTATGGACACGGCGTTTCCTCTTCGAGTTCCCCGCACCGGTGCGGATCGTCGGCGTGCACTTCAAGCCTTGGGGCTTGTCGCCGTTCGTCGACATGCCGGCGACTGAGCTGCGTGACCGTTGGGTGCCGGTCGACGCGGTCTGGCGACGGTCGTTGGACCGGATTCGCAACCAGATCGGCGGCATCGCATCGGCCACCGAGGCGCTGCTGGTATTGGAGGAGGAGCTGCGCTCGCGACTTGCCGCGGCACCGTCGCGGGGCCTCGACCTCGTCCAGCGCACAGGCGGGCTCTTGGAGGCTTCGCATGGCTCGGTCCCGGTTGGTGCGCTGACCGATGCCGCGTGGGTGAGTGGCAATCACCTGGCCACGCAGTTCAAGTCTCATGTCGGGGTCACCCCGAAGCGGATGGCGCGGATCTACCGCTTTGCGCGGCTGATCCTGTCCGTAGACGCTCCGCGTCCCGTCGACTGGTCGGAGCTCGCCTACACGGCGGGCTACTTCGACCAGGCCCACTTCAGCAGGGAGTTCAAGGACTTCACCGGCCACACCCCGACGGAGTACCTGGCCCTGCGGCGCCAATTCCCCGCCGAGCAGGGGTTCCCGCCTGACCGCGGCCCGATGCCCGCTGATTGATTTTCTACAAGACAGTCGCCCCCGGGTCCGGCAAGATCGACGTCGAATGCGCAAGGCGACTCGAGGAGAGCCAGTTTGGGCACAGTAGTCATGCACGACGTGGTGTCGGTGGACGGCTTCATCGCCGACGAGAACGACGATGTCGGGCCACTCCACGACTGGTACTTCAACGGGGATACCCCGATCACCGAAGGCGGCGACCAGCAGTACGATCATTCCGGAGTTGGAACCGGCTTCACGGTCTCCCGTGCGTCGGCGGAGTACGTCCGGTCGACGTGGGAGGCGATCGGCACGATCGTGGTGGGCCGCAAACTATTCGACCTGGTGAACGGCTGGGAGGGTCACCCGCCCGCGGGCGACCACGTGGTCGTGGTGTCGCACCGGACCAAGCCCGAGGGCTGGCACCCCGAGGCCTCATATCACTTCGTCGATGGCGTAACGGCTGCGATCGACAACGCCCAGGAGCTCGCCGGGGAGCGAACCATCGCTGTGAACGCTGGCGAAGTGGGCAGCCAGATCCTCGCGGCCGGCCTCGTGGACGAGGTAGCCATGGACGTGGTGCCGGTGGTGTTCGGGTCGGGCAGACGCTATTTCGAAAGCATCGATAGACAGCATCTCCTGGAGGACCCCCACGTGGTCATCCAGGGCAACCGTGTGCTGCACCTGAGGTTCAAGGTACGCCGCTAGACCCGATGGGGCGGCAGCGAAAAACCGCCGTCCCGGGTGCGTCAGCGCAGGCGAATGACGGAAGGCAGGCAGCGGACCAGCGACTCTACGAGGAGGGTGCGATGGCGCAGCAGACCAAGAATGCCGCCATCGACCGGCTGGCCGTGTTCGTCGGCGAGTGGGGCATCGCGGCGCAGTTCAAGGACATACCGCCGGCCGACATCGGCGCACGGGTCGTGTTCGAGTGGATGCCGGGGAGGCGGTTCCTGATCACGGGCACGTTCGGCGACGATGGCAGGATCATCACCGGATCGTGGGAGATCTGCCACGACGGTGCGACCTGGGAGCACGACTTCGATCTCACGTACACAAAGATCATGTGACGATCACCGACTTCAGCGACATGGCGAGGGGGATCATCGAGTCCAACCGCTACATGAAGCCGATCGCCCGACGACCGTTGCCGCGCCGGTGATGCCAGCGCCATACCGTCTCACGGACCTACGACTACCAGACGCCCGATCGAGACACGCAGTCGTGGCTATTCGCCTCGACGCATCCGTCGGACACCCACGAGCTCGTACCCGCGCTCACGGAGCAGCTCGCCTGCGGGCGCTCCGACCTCCATCGTCTGACCTGCTCGGGCGACGTGGTCCTCGTCTAAGCGGAACGAGTGACCGCCTGGAACCCGCATCTCCCACCGCTCCAGTTCAGGTAGCCAATCCCGAGCGAGGCGTCTGGCACCCGGACTCGCTGGATCAAATGGCGAAGCCGTCATCGGCACAAGCCTAGGCTCGCCGGTATCGCGACGCAACGGGTCCCAAAGCTCCCCCCGTCGAGCCGCCGAGTGTCGGCATGCCCTGAGGATGTCCACCTGCCGGAGTGTTCCCCCGCAGGGCGTCTCGCTGTCCGACGCTGACCGCGACGACGCGAAGCAGCGTCTACGGCAGTCAACGTTCTGTACCGGTCACAAGCCATTGTCGCCAAAACGCCCCAACAACGGGCGAGCACACAATCCCGCGCAGACAGGTGCGATTCCTTTCCTTAGCGCGCTTGACGAACGTACTCCGGAGACCCGCTAATGGCAAGTCATCGACGCAGCACTCCTCTACGGCCGTCGGCCCTTGGTCCTCACCAGCAGCGGCCTCCCTCGCATCGGCTCCCCCTGTGTGCGGTATGGATCGTTCAGCGCACAGCTGCGTGGAGCGATGGGAGGGGTTCGCGCGCCGGGCGAGGATCGGTTCGTGCTCAGGCGCCTTCGATCGCGATGATGTCGCCGATGTTGCTGTCCAGGCGCATCTGCTTGAGCGGCGCGTAGTCGGGCGACTCGTACCAGGCCTCGAGGGCGTCCATGTTGTCGAACCTGAGGACAGTCACCGATTGGGGTCGCCAGTCGCCCTCAAGGACCTCCACCGCTCCGCGGGCAGCCAGCACCTCACCACCGAAGTGCTGGATCTGCGGAACGGCTTGCCGGCTGTATTCGCGCGACTTCACTTCATCGGTGATCTCCTTGCGGGCGTAGATCAAGTAGGCAGCCATCAATCTCCTCAGTTCTCGGTACGGCAGCTGTGGTCGGGCTGAGTCGCCGCTGGTGCAGCGGCTTGCATGGTGGCGCGGCAGCCTATCGGGCGTCGTCGGGCGGCGGCCGGGGCGCCGCGAAGCTCCGCCCCGGCCTCACATCTGTCGCGTTTGTCGAACGCTCGTGAACAGCCGGAAACTGATGGCTGGGCCCGGAATTGCGAGAGGCGACAAGCGACCGATGGGGAGGCTGAGGCGGGCAAGAAAGCAGGGCGGCGGGTTGAATTTGACTTGCCCCTAGTTTGGGGTTACCGTGGGTAGCGTGAATATGGGACCGGCACGGGGATATGTGAAGGTCGCGCGTGCGGAGGCCGAGGAACAGACGCGTGCGGCGCTGCTCGATGCGGCCGACGAGGCTTTTCTCTCGGGGCCTTGGGAGCACGCGTCGCTTCACGCGATCGCCGGCGCCGCCGGCGTGACCAAGCAGACGCTGCTGCGTCATTTCGGGTCCAAGGAGCGTCTGCTGGAGCGAGTGCTGCTGCGCGCGGTTGACGAAGTGGAGAAGCAGCGGCTGAGCGTTCCGACAAACGACATCGCCGGTGCCGTGGACAACCTGCTTGAGCACTACGAGATCCGCGGGGGGCGGGCCATGCGCAGCTCAAACCTCGACACGGACGGACCGCTGGCGGATCTCGGCCGCCGCGCTCGCCAGTTTCACTACGACTGGGTGGAGCTCGCTTTCGGCGCGTGGTTCAGCGCTGTCGGCTCCTCCGAGCGTCGACGGCTTCGCGCGGCACTGATCGCGGTCTGCGACGTTCAGGCGTGGTGGACTCTCACGCACGACCTCGAGCTCTCCCGAGCAGAGGTTCGGGCCACCCTGATTTTGACCATCAACCGTCTCCTACTAGGAGAGGACCAATGAAGATCCTGGCCTACACATCTCCCGCGCGTGGCCACCTGTATCCGCTCGTCCCCATCCTCGACGAGCTGGCTGGCCGCGGTCACCGCATCGCGGTCCGGACGCTCGCCTCAGAAGTTCAGCTGATGTCTGATCGCGGTTTCGACGCAGCGCCAATCGCACCCGCGATCGAGGCGATCCAGCACGACGACTACCGCGCCCGCACGCCGCCGGCGAAGTTGAATCGAGGCATGGCCACCTTCGGGAAGCGGGCCCCGCACGAGGTCCCAGACCTCCGAGCGGCGATCGACACCGAGCAACCCGATGCGATCCTCGTGGACTGCATGACATGGGGAGCCACGGCGGTGACCGAGAGCTGGGGAGGCCCGTGGGCGCAGTGGTTTCCGTTCCCACTCGCGATGACATCGCGAGACGTCCCACCCTTCGGTCCAGGCCTGAAGCTCGCCGCCGGGCCCGCCGGTCGAGCTCGCGACCGCCTCCTGCGCCCGATGCTGGTCGGGGCGCTCAAGCGAGCCTGCTTTCCGGCCCTCAACGCGACCCGGATGTCGGTCGGGGCTCGACCGTTTGCCACGACCGACGAGATGCTCGGCGTCGCCCCCCTGCTCCTCTACATGACGGCCGAGCCGTTCGAATACCCGCGCTCGGACTGGCCGCCGTCGGTCCGGATGGTCGGCCCATGCTGCTGGGAACCGCCCACCGATCCTCCGGCATGGCTCAACGAGCTCGGCAGGCCGCTCGTTCTCGTCACCACCTCATCAGAGTTCCAGGACGACGGACGTCTGGTCCGGGCCGCACTCGATGCACTCGCCGATGAAGACCTACAAGTGGTGGCAACCATGCCGGCGACAGAACTCACCGGCCGCGTGCCAGCGAATGCTCGCGTGGAGCACTTCATCCCGCACACGCCAGTGCTCTCCCACGCGGTTTGCGCAGTTACGCACGGTGGCGCGGGAGCCACCCAAAAAGCGCTCGCATCCGGCGTGCCAGTCTGCGTCGTCCCCTTCGGGCGAGATCAGCTGGAGGTCGCTCGCCGAGTCGAGATCGCCGACGCCGGGACGAGACTCCCCGCCCAGAAGCTCAACCCCGAGCGCCTCCGCCAGCAGGTCAGGCTCGCGATGACCAAACAAGCCGGAGCTCGGCGGGTCGCCGCCGGGTACACCGCGACGGGCGGAGCGTCGGCGGCCGCTGACGCATTCGAACGCCTTTCCCACACGCGCTCAAACGTGGGGACAGAGCTCCAGCCAGGCTCCCCCAGCTAGTCACCAAAGTCCCCCTGCACCCCGCGCCCCACGGTTCCGCCGCGTCGGCTAATGATCCGCTTGGCGCAGGACGCAGTCTCGCGCACAACCCATCCACCACGCTCCTGCCACACGGGAGATCTATCGGGCATCCCGGCCCGGAATCCGCATCCGGGGACATATTTACATTCGCCCCTGTCTTCAGAAACACGAAAACCCCGGACAGGCCGAGGCTTTCTAAGTGGGCCGTGGAGGAATCGAACCTCCAACCTTGGGATTAAGAGTCACCCATTTGCAGGGCTTTTACGGTAGATGTGAGCGGTTCAGGGCGTCTCAGTGCAGTTAGCGCAGGTCAGAATTGCTGGGTTCGGGACATGGTTGGGGACACGGTCGGCGTGGCAACCTCCGACGCGTCAACCTCATCGGACGCGAGCGGAGCGGTCGATTCCGGGCGTCCCCGACCGCGCCCCGCGCCTGCCTGCTCTTCATTGCCGCCCGTTGAGCGCCGCCCAGCCAGCCGCCCGAGGACGCGACCGCGTAGCTCTCCTATCGCCAAGCGGAAGCGCAGCTCACACTGCCGGAATGGCGACGATGCGGAAGTGTGTGCCGCCGTTACGGCCCCGGGTCATTCCAGTAGCTGAGCGGCGTAGCCGCGTGAGACGAGGCGATCGTCGGAGATCGCAAAGGCAGCCCGAAGTTCCTCGAGCAGAGCATGCTCTCGCGTCAAATCAGACTCAGGCGCTGCCACCGCCTCCAGCTCGATGAACGTGCCCAGCCTGTCGACCTCGTCGAGATGAATTCGAACGTCGCGCCATATATGGAGGCGTCGGCGTTTGGCGACCAGGACTCTGACGCCGAGTGCTGCCTGCAGCACAGCTCGCAGTTGCGGCCCGTCCTCGATCCCGGCGATGCGGTATCGGCTCTCTCGCTGCTGGGGCTCGTCCGCTCGCTCAAACTGGATCAGGTGAACGCTGCCAGGGCGCTCCTCGCGCAGCTTCAGACCACCTCGTCTCACGTCGAAGTAGCTGTCGCGCTGCTGGATCGTGCCGTGATCCTCAGCGCCAAGTATCCGGCACACGCCCAGCGACCAGTCGGGGTCATCGTCTCGTGCCTTCAACTCGATGTTGCGGCGTGGGTCCAGGATGGCCGGCGGCACAAAGGCACGCTACCAACGCAGCTTGGAGCCGTGCCGCCTACGTCACTTCGCGCGGGTGAGGTCGAGGCCCTGGCGAATTTCGGCGGCGAGGGAGTAGGCATTTCCGCGCTTGAGCATGTGGTCGAAGTAGAGCTGTGGAGCCTCGGACGTCTCCTGGTTGTAGAGGCAGCCGCTGAACCACCCGAGTCGGCGCATGAGCGGCACGACTTTCATCACCTCCGCGCCGGTCATCGCGAAGTCGGGTGCGGCCCACGCCGCGTCGCCCCCGAGCGGCTTGAACTCGATGTTCGTCGAGATGTTCGCCTCAGGAGAGACCCGTACGCCGTCGATGACGATCCGGTCGGAGCGCAGGACGTTGACGGTGACGACGCCCTCATCACCGATCTGAGCATCGCCGTGCAGGATCGCCGAGAGGCGCTTTGCGTCGAGCGGCGACTTCGGCTTTGACGGCATCATCTGCGGCAGCTTTGTCCCGGTGACCCGCAGTACGTTGCGGACGGCGGCGGCAAGCTCGAGCGGCGCTCCGACCCCACGCCAGTGGATGAACCACACATTCGGGCTCATCTCGATGTAGTGCTGGTGAAAGGCCTGAAGCACGAGGTGGTTGGAGCTGATCGCGTCGATGAACGGCTGGGTCTCTTTCGGCTTGAGCGGGAGATCACCGTTGAAGAATGCGAGGTTGTCTCCGAGCGGCTGGAAGGTCAGCGCTCCGTCGATCTCGAACGAGCCGTCGAACTCAACGCCGAGCGGGCCGCGCACCTTGCCGAGGTCGTTGCGGCTTACGCCGATGCTGAGCACGCCATTGGAGACGCGGCCCTCGAGCTCTAGGATCCTCTCGATCTTCTTGGACGGGAGCTTGCCCGACTGTTTGCGAACGCCGGGGATGCGGGCGGCGGCGCCGGCGACGAGCGGACCGGCGG
>JBAVWI010000143.1:0-12763 GCA_049697735.1 Solirubrobacteraceae bacterium
GGCTGGTGGAGGTGGCAGGGGAGCTGCGCGCCGCCGGCTTCGCGGTGCCCGAGATCAGCGTCGGCAGCACGCCGAGCGCGGCCCACCTCGGGACGCTGGCGGGGATTACCGAGTTCCGCCCTGGCACCTACGTGTTCTCTGACCGCGACCAGGCAGCGCTTGGGTGGGGAACGCTCGCTGGCTGCGCGCTGACGGTGCTGGCCACGATCGTCAGCCGCCCGACGCAGACCAGGGCGGTGATCGACGCCGGCACCAAGACCCTCAGCTCTGACCGCGCGATCACGGCTGAGGGGCACGGAGTGATCCGCGAGCGTCCCGACTGGAGCCTCGTATCCCTGAGCGAGGAGCACGGGGTGCTCGAGCTGCCGGCGGGCGAGGGTCCGATCGGGACGCGGGTCGAGATCGTGCCCAATCATGCCTGCGGGGCACTCAACATGCACGACTGGGTCGCCGTCGTTCAACACGGCGAGGTCGTGGACTGGTGGCGGGTGGAGGGTCGTGGCCTCATTCGGTAGTTCGCCGGCTCCTCCCGGAGTCCCTTGACCGGCGCCAGGTGTCGGCGTAACTTCCCTACTTGAACGATCAAGCAGGAACGGAGGAGGCGCAGTGAATACAGAGCAGCTTGCGGTCCGTGACCTGAGCCTTCTCGAGCGGCTTCGTCAGCTTCATCCGGCTGTCGTGTCGGATTGCCTTGACCGGATGGGGTACCGGGAACAGGTGCTGGCGCCCCACATCCGCCCGCTGTACCCCGAGGCCCGGATGGCCGGGTTTGCCAAGACCGTCCACTGCATCGAGATCGACCAGCCGCCGCCCAGCGAGGACGATTACTACAAGGGTGAGCTGCAGGCCGTGGATTCATTGCAGGCCGGGGATGTGATGGTGGTTTCCACCTGCAACGGCTCCTACTGGGGCGAACTCCTGGCCACCGCGTCCCGCTACCGCGGGGCGGTCGGGATCGTCGCCGACGCGTACGCCCGAGACATCGAGCGGCTGATCGAGATGCAGTTCCCGACCTTCGTGGCCGGCATCCTGGCCAACGATTCGCTCGGTCGCATCGACGTCGATCACGTCGGCGTGCCGGTGCAGTGCGGCGGCGTCACGGTCAAGCCCGACGATCTCGTGCTGGCCGATTACGACGGCGTCGTCGTAGTTCCGTCGGCCGTGGCCGAGGAGGCGATCTCGCGCGCCGAGGAGAAAGTTGCCGGCGAGGACCTCGTCCGCGAGAAGCTCGCTGACGGGATGCCGGTCTGGGAGGCGTTCCGCACCTACGGCGTCATCTAGCCGCCGTGAGGGTGCTCGTCTGGCGCCGGTACCCGCGGCCGGCGCCGGCATGAACGGCAAGGTGGCGGTCGTGACCGGTGCCGGTTCCGGGATCGGCCGCGCCACGGCGCTGCTTTTCGCCCGTGAGGGGGCGCGCGTGCTGGCCGCCGACATCAACCGCGGCGCGGCTGAGGAGACGGCTGCCCTGGGCGCCAATTCGTCGGTTGTGGCAGCCGAGGCCGACGTCTCCGACGAAGGTTCCGTCGAGGCCCTCTTTGACAGCTGTCAGGAACAGCTGGGAGCGCCAGATGTGCTGGCCAACATTGCCGGGATCGGCTCGACCACGTCGGTGCCCGACACTGCACTCGACGTGTGGGAGCGCGTGTTCGCCGTGAACTCGCGCGGCACCTACCTGTGCTGCCGGCAGGCCATTCCTCGGATGATCGCCGGTGGAGGTGGCGGCTCGATCGTCAACATGGCCTCGGTCGCCGGACTGGTCGGCCTGCGCAACCGAGCCGCATACTGCGCCTCCAAGGGAGCGGTGATCGCGCTCACGCGGGCGCTGGCCGTCGATCACGTGGGCGACAAGGTGCGAGTGAACTGCATCTGCCCTGGGACGGTCGACTCGCCGTGGGTCAGGCGCCTGGTTTCCGATGCCGGTGAGGATCTCGAGGGCTTGGTGGCTCGGCAGCCGCTGGGCCGGCTCGGTACTCCGGAGGAAATCGCCGCCGCCGTGCTCTACGTCACCTCTGACGCGGCGGCCTTCATGACCGGCACGGCGCTGGTCATCGACGGTGGCCTGACCGCCGCCTGAGGGGTATCCGCCTCGCCGTCCGGACACGTCCAGGGCTGCGCGGATGGCTACGGCTGCGTCTCGATTCCAGCCTCGACGCGGTGCAGCGCGAGGTCGAGCAGATCCTCCTTCAGGCCCACGTTGTACAGCGGGCTGAGACCGGGGCGGGTCAGGAGCTGATGGACCAGCGCGATACTGGCCGGATGGACGACGCGAGCATCGTCGTCGAACGCGTCGGCGAGCTTGAGCAGCCGCTCGCGCCGCGGCTGGACGCGGGGGTCAAGGGCTCGAACGTTGGCCGACGGGGGATGCTCCTCGCCGTCCGCCACCGCGACCAGCTTACGCAGCCAGGCGCCCAACCGGTGCCGCCGCGCGGGGGTGGCGAACTGCGCCCCGTGGCGCGCCACGGCGCCGATCGAGTAGGCGTTGCGATCGGTCAGCAGCGCTCCCAGCAGCTCGCGCCGGCGCCAGATCGCACGCCCGGAGAGCATCACCATGGCCACCGCCGCGGCTAGGAGCGCCACCGCCAACCGTGGTGCCACCACGCCGGCGATCACGGCTCCTCCCAGACTCAGAACGCAGGCGACGCCGAAATCCCGAGCCTGGGCGCGCAGCGCGCCGAGCTTGAGCTCCGCCTCGCTCGAGGGCGGCACGTCGCGCTCGAGCACCGATCTGAGTTCACCCGGCATCCCACCAAGTATGGCTCGGGCGCCTAGAAGGCCCTGCTCGACGAAATGCTGGCCGCCAACACGACTAACCTGCCGCGCTTTCAGTAGGCCGCACCTCGTGCACCGCCGCGTACGTGGGGGGAACTTTTGGGAGCTTTAGCGCTATGCGAACCCATCCTGCGCCAACGCGATCGCCCCCAGCACTCCGGCCCGGTCCCCCAGTGCCGGCGTGACAAGGTACGAGTCGATTTCCTCTCCGAGCAACGGGGTTTGGAGGTATCCGGCAATCAGCTCCCGTAGCCGCCCGCGGACCATGCCGAGCAGCGGAGTTCGCTCCATCACGCCACCTCCGACGATCACCCGGTGGGGCGAGGCGACGGTGACGATGCTGAGGATCCCCAGCGCCACGTAGTCCGCCTCGATCTCCCAGGCAGGATGCTCGTCGGGGAGCTCCTTCGGATCCGCCTGCCACCGCGCCGCCATCGCCGGTCCGGAGGCGAGGCCCTCCCAACAGTCACCGTGGAACGAGCAGGTGCCGGCGAACGCCTCGTGATCGCGCTCGCGCGGGATCCGCATGTGCCCGACCTCCGGATGCACCAGACCGTGCCACGGCCGACCGTCGATCAGCAGGCCCGCGCCGATGCCCGTACCGATAGTCAGGTAACAGAGCCCATCCACACCCTGCCCGGCCCCCCAGCGATGTTCGCCGACCGCCGCTGCGGTCACGTCGTTGTCAAACGCCACCGGCACGCCGAGCCGATCGCGGAGCACCGGGCCCACCGGCACCTGCGCCCAGCCCGGCTTAGGCGTGGTCGTGATCCAGCCCCAGGTTGGCGAACTCGGGACGAGGTCGACAGGACCGAAACAACCGATCCCGAGCGCGTCGATGGCCGGGCCGTGGGCGAAGAACTCGGCGATCCGGTCCAGCGTTTCCTTCGGCTGCGAGGTTGAAAACTGCTCCTCGCGGACGATCTCCTCCGGGCCGCTGCCGACCGCGCATACGCACCAGGTACCGCCCGTCTCGACGCCGCCGTATAGCTTGCTCACCGCGCTCATCCTACGCGCGAGCTCGACGCCCAGGAGGCTGTCGGTGACACCCGCGGGGGACTGACCGTTTTACCGGCTCTGCCAACGGGAAGGCGGCTCATCAAGTTGATCCTCACCGTCACCCTCAACTTCGCCCTCGACGTCACCTATCACGCTGAGCGCTTCGCCCGCGGCGAGACGGCCCGGATCGAAAAATTCTCCCGCCAGGCCGGCGGGAAGGGCGTCAACGGCGCCCGGGTCCTTCATCGGTTGGGCCGCGATGTCGTCGTCACCGGTCTGGCCGGTGGCCTCGTCGGGCGGGCCGCGCGAGCCGAGCTGGGCGCTGCCGGGATCCGCGACGAGCTGGTGGAGGTCGACGGCGAGTCGCGGCTCTCGGTGATGGTTGTCGAAGAAGATGGACAGGCCACCGGCTTCTCGGAGCCCGGGCCGGTGGTCACGGCCACGGAATGGCAGGCCTTTGGCGAGCGATTCGAACATGAGCTGCTACCAGCTGTCGACGCGGTGGTGATCGCGGGCAGCCTCCCCCGCGGGGTGCCCGACAGCGCCTACGCGCAGCTGATCGTGGCGGCCACGGCCGCTGGCGTGCCGACGCTGCTCGACGCCGACGGTACGGCCCTGGAACTCGGCGTCGCCGCCCGGCCGACGATCGTCAAGATCAACCGATCGGAGCTTGAAAGCGTCGCCGGCCACCCCGAGGTCATCGCCGCCGCGCAGGCGCTACGGCGCGCCGGGGCCGGCGCGGTCGTGATCACACAAGGCCCGTCAGGGCTGGTCGGCGTGACCGAGGAGGGCGAGCTGCTCGCCGCAGCTCCGCCGGAGCCGCTCACCGGCAACCCGACTGGCGCCGGCGATGCGGCGTCGGCCGCCCTCGTCGCCGGGTTGCTCGACGGTGTCCCCTGGTCCGCCCGGCTCGTCGACGCCGCGGCGATATCGGCGGCCGCGGTCTGCGCTCCGCTGGCGGGGTGGTTTGACGAGCCGGTCTACCGGCGGCTACGCGCCGAGATCATTGCCCGTGAGCTGGATTCTGGCTAGCGTCGGGCGGGGGCGGCGGAGGTTTGCCGTTACCTGGCCCGCGACTTGACTCGCCACCCAGTCGCTCTTCGGACTCGGCATCGAAGGCGAACATCCTGTCGGCATCGATGCGCAGACGCACGTTGGTCCCGGGCGTCCGCGAGTCGTAACCCTCGGTGCGCGCAACGAACTTCGTGTCCGTGCCCTCGATCGCGGCGTGCACGTAGGAGTCGGCGCCCAGCGATTCGACCAGCACGACCTCACCGGGGACACCGTCGCCCGACCCGTCCGCCACGGTGACGTGCTCGGGTCGCATGCCGACGATGATCTCCTTGGCGCTGCGCTCGCCGGCCGCCTTGGCGATCCGCTCGGGCACCTTCAGCGTCTGGCCGCCGAGCCTCACCGCCCCGTCACTCAGGGGCAGGCGGATCAGGTTCATCTGCGGCAGACCGATGAAACCGGCCACGAACGCGTTGACCGGGTTGTCGTAGAGCTCGCGGGGCGGTGAGTACTGCTGCAGCTTTCCGCCCTTGAGCACTGCGACCCGGTCGCCCAGCGTCATCGCCTCCCCCTGGTCGTGGGTGACGTAGACCGTGGTGGTCTTCAGCCGGCGCTGCAGCTCGGCGATCTGCACGCGGGTCTGCACGCGCAACTTCGCGTCGAGGTTCGACAGCGGCTCGTCCATGAGGAAGGCCTGGGGGCGGCGGACGATCGCCCGCCCCATGGCCACGCGCTGGCGCTGGCCGCCGGAGAGCTGACGCGGCTTGCGATCCAGCAGCTCCTCGATGTCAAGCATCTCAGCCGCCTCGCGGACTCGCTTGTCGCGCTCCCCCCGGTCGGTGCCGTGCATCTTGAGGGAGAAGCCGATGTTCTCGCCGACCGTCTTGTTCGGGTAGAGGGCGTAGTTCTGGAACACCATCGCGATATCCCGGTCGCGCGAGTCGATCCCGCTCACGTCCCGGCCGCCGATCTCGATCGTGCCCTCGCTGAGCTCCTCCAGTCCGGCGAGCAGACGCAGCGCGGTGGTCTTGCCCGAGCCCGAGGGCCCCACCAGCACCATGAAGCCGCCGTCTGGCACCTCCAGGCTGAGGTGGTCGACCGCGAGCTTGTCGCTGCCTGCGTACCGGCAGCTGACGTCCTGATAGGTCACCTCGGCCATCGGCAAGTCCTCCCGCGAGTTGGCGTCACTTGATCGCCCCCATGGAAAGGCCTCTGACCAGCTGGCGCTGGGCGATCCAGCCGGCAATCAACACCGGAACCGAGGCCAGCGTCGCCGCCGCGGCAAGCTTGGCCCAGAAGAGCCCCTCGCTGGTCACGAAGCTGACCAGGAAAACGGGCATCGTGGCGGAGCGGATGGAGGTCAGGTTGAGGGCGAAGAAGAATTCGTTCCAAGCGAAGATGGCGCAGATCAGTGCCGTCGCCGCCATCCCCGGCGCCACCACCGGAAGCACCACCTCGGTCAGTTCGTGACGCACATCGGCGCCGTCGATCCGGGCCGCCTCGAGGATCTCGCTCGGCACCTCGAGGAAGAACGAGCGCATCATCCACACCGCAATCGGCAAGTTCATCGCCGTGTAGAGCACAATCAGCGTGGGGATGCTGTCGAGCATCCCGATGTCGCGCACGGCGAGATAGATGGGGACGATCGCCGCCACCACGGGCAGCATCTTGGTCGAGATGAAGAAGAACAGCGCGTCGCGCCAGCGCCCGACCGGCCGCATCGAGAGGGCATACGCCGCCGGGGTGGCCAGCAGCAGCACGAGCAGCACCGAGATAACCGTGGCGATCGCCGAGTTGGCCAAAAATGGCCCCATCCCGGCGCTGAACACCGCCTTGTACTGATCAAGCGTGGGATGGAAGACAAACTTCGGCGGGTTGGTATATGCGGCGGATTCGGACTTGAACGACGTCAGCACCATCCAGAACACCGGGAAGAAGAAGATGATCGCGGCGAGCCAGGCCACCGTGCCCCAGGCGACACCGCCCAGGCGCTCGCGAATCGACCGCTGTCGTCGGGCTCGGGGTGCGCTCGCGGCCACGGTCGCCATCAGCCGCGCGCCTCGTTTTCGATGAACAGCTGGAATACCGTGCGCAGCGCGATCGTGGCCACGATAATCGTGCCGACCACGGTGACCACGCCGAGCGCGGCGGCCTGACCGATGTCAAAGCCCTGGAACGCGCGTTGGTAGATGTAGAACGGCAGGTTGGTGGTTGCAGTTCCCGGCCCCCCTTGGGTGATCATGTAGATCGAGTCGAAGGTGTTGACCACGTAGATCGAGCCGAGCAGTACGCCGAGCTCGAGGTAGGAGCGCAGGTGGGGCAGCGTGATCTCGCGGAAGCTCGCCCACGCGCTGGCCCCGTCGACCCGGGCCGCCTCGAGCACGTCCCGCGGCTGGCCCTGCAACCCGGCCAGCAGGATCAGCATCTCGAATGGGGTCCACTGCCACACCACGGTGGTGATCACCGAGGCCATCGGATGGGTGCTGACAAAAGCCACGGGGGCGATACCGACCCATCCGATCACCCAGTTGACAATGCCGTAGACCGGGTCGAACATCGTTGTCTTCCACAACAACGCGGCCGCCGTGGGCATGATCAGAAACGGCGAGATCAACAGCGTGCGGGCCAGGCCGCGACCGAAGAACTTGCGGTCCAGCAGCACCGCCAGGCCGAGCCCCAGCAGCGTGGCGATGACCACCGAGCCAAACGTGATCTCAATCGTGTGCAGCAGCGCTCCGTAGAAGACGGGGTCGGAGAACACGTCGGCGTAGTTGCGCAGACCGACCCAGTGCGGCGAGCCGGGCTTGGCGATGTTCCAGGACTGCAGCGAGTAGTAGACGGTGAGCAGGAACGGGATCTGGGTGACGACGATCGTGAACAGCAGCGCCGGCATCAGCGGGATGCGGCGCAGCCAGTTCTCGCTGGCCCGCCGGTCCTGGCCCCGCGCGCCGGGTAGCTGGACGGATCGATCGACGGTCGCGGTGGCCATTACTTGTGGTACTCCCTACCCACCGTCCTGGCGTAGCTCTGCGAGGTCGAGAGGGCGCTCGACACCGACTCCTGTCCGGCGATGGCCGCGGTGATCTGCTGGCTCACCCGCGTCCCCAGGTCCTGGAACTCCGGGATGTCGAGGAACTGCACGCCGACGTAGGGAACGGGATCGACAGTGGGGTGCTTGGGAGTGGCGTTCTCGATCGACTTCAACGTCTCGGGCGCGAAGGCCTGGGCCGCCTGGCGGTACTGTGGGATCGCATAGGTGGAAAGCCGGCTGCCCGGCGGCAGGTTGGCCCAGCCCAGCTTGGAGCCGACGAGCTTGATGTAGGCTCGCGACGTCGCCCACGAGATGAAGCGCCAGGCCGCCTGCTTGTTGGGCGAGGTGACCGGGATGCCCAGCGACCACGAGTAGAGCCAACCTGCATCCGGGGTCTTCAACCTCGGGGCGGGGACGTAGCCGGTCTTGCCCACCACGGTGCTGGTCGTCTTGCTCTCGACCGTTCCGGCCGCCGAGGTGGCGTCGTACCACATCGCCGCCTTGCCCTGACCGTACTGGGTCGCGCACTCCGCGAAGCCGTCACCGGCCGCCCCCGGCTCGCCGTAGTTCTTGAGCAGGTTGACGTAGAAGTTCACCGCGCGCTGCACCGGAGCGGAGGTCAACTGAGCCTGCCAGCTACCGTTGTACCAGCGGCCACCGAAGGTGTTGATCACCGTGTCGAGCGGGGCCAGTACCTGTCCCCAGCCCGACTGCCCGCGCAGGCAGATCCCCGCCACTCCGGTCTTCTTGTTGGTCAGCTTTTGGGCGAAGCTCGCGACCTGGGTCCAGGTGGGGTGAGCAGGCATCTTCAGGCCCGCCTTGGCGAACAGGTCCTTGCGGTACATCAAAAACGAGGACTCCCCGTAGAAGGGGACGGAGTACATGCTCCCGTTGTAGGAGAGCGCGTCGCGAATCGAGGGGATGAAGTCCTTCTCGTCGTACCCGGGCGTGCGGCTGATGTACGGCTCCAGGTTGGTGATCCAGCCGTAGCGCGCCCACATCGGCGTCTCGTAGTTAGAGATCATCACTACGTCGAACTCGTTGCTCTTGGTCGACACCGAGGCGGTGATCTTCGCCCGCGACTCGTTCTCCGGCAGCGTCACATAGTTGACCTTGATGTCCGGGTTCTGCTTCTGGAACACGCTGGTCAGCGCCTCTACGTCTTGCATCTGCGGGTTGGCGACAATGGCAACACGGAGTGCCACACCATGCGGGCCGGCGCCACCGCCTCCGCCCGCTCCGGCGATTCCGCAGCCGGAGCCGATAAGCGCAAGCGCGGCCGTGAGTGCCGCAAGAGAAAACCTGCCGGCGATACCTCTCCTCCTCGAGATTGGCACTGCCGCTACATGGGTAAGTCTTTCCGGCATAAGTACCGGCTAAACGACGCAACCGGGAAAATGCGAGGTCTCCAATAGCCATGCGAGCAGCGGTGTGGCAGCGCCCAAGAGAACTGCGGATCGAGGAGCGTCCCGATCCCGAGGCCGGCCCCGACGAGATCGTCGTCCGCGTCGGCGCCTGTGGCATGTGCGGCACCGACGTGCACATCGCCGAAGGCGAGTTTCCTCCCACGCAGTATCCACTCGTACCCGGCCACGAGTTCGCCGGTGAGGTGGTCAGCGTCGGTGACGAGGTGCAAGACATCTCGGTCGGCGCGCACGTCGCCGTCGACCCCTCGTTGTTCTGCGGCCACTGCGACTACTGCCGAGTGCAGCGCGGGAATCTCTGCCGCAACTGGAACGCGATCGGTGACACCGTCGACGGGGCGTTCGCCGAGCTGGTCAAGGCGCCGGCCCGCAACGCCTACGAGCTCCCGGAAGGGACATCCTTGCGAACGGGAGCGCTGGTCGAGCCGCTGGCCTGTGCCGTGCACGGCATGCGGCGCCTGGCGCCCGAGACCGGCGACTCGGTGCTGGTCACCGGCGCGGGCACGATGGGGTTGTTGTTGCTGCAACTGCTCGAGCAAGGCGGGGCGGCCAGCGTCACCGTGGTCGACCGCAACGAGCGCCGGCTTGAGCTCGCCCGTTCCTTGGGGGCCGCGGCGGTGGAGACCGACGTCGCCGCTGCGCTCAGCAGCCACGGCTCGGAGGGCTTTGACTGCGTCGTCGACGCCACCGGTGTTCCCACCGTCGTGCAGCAGGGGCTGGACGCGGTGCGCCGGGGCGGCAAGCTGATGGTCTTCGGCGTCGTCCCCGAGGAGGCGCGGCTCGAGGTCTCGCCCTTCCGGATATACAACGACGAGATCACTTTGGTCGGCTCGATGGCCGTGCTCTTCACCTTCGTCCAGGCGATCGAGCTGCTCCGTAGCGGGGCGGTCAGGACCGAGCCCCTGCTCACACACACGTTTGCACTGGACGAGTTTGAGGATGCCCTGGCGGCCATGCGGGCCGGCGAAGGCCTCAAGGTTCAGGTGCTTCCCAACTCGTAAGTCCCACGATTGCCGAGCTCCTGGATGAGGGCCTGGCCGCGATCAAACGAACGCTCGAGCCCGTCGCCTCGACCACGTGACGGGATCGCACGCACGATCCGCAGAGCCCGCGGCCGGGTCGATACTCACCGTTCGCGCGGAGCACTCCGCCGCCTTCGGCCTTCCGCCTGAGCTTTCGGGCTGAGGCGATGAATCGGGGCGCTGGGCGCGGTCTACCCGTATATGACTAAGAACTCCGCTCTGCCGCAAAGGATCGCCGCATGACCGACACGGCGCACACGACCCACATCAACCAGGTCGGGGCCGTGTTCGTCCCGGTTGCCGACCAGGAGCGAGCGCTGGAGTTCTATCTCGACAAGCTTGGGTTCGAGAAGCGCGCCGACTTCCCCTACGGCCACGGCAGCCGCTGGATCGAGGTGGCCCCGCCGGGTGCGGCAAACACCATCGCGCTCGTCGCGCCCAGCGAGGGCGCCACCACCGGCGGTGACGAGGCGCTGTGCGCATTTCAGACGGCGGACATCGCAACTGACCACGCCAGCCTCCGCGCCGCTGGCGTTGACGTGGACCCAGAGATCGCGCGCGAGGGCACGCCCAGGTCGGGCCTCGTCTCGCTCGAGATCACCGTCAAGGATCCAGTTCCGCCCCAGTTCTTCTTTCGCGACAGCGAAGGCAACCGCTTTCTGATCGTCGAGCCGGCCTTGGCAGCGCCGAACGTGACGAATGGAGGAGCGCAGTGAACGCGTTCGTTGTCAAGTCGATCGCCGAGATGCAGACCATCAACGACGGCACCACACAGCTGACCGGCGCGGAGCACGGCGTCGAATCCTTCGGGATCCAGGTCTTCGCCGAGGAGGACTTGCCTGTGGGTGAGGATCAGAACAAAGCCCTCGCCATACATCGACTGACTCGCGCCGAGACGTGGCAAATCAATGGAGAACCGCGATGACCGAACCGGTGACCACACTCGACCCACGCTTCAGCGGCCCAGACGCAATTGCGACTCCATGGGATGAGACCCGTCGAGTGCTGCAAACCGCCGAGCTGTTCTGGATCACGACAGTCCGGGCCGACGGTCGTCCTCACGTCACACCTCTGGTGGCCGTCTGGCTCGACGACGCCATCCACTTCTCCACCGGCGCTGCCGAACAGAAAGGGGTCAACCTCGCAGGCAACCCGCACGTGATTCTCACCACCGGCTGCAACAGCTGGGACCAAGGAGTCGACGTCGTAGTCGAAGGCGAGGCCATCCAGGTCACCGACGACGGCATGCTCACACGCCTCGCCGAGGCGTGGGCCACCAAATGGGACGGTCGGTGGCGATACGAGGCGCGTGACGGCGGCTTCTACCACCAAGGCGGCGGTGCGTCGCTCGTCTTCTCGGTAGCGCCGAGCAAGATCCTCGCCTTCGGCAAGGGCAGCTTCAGCCACACCCGACACCGGTTCTAGCCCGCACGCCTCGCCCCCATGCTGGCGCGGCCGAGTGTGGAGAATATGTCCGAGAGCTATGAGCCCGCGGTAATCGGTGCTTGAGCCTGGGCGGCCAGGCGCGGGCGCAGGCGCGCATAGGCCAGCATCCCGCCGAGGGTTGGGATCCAGAACGCGACCGCGTGGTAGACGAGCACTGCGGCCGCGGCGTGCGACAGAGGCAGCCCGTAGAGCGCGAGCGCGCCAACCAGCCCGGCGTCGAGCACGCCGACACCACCGGGGATGGGCAGCACGTTGACGAGGTATCCCGCGAGGTAGGCCACCACCAGCGCCGCCACCGGCGCCACCGAGCCGACCGCGGCCAGCGTCGTCCACAGGACGGCGATGTCGAACAGCAGGTAGCCGATTGCCCCGACCAGCCGCCAACTGGGCCGCAGCAGCGCTTGACGGGCGGCGGGAACGCCCGCGCCGATGTCATCAAGCCATGCTGCTCCGGGGCGCCGCCTGGAGACACGGCGCACGACTTTCGCCAGGCCGAGGACGAGGATCACCGCGGCGACGGCGACTGCAACCGGAACCCCCGCGCGCAGCATGTCGTGGGGTCCGCCACCGATTCCGAGCAGCAGGACGAGGCTGCCGACGCCGAGGGCGATCACGTTGATCGCGCTGGTCAGGAAGAAGAGGCCGCTCGACCGCTGAACGATCTGGCGGGTCGACATGCCGGCCAGGTGAAGCAGCCAGCCACCGGCGGCAAGCGCGCCGACGCCGCCGCCGGGCAGAAGGGCCCCTGATCCCATCTGCGACCACGCCATTTCCCGCGCCACCGCGCTCGGCACGGGACTGAAGAACAGCCGGAAGATGATCACGAAGCTCAAGCACGAGGCCAGCTCAAGGGCAACCGCGACCGCCACGAGCGCCGGGTTCATGTCAGCGATCTCCTGCGCCACGGGTCGCAGGTCGGGCACTGCGAGCAGCACGGTCCCCACGCAGATGGCGAGCACCAGCACGGTGAGCAACAGCCGCCGCAGATCGTGGCGCTCGAGCGGCCGCGGCGTGGGGGCCTGCGCGGGTCCCTCGGGCCATGGCTTCATCGGTGCGGGGAC
>JBAVWI010000144.1:0-4227 GCA_049697735.1 Solirubrobacteraceae bacterium
GAACCGGAGGTCACCTTCCAATGTCATCCCTCAGCCAGCCGGCCACATCACCCCTGTACACCCCGCGAGCGAAGAACCTCGCTCTGCTGCTGCTGGCCATGACGCAGTTCGTGATCGTGATCGACGCGTCGATTGTGAACGTGGCCCTGCCGTCGATCGGCGCCCACCTGCACTTCGCCCGGGCCGACCTCTCGTGGGTCGTGAACGCCTACACGCTCACGTTCGGGGGCTTCCTCCTGCTCGGCGGCCGGATGGCCGACCTCCTCGGGCGCCGGCGCCTGTTCATGGTCGGTCTGGTCCTGTTCTCGCTGGCCTCGTTCGGCGGCGGCATCGCTCAGTCCGAGGCCTGGCTGATCGCCGCTCGGGCGATCCAGGGCCTGGGAGCGGCGCTGGTCTCGCCGGCAGCGCTCTCGATCATCACGACAACTTTCGCCGAGGGCGCGGAGCGCAACCGGGCGCTAGGAATCTGGGGAGCTGTGGCCGGGGCGGGTGGCGCCGCCGGCGTGCTCCTGGGCGGGATCCTGACCAGTGGCTTGAGCTGGCGCTGGGTGCTGTTCGTCAACGTCCCGATCGGAATTGCCGCTGCTCTGCTCGCCCCGAGAACCCTCGTCGAGAGCCGCGCCGATGATGGGGCCAAGACGTTTGACCTGCCCGGTGCCGTGACCGTCACGGCCGGCCTCGCGTTGCTCGTATACGCCGTCGTCGACGCCGTCAACTCCGGCTGGGGGTCGACGACAACGCTGCTGCGCCTGGCTGGCGCCGCCGTCCTGCTGGTCGCCTTCCTGGTCATCGAGCTGCGGCAGCGCCACCCCCTGATGCCATTCTCGATCTTCCGGCTGCGCACGCTGCGGGGCGCGAACATCGTTGGCCTGCTGATCGGCATGTCGCTGTTCTCGATGTTCTTCTTCATCTCGCTCTACCTCCAGACCGTGCTGCACGACTCACCGATTCAGGCCGGCATCTCCTACCTCCCGCTCGCGGTGGGGATCATCGTGTCGGCCGGCGTCGCGTCTCAGCTGGTCACGCGCCTCGGCTTCAAGGCGCCGCTGATCGCGGGTCTGCTGTTGATCGCCGGCGGCCTGCTGTGGTTCTCGCAGGTGCCGGCGCAGGGCGGCTCGTTCGCCGCCGACGTCCTCGGCCCGTCACTGCTCGCGGCCGTCGGATTGGGATTCGCGTTCGTGCCCGTGACGATCGCTGCCATGACCGGAACCGAGCCACACGAGGCGGGGCTTGCCTCCGGGCTCATCAACACCTCTCAGCAGGTCGGCGGTGCGCTTGGACTGGCGATTCTGGCCACGATCGCGAACAGCCGGACTCAGAGTCTGTTCCACGCTGGGATCCACAACTCGTCGGTTGCGCTGACCAAGGGGTTTGACAGAGCCTTCCTGGTCGGCGCCGGCTTCGCCGTCCTGGGCGCGATCCTGGCTGCGATCCTGATCTCCTCGCGTGACAGCCGCGAGCACGCCCAGGCGGCTCGTGCCGAGGGCGTCGCGGTGGCGCCCGCCCCGGCGGCCTGAGGCAATCGCGACGGCCGATCCGTCCAAACCAAGCCACGGCCGCGCTGTAGCCGTCGAGCAATCCGGCGGGGTAACGTGGCTGGGGTGAGAGTGGTGTTCATCCACGGAGCGTTCACCCGGGACGGACCTTGGTGGTGGGGGCTTACGGAGGCGCTCCTTGACCGCAGCGGGATCGCCAGCACCGCGGTGGCGCTGCCCTCGTGTGGAGAGGGGGGGATCGCGCCGACCGGTGCTGGCCCAGGCCTGCACGAGGACTCCGCGGCGACGACCGCGGTGTTGGACGAGGGCGGCCCGGCGATCATCGTCGCGCACTCCTACGGCGGGATGGTCGCCTCCCAGGCCGGCGAGCACCCAGCGGTCCATGGCCTGGTGTACATCAGTTCCTTCCTCCCGGCCGTCGGCGACAGCCTGGCCGCCCTGAGCAGGGGTGCCACCAACCCGGTGCCGGTCATCCCGCACGCCGATGGCTCAGTAAGCGTCAACGCCGACGACACGGCCTCGTTCGACACTCGATTCCTGCACGACGTCGCCGATCCCGACCTCGTGCGCGGCGCTCATGATCGTCTCTGCGCGCAATCCTCTGCCGTCTTCGGGGCGCAGACGACAGCCGCCGCGTGGACTCGACTCCCATCCACCTACCTGGTCTGCGCCGAGGACCGCAGCACCGATCCGGAGCTTCAGCGCGCCCACGCGGCCAGGGCCACCACGATCCGCGAGCTTCCGGCCGCGCACTTCCCGATGCTGTCTCGACCCGACCTCCTGGCCGGGTGCATCGAAGCCATCGCCGCCCGCGCCTAGGGTGGTGGGTCTGGCGCGCCGGACAGATCGAGGCTGAGTCGCCATAGCCGGCGGCGGGTCTCGGGGTCATACGCGGAGGCGTGGGCACGGCTCTCGCGGACCCGATCGAAGAAGCGGCCGGTGGTGGTGGCGAGCTCCGGGGCGTTGATGAGTCGCCGGGTGGCGGCTTCGCCTTCCTCGAGCGTGTCGACGCTGTGGCCGATCTCGTCGAGGACCATCTTGGTGGGCATGTAGGTGGCGGGGTGAAGGCTGTTGACGGTGATCGCGCCGGGCGCAAGGCGTTCGGCGAGGACAAAGCCGGCGGTGATCTGAGCGAGCTTGCTCTGGCCGTAGGCACGGGTTCCGCTGTAGTTGTGTTCCAGCATGACGTCGTCGAAGTCGATCGGGTGCTGGCCGATCGAGGCGACGTGGACGATGCGAGCCGCTGGCGAGGCCTTGAGGAGCGGGAGTAGTCGCAGGGTCAGGTCAAAGCCGGCGAGGTAGTTGACCGCGAAGCGGAGCTCGTACCCATCGGCGCTGACTCGGCGGGTGCGGCCCTCGGGCTCGCCCGAGCCGATGCCCGCGTTGTTGACCAGCACATCGAGGTGGCCGGTGAGCGATGCCACCTGGTCAGCCAGATCGCGGACCTGCTTCAGGTCGGCGAGGTCGGCGAGCAGGGTGGCCGGAGCGTGACCGTCGTTGGCTTGCGCGATCTCGGCGGCGACACGGTCAAGCTTGTCGCGGCTGCGGCCGTGGAGGATCAGCTGGGCACCGTCGGCGGCGAGACTGGTGGCCAGGGCACGGCCGAGGCCGTCGGTGGCGCCGGTGATGAGAATCGTGCGGATGTCGGTCATGTCATTCGCGGCGAAGAGCTGCTTCGCGTCAGCTCGCCGGAGCGGTCACCTCGATAAAGCTGACGGCGTTGCCGTCAGCATCGCTGATCACCGCCTTGCGGGCGGAATCTCCTACGACCTCGACCGGTCCAGAGCTGATCCCACGGTCCCTGATGTCAGCAAGGGCCTGGTCCAGATCGGCGACGCGCAGTGCCACCAGGGCATGGCCGGCCCGTGGAGCATCGCCGACGATGTAGAGCCAGGCGGCGTCGGCGAAACGCCACATCACCTCGTCATCGGTGACTGTGACGTCTGCGGGCCGTCCGAACAACCGGGTGTACCAAGCCAGCGCGGACTCGAAGTCGCGCACCGGTACGCCAGCGAAGAGGATTCCGATGTCAGTCACCTAGGTCAGCTCGCCTCTGTGCACGCTACCGCGCCCAGCCTCGCCGTTCCCGAGAGCGTCGTCACTTCGCGACCGCCCGCCCTGCGCTCCGAGGGCTGACCGCGCCAGGCGCTAGGAGCAAGGGTCTAAGCTCGGAATATGCGAATGGCCCGCTGACCGGTCAGATCGGAAACGGCTGGCGTCGCGCGCATCTGAAAGGACTGTCGTATGCCTGTCTTCTTTTTCACCGTCGAGCAGCAGGAACGTGCCATCGTCGAGCGCTTCGGGAAGTTCGTCCGCGTCGCCTCCCCGGGCCTTCAGCGCAAGACCCCGTTCGTCGAGAAGGTCGCCGGGCGGATGAGCCTGCAGGTCGAGCAGCTCAACGCCGACATCGAGACCAAGACCAAGGACAACGTGTTCGTGGTGGTTCAGCTCGCGATTCAGTACATGGTGGGCGCCGAGGAGGAGAAGGTCAAGGACGCCTACTACAAGCTCGACGACCCCGAGGTGCAGATGAAGTCCTACGCCTTTGACGTCGTCCGCTCGCACATCCCGACGATGGATCTCGACGAGGCCTACGCCGACGCAGACACCATCGCCAAGCACATCCAGGACACCCTCCAGACGCAGATGGCCGACTACGGCTACGAGATCATCAAGGCGCTGATCACGAACATCGAACCCGACCAGCGCGTGAAGGATGCGATGAACAACA
>JBAVWI010000145.1:0-11407 GCA_049697735.1 Solirubrobacteraceae bacterium
GCTCCGATCTGGCTGTCGCGCTGGCCGTGGCCAGCGCCGCCAAGCGGATCGCCCTGACCGGCGGCGACGGGCGGCCGCTGGTCTGCTTCGGCGAGCTGGGACTGACCGGCGAGCTGCGGACGGTGGCCCACGCCGAGCGCCGGCTGGCCGAAGCGCAACGCTTCGGGCTCGGGCCGGCGTGTGAGCCGGCCGCCCAGAGCACACTGCGTGAGGCCCTGGGCGCGACGCTCGGGCGACCGCGCTCGGTGGCCAGCGCGGCCTGACTGGCTGCGAACGTTTGCAGATCGCGCCGAGCCTGCGCGCGGGGAGTCGGAATTTCCTCAGGACCGGCTAAAATCTGCCTTGATGCCGCCGCGATCCGGTGAAGAGCTCAAAGTGGAGCTCGAGTCTCGCCAAGAGTCCCGGATCATGAGGGCGCTCGAGATGGTCGCGCCCGGAACCTCCCTGCGGGAGGGGCTCGACAACATCGTCGACGCCCGGACCGGTGGTTTGATCGTCATCGGCGACGCCGACGAGCTCGGGTTCCTGTTCTCGGGCGGTATCAAGCTCGACATCGACTACTCGCCCGCCTTCCTCTATGAGCTGGCCAAGATGGACGGGGCGATCGCGCTCAGCTCCAACGCGACCAAGATCGCCTACGTCAATGTCCAGCTCACGCCCGACCCGACGATCCTCACGCTTGAGACGGGCACTCGACATCGCACGGCAGAACGTGTCTCCAAGCAGACCGACTCGATCGTGATCGCCGTCTCGGAGCGACGCGAGGTCGTCTCGCTCTACGTCGACGGTGGCAAGTACATCCTCGAGGACATCCCTGTCGTGTTGGCCAAGGCCAACCAGGCGCTGGCCACGCTGGACAAGTACCGCAGCCGGCTGGACCAGGTCTCGACCCGGCTTACGGCACTTGAGTTCGAGGGCGGGGTCACCCTGCACGACGTCCTCACAGTCCTGCAGCGCGCCGAGCTCGTCACCCGCATGGCGGTGGAGATCGAGCGCTACATCGTCGAGCTCGGCTCCGAGGGCCGGCTGATCGAGATGCAGCTCGACGAGACCATGGTCGGCGTGGCCGCCGACAAGGCGGCGCTCCTGCACGACTATCTCCTAGAGGACACCGACGACGGCTTCGCGCTGGTCGTCGATCAGCTCGTGCGCTTGCCGCACCAGGATCTTCTCGACTTCGGTCGCCTAGCCGAGCTCCTCGGCCACGATCGGAAACTGAACACCCTCGACTATCCCGTGTCGCCGCGCGGATTCCGCATACTCGGGCGCATACCAAGGCTGCCCAGGCTTGTTGTCCAGCGGATCGTGACGGAATTCGGAGGATTCGAGGAGCTGCTCGCCGCGTCCGATGGCGAGCTGGAGACCGTCGACGGCGTCGGCGAGATCCGGGCGAAGGACATCCGTGAGGGCCTTCGCCGACAGCAGGAGATCAACCTCGTTGATCGTTACCTGCAGACGTAGCGCAATACCGCGAGTGGGCCAGGGCCCGCATTGAAAGAGGAGGACACCATCACAGAGCTAACGGAAGAGCACCTGGATGATCTCGAGGCAATCGTGCCGCCCCCGCATATCGAGTTCGAGATCGGCGACAGCGTCGTCTATCCGCACCATGGGGCCGGACGGGTCCTCCGCAAGGAGATGAAGGAGGTTCTCGGTGAGAGCCGGGAGTACCTCACGATCAAGATCCTCCATAACGACATGACGGTCATGGTCCCGACCGAGAACGCCGCACTGGCCGGCCTTCGGCGCGTGATCGACGAGGAGACGGTCAAGAAGGTGATGGCGGTGCTCCAGGACGAGTGTTCCGAGATGCCCAAGAACTGGAACCGCCGCTTCAAGCACAACCGGGACAAGATCAAGACCGGCGATATCTACGAGCTCGCCGAAGTGGTTCGCAATCTCGCGATTCGCGAAGCCGAGAAGGGTCTCTCGACGGGCGAGAAGCAGATGTTCACCCGGGCCAAGAAGATCCTCTCCTCTGAGCTGATGTACGCGCTGGCGATGGACGAGACCGAGGTCGAGGAGCACCTGTACGGGATCCTGGTGGAGTCAAACGGCCACGGCAAGGTGGCCGTCGCCGCCAAGTAGACGGCTGAAATGGCGGTCGCGCTGATCGTGGCCGCGGGACGTGGCGAGCGCCTTGGGTCCGGCCGGCCCAAGGCGCTCGTCCCGCTCTACGGGCGTCCCATGCTGGAATGGAGCGTGGCTGCGCTGCGAGCGGTCGCGGCCGTGCAGCAGATCGTCGTCGCCCTGCCGGCGGCGGCGCTGGACGCGGCGCCGGCTGGCGTGATCGCGGTGGCGGGCGGCGACCAGCGCTCACATTCGGTGCGGGCGGCGCTCGCCGCCAGCCAAGGCGGGGATCCCGTGATCGTCCACGATGCCGCTCGGCCCCTGGCCGGACCGGAGCTGTTCGAGCAGGCCCTGGAAGAGCTCGAGCGCTCCCAGGCCGACGCGGTGATCGCGGCCGCTGCGGTCGCCGACACGATCAAGGAGTGCGCCGAGGACGGGCGGACGGTCGCGCGGACCCTGGACCGTTCGCGGCTGTGGGCGATCCAGACCCCGCAGGTGTTCCGGCGTGCCGCCCTGGAGCGAGCCCTGTCTGGCACCGATGCGGAGCTGGCCCGAGCAACCGACGACGCCTGGCTGGTCGAGCAGGCCGGGGGGGTGGTCCGCATCCTCGGCAGCGGCCCGGGCAACCTCAAGGTCACCACCCCCGAGGACCTGCGCGTCGCCGAGCTGCTGCTCTCCGACCGACTCGGCGAGGCCCAACTCGGGCCCGCCAGCGTCCCGGCAAGGTTGAGACCAGCCGGTGGGGGAGGCTAAGCGTGAGCGTGACCACCGGCATCGGCTATGACTGTCATCGGCTGGTTACCGGGCGCCCGCTGATCGTGGGCGGCGTCCAGATCGAGCACGATCGGGGCTCGGACGGGCACTCAGACGCCGACGTGCTCAGCCATGCGATCGTTGACGCTCTGCTGGGCGCCTGCGCCCTGGGCGACATCGGCGAGCACTTCCCCGATACCGACCCCCGCTACGCAGGGGCCGATTCGATCGAATTGCTGCGCGCGGCGGTGGCGGTGGCCGCCGAGGCCGGCTTTGCCGTGGTTCACGTCGACGCCACGGTCATGCTCGAGCGTCCCAAGCTGGCGCCGGCGCGGGAGGCGATGCGGGTCACCTTGGCTGCCGCCCTCGGGCTGGAGCCGGCCCACGTGAGCGTCAAGGCCACGCGGGGCGAGGGGATGGGCTTCGTCGGGCGCGAGGAGGGGATCGCGGCCCTGGCCATTGCCACCGTCCAGGCGGCGCTGTGAACCGGATCCACAACCTCATCTGCGCCTCGGACAAGTGGGCCCGCCGGGTGCAGCACGAGCTGATCCCGTGGGGATTGGAGGGCGTCGAGCTCGGGGATGACGTACTCGAACTCGGACCTGGCTTCGGAGCCACCACACGCCTGCTGGTAGACCGCGTGGCGCGGCTGACGGTACTCGAGCTCGACGAGCGCTACTGCCGGCGGCTGCGCGCCGAGTTCGGCGGTCGCGTCACCGTCACCGAGGGAGACGCGACCGCGCTGCCCTATCCCGACGGGCGCTTCTCGGCCGTGATCTGCTTCACGATGCTGCACCATCTCGATCCCGCGCCCCTCCAGGACCGGGCTTTCGCCGAGGTCTCGCGGGTGCTGCGCCCGGGTGGTCTCTTCGCCGGCACCGACAGCCTCGGGGTGGGGCGGCTGTTCAAGCTCGTCCACCTGGGAGACAAGCTTGCGCTGATCGATCCCGAGCGCCTGCCGGGGCGCCTCATGGCAGTCGGCCTGAGCACGGCGCGCGTGGAGCGGCGCGGCGGCACGCTGCGCTTCCGGGCCGTGCGCTCCGCGTAGGCGGTCACAAGCGCACGGCGGTACAGGGCCGCCGGAGTTCGGTTCAACCGACGAGGCGTGGCCGATCCTGGACACATAGAGGCCAAAATCGGCCAAACCGCGGGCCTCGCGACCCTCAGCTCGCCTGCGTGGCGCGGCGCTGCGCGGCGAGGGTTCGCATGCGCTCGTGCTCGACGAGCCGCGCGAGCTGATGGCAACTTGACCGCAGGTTGGCGCTGACAGCCGGTCCGGCGATTCGTTCCGCCAGCCACCCCGCCAGCCCGGCTCCGGCGACGCCATAGGCGAGGCGGAGCTCCACCCGGGTGCGGCCGCCCGGCGCCGAACGCAGGCGCCAGCGCCCCCGCTGGTCGATGCCGGTCACCGAAGTCCAGGCGAGGTCGTACGGCGGATCCCACTCGACCACTTCGATCAGGCCCCCCACCTCGGCGGACCCGATGCGCATGAGCATCCGGTAGCGGGCGCCGAGTCCGGTCGGCTCGTCGCTCTCGACCTCCCAGCGAGTGACTGCGGACATGAAGCTGAGAACGCACTCGGGGTCAGAGACGATCTCCCAGACGGTCTCAATCGGAGCCGAGACCGCCGTGTGGGCGCTAGATCTCATCCGAGCACCGGCAGCCGGCGCTCGGCCGCGAGCGCGTCGAGCGTGTCCTGCATGAGCCGGATCAGATGGTTGTAGACCTCATCGAGGTCGGGATCGGCGCCGAACTCAGCCCGGAGATCGATCGGGGGCAAGGTCTCGACGGTGATCTTGGCCGGCAGGGGAATGTGGCCGAACATGTCGCCGATGTTCAGGCCCCAGGGCAGCCCGATCGAGATCGGCAGCACTTTGAGACGGAACAGGCGATCGAGCGCGAATAGCTTGGCCAGGCGCTCTCCCCGGCTCAGAAACAGCGCCGTCTCCTGGCCGCCGATCGAGACCACGGGCACGATCGGAACATTCTGGGCCAGGGCCAGGCGCAAAAAGCCCTTGCGACCGTCGAAGTCGACCCGGTTGCGCTCCCAGCTGGGCCGGTGCACCTCGTAGTCGCCGCCGGGGTAGACGAGCAGGGCCGCTCCGGACTCGAGCGCCTTGCGGGCGTTTTCGGGCGAAGCCGCCACCGTCCCGAACTTGCGCAGCGAGGCCAGGCCGGGCATCGACAGGACGAGGTTGTGGGCCAGCTGGTAGAAGCTCCGTTCGACGCCGAAGTAGGTGTTGAAGGCGAGCGTGAAGACGACCGTGTCGGGGGTCATGTTTCCACCCGAGTGATTGCCGACCAGCAGCACCGGCCCCTGATCGGGAATGTTGCCCAGCCCCCGGACCTCGCCCCGGTACCAAAGGCTGGCCATCAGCCACATGAGGGGGAGGTGCTCGCGGATGTAGTCGGGATCGCGCTCGTCGAGATCAGCGCGGGGGATGGCGCGCTGAGCCTGGTGCGCCACCTCGCGCAGCGCCCGGTTCAGTAGCGAGCCACGGCGGTTGGCGTCCGCAGCCGCCCCGTCGCTGTCCTTGACGTGACCGTTGCTGCTTGCTCGGTCGGCGACCGCCATCAGGTCCAGCGTCTATGCAGACAGCGCGTCAAATCAGGCCGCCGCGCCGATGTCGCCGGTACCCGAGTCGCGCCCGCCGGCTCGCTTGCGCTTCGCGTCCGCGACGCGCGGACTGGGACCGGAGGCTGGCCGGCGCGCCGTTGATCTGAGCACCGGGGGCGTGCCCGCCTCGCGCGCGTCGGCGCGGGCAAAGAAGTCGAGGAGCAGCTCATTGGTCTGCACCGGGCACTCGACCTGGGGGACATGACCGCAGTTCGGCAACACGACCTGCTCGGCGCCAGGTAGCCACTTGCCGACGTGACGGCTGAAGGCGGGCGGCACGAGCCGGTCATGGCTCCCCCATACGAACAACGCCGGACGCTCGAGTTCACCGAGCCGGGGATAGAAGCCCTGCTTGCCGTAGGGCGCCTCGAGGTAGATGTTGCGCGCCGCGGAGAGGAAGGCATAGCGCGCGCCGGCCGATTGATAGATGCGCCGGAACTCATCGACCATCAGATCGCCGACCGCCGGGTCGATGACGTCGCGGTCGTAGAACATGCTCCAGAACTGTCCGGCGACCATGCCGCGGCGGAAGCCGTGAGGTAGGAGACCGAACTCGGGACGCAGCAACCTGACCAGGGGGTGAAGGCCGCGCTTGACCCACGCCACGGCCGGACAGAGCAGCCCGAGGGCATTCACCCGCTCGGGTGCGATCATCGCCATCTCGAGGGCAATCCGGCCGCCCATCGAGTTGCCGACGATGTGGGCATCGCCGATGCCCTGGGCGTCCATCATGGCCAGCATCGCCTCCGCGAACCAGCGCGCGTTGTAGGCACCGCGGGCGGGCTTGCTGGAGGAGCCGAAGCCCGGCAGATCCGGGGCATGGACGCGATAGCGCTGGCTCAGGGCGGCGGCAGTCTCAAACAGCGAGGCCCGCGTACCGCCGAGACCGTGCAGGAGCAGGACGTCGGGACCGTGACCCATGGTCAGGGTGGAGATCCGGTGGCGACCGGCGGCGACTTCGTGGATCTGGAGCAGGGGCGGCCGGCCACCGGGCAGCCGGAACATCCCCTCGAAGGCGATCGCGTAGTCGAGGTTGCCCCGGACGGCCAGCCGGCGCTGCTCGAAGGCATCGATGCCGGAGAGCTCGCCCTGGCGCAGCGCGAGCCAGGTGGCGGCGTCTGTGGAGATTGTCACATCGGGAGCGCGCCGCGTCGCGCCCTGGCGCACGCGCGCCCCATGGCTGGTGCAGCTGACTTCCCACGTGCGGCCGAGGTCGCCGAGCTTGATCTGAAAGGTGGCTTCGAAGCCCGGGTCAGCACCCAGGTAGCGGCCGGGCAGGGAGCGAAACGCCTCCGCGACCGCCGTCAGGAGCTGCGTGTTCACAGCGCGCGTGGACATCGGCTTGGCAACCTAGCTACCGGTGCGGACCGGTGCGCTCTGAAAGGCCAGTGCGGTCGCTAGGGTTGCCGGACGTTGCGGACGATTTCCCTGCATGACACGCGTACCGGGACGATCGCGCCGGTGAAGCCGGCGGCGCCGCCGCGCGTGCGCATCTATGCCTGCGGGCCGACCGTGTACGGACGGATCCATGTTGGTAACGCTCGGCCATTCGTCGTCTTCTCGCTGCTGCGTCGCTTTCTCGTCAGCCAGGGATATGAAGTTGACTTCGTGGCAAATGTTACTGACGTTAATGACAAGATCTACGCCGCCGCCCAACAGGCGGGCGTCGGCAGCGTCCAACTGGCCCGCGAGATGACCGCCGCCTACGTCGCTGACACGGATGCTCTCGGGCTCGGCCGCCCCGATCACGAGCCGCTGGCGAGCGAGACGATCGGTCCCATCGTGGCCTTGATCGAGCGCTTGATTGAGGGGGGACATGCGTACGCAGTGGACGGAGATGTGTACTTCTCGGTCCGGTCGTACCCCAAGTACGGAGAAATATCCCATCGAGACGTAGACCACATGGACCAGGGCGATGGGGTTGAGGGCGCGCAACGCAAGCGTGACCCGCTCGATTTCGCGCTCTGGAAGGCTCACAAGGCGGGCGAGGACGAGTTCTGGCAGTCACCTTGGGGCCCCGGGCGCCCCGGCTGGCACATCGAGTGCTCAGCGATGGCGGAAGAGCTGCTGGGCCTGGGCTTTGAGATCCATGGCGGGGGCAGCGATCTCCTCTTTCCCCACCACGAGAACGAGGCTGCGCAGACCGCGGCAGCCCGGGGCGAGCCACTGGCTCAGCTGTGGATGCACAACGGGATGGTGCGCCTGGCCAGCGACAAGATGTCCAAGTCGGTCGGCAACGTGTTCGCGCTGCACGAGGCGCTGCAGCGCTACGGCCGCGACGCCCTGATCATGTACTTCTGCGGGGCTCACTACCGCCAGCCAATCGAATGGGGACCGGAGCGGCTGGCCGAGGCTGCGGCGCGCTGCTCCCGGATCCGCGAGGCCGCCCGGAGTCTGAGTGAAGGGCCCAGCCCGGAGTGGTCATCCGCCCTGCGAGGACGCTTCTTTGACGCGCTGGCGGCCGATTTCAGCACTCCGGCAGCGCTGGCGGCCGTCTTTGACTGGGTGCGGGAGGCAAATCGGAGCCCAGCCGGCGTGGTCGGGCGCGAGGATCTGGCCGAGATGCTCGACGTGCTCGGGCTGGCCAACCTCCTTGACGCAGAGCTGCGCGAACCATCGCCCGAGGCCACAGCACTTCTCCGGGAGCGCCGGCACGCCCGTGAGGCCGGGGAGTATGCCCGCGCCGACGCGATCCGCGACGAGCTCAAGACGCTGGGCTGGGAGGTCCGTGACGGGGCTGACGGGCCCGAACTGGTCCCGGGTGGATGATCATCTACGGCCGAAATCCTGTTCACGAGGCGATTCGTGGACCCCGCACGGTCAAGCGAGTGTGGGCCAGCTCGGGCGCCGCGCGCGAGCCGTGGCTGGCCGACCTGGCTCGCATCACCAGCCCCGCCGACGCGGCGGAACTCGAGCGACTGTGCGGGTCAGACGGCCATCAGGGCGTTTGTGCCGAGGTCTCGCCGTTTAGCTATGCCGACCCCGACGAGCTCCTGGCCTCGACCGACGCGCTGATCATCGCCCTGGATCAGGTCCAGGACCCCCAGAACCTGGGCGCGATAGCCCGCACCGCTGAGTGCGCCGGAGCGACCGGACTGATCCTGCCCGAGCGTCGCTCGGCTGAGGTCACGCCGGCTGTCTGCAAGGCGTCAGCGGGGGCGGCTGAGCACCTGCCGATTGCCAAGATCCGCAACCTGGCTGATTTCCTGGCCAGCGCCAAGCGAGCCGGGCTGTGGTGTTACGGCGCGGATGCGTCGGGCCCGGGCTCATACCGCCAGATCGACTTCGCAGGCCCGACCGTGCTTGTCCTCGGCTCAGAGGGGCGGGGGCTGCGGCCGCGGGTGGCCGGCGCCTGTGACGCGCTCGTCTCGATCCCCCTGCGCGGCAAGATCGACTCCCTGAGCGTGAGCGCCGCCGCCGCCATCCTGATCTATGCCGCAGCCACCGATCGGCAAGGAAACGTGCAGGACGCTTGACAGCTAGGCGTTGCTATGTCAAGCTCGCCGCCGTAAGTAAGGATCAACTCGAGCTTTAGGGCTAGGGTTGAAGGGAGAGCGAGGCCTTGAGCCTCCTTTCTGGGAAGGCTATTAATGGTGCGGCGCCAGGGGAGGTAGCGCGCCACGAAAGTCCGAACCTACGCTGTCGCGGCGTGGGCTGGAAAGGTGTTGCTCGTGGCTCGACTGTCTGCTTACTCTCAGTCTCAACCTAAGGTTGAGGATGGGTTCCTGATCGCGTTGGCCAAGCAGGGGCATGCCGATGCGTACGATCGCATCGTCCGCCGCTACTACGGATTCGTCCGTCTCAAGGCGTCTTCCTACTTCCTGGCCGGCGGCGATGCCGACGACCTGATCCAGGAGGGCCTGGTCGGCCTCTACAAGGCCGTTCGCGATTACCGGACCGACCGCGAGTCGAGCTTCCGCAACTTCGCCGAGCTCTGCATCACGCGCCAGATCATCACCGCCGTGAAGACTGCAACCCGGAACAAGCACACCCCGCTCAACCAGTACGTGTCGTTCTCCAGCACCCCAGCGGGCTCGAGCTCGGACAACGAGCCGACGCTGGACGAGATGCTCCCCGGCTCGACCGTCCATGACCCGGTCAACCAGGTGATCTCCTCCGAGGAGCTGCGGGCGCTGGTGGCGTGCATCTCGACCGCGCTCTCGGAGCTCGAGTCCCGAGTCCTCGCCCTCTACCTCGACGGCCACTCCTACGAGGAGGTCGGTCGCCGCCTCGACTGTGACTGCAAGACTGTCGACAACGCCCTCCAGCGGGTCAAGCGCAAGGTCGGCCAGCACCTGGCCGAGCGCAACATCCTGGCCTAGCGCCTAGCGCCTAGCGCCTAGCCCGGCGCGACGGGCACGCGAAGCGTGAACACTGCCCCGGCGCCCGGCGCCGGCGACGCCTCGACCCCGCCCCCCATGGCCGTGGTCAGCTCCTTGACGATGGCCAGACCCAGGCCGGAGCCGACCGCGCGTTCGCTGCGGTAGCGGTCGTGGAGGTAGAAGCGCTCAAAGGCCCGGGGGAGATCTTCGGGCGCCAGACCGGGTCCGGTGTCGCGGACCGAGATCCACCCTGGCCCCGCGGTCACCGTCACCGTCCCTCCGGCCGGGGTGAGACGCAGCGCGTTCTCAATCAGGTTCGCCGTCGCCTGGAGAAGGCGGTCCTCGTCGCCGATCCCCCAGGCCCGAGGGTTGGCTGCGCTTGGGGCTTCCCCGCCGGCCGTCCCGGTGAGCTGCACTCCGAGCTCGCGTGCGCGGGGAAGGTGACGCGCCACGGTGGCGTCCACCACGGCGTTGAGGTCCACGCGCTCGTGCTCGATCGCGAAGTCAGAGCGGCCCACCCGAGCGAGGTCGACGAGATCGAAGACCAGCCGTTCCAGCCGGCCGGCCTCAGCCGCGATCACGTGCCCTGCCCGGGAGGCGGCCACGGCGCCCTCCTCGAGGCCCTCGGCGTACCCCCGGATCGAGGTCAGGGGGGTCTTGAGCTCGTGGCTGACGGACTCCAGGAAGCGGCGCTGGGACTCACGGGCCTGACCGAGTTGCTCGGACATCTCGTTGAAGGCTCGGCCGAGACCGGCCAGCTCGTCCTCGCCGCTGACTGGGACTTCGACGCCCTGCTCGCCGGCCGCCAAGCGTTGTGTGGCGGAGGCCAGGGCGCCGATCGGCCGCGTGAGCCGGCGCGCCAACAAGGATGAGAGCAGCGCCGCCAGCAACACCCCGCCGAGCGCGGCCAGGACCAGGCTGACGAGGAATGGGCGCCATTCGGCAAAGGCCAACTGGGCCGGCCGGACGAGGACGATGCGCCCCGCGGCTGAGGTCCGGGCCACGTACAGCAGCGAGCGCCGGGTCAGCCGGATCGTCCCCTGGGCATTGCCGCTGGACGGGATCCGGGCCAGGACCGCGGCGCTGGCGCGTGGGCGAACGGGCCGGGGGCGGCCGTTGCCCACCCGGTAGACGTGCTCCCCGGCCGCCAACGCCCCGGGGGCGCCACCGACCAGCGCCAGCACCGCGGCCTGGGACTCGAGGCTGGAGAGGCGCTGGGTCGAGATCCGGTGGCGGACCAGAATCACCGCTACCCCGAAGCTGAGGGCACACGACGCGATCGCGGCCAGGGCGAGATAGGCGAGGACGCGCCGCTGGAGGTTCACGCGCTCGCCTTGTAGCCCAGTCCGCGCACGGTGCGGATTAGGTCCGGCTGCCCGAGCTTCTTGCGCAGCGAGGCGACATGGACCTCCACCGTCCGCGTCTCGCCGGGGGAGACAAAGCCCCACACGGACTCCAGCAGCTGATCGCGGGTGACAACCTGTCCGGCATGGCGGACCAGGTACTCGAGGAGATCGAACTCACGTTGGGTGAGCTGGACCTCGACGTCGTTGACGCGGACCTCCCGGGCCCCGCGAGCCACGACCAACGGGCCGAGCTGGGTCACATCCCCGGCGGCGGGGGCCCGGCCGGCGCGGCGCAGGAC
>JBAVWI010000146.1:0-30997 GCA_049697735.1 Solirubrobacteraceae bacterium
CGCCACATCAACATCCCCCAGCAAACCCGCCACCTCCTCAACCACCTTCGCGAACACCTCCCCCGACGAAGCCTCCGTAGCCACCAACATCGCCACCCGCCGCAACGCCGCCTGCTCCTCCACCAGCCGGCCGAACTCGCGTATTTCCGCTTCGTGGTGCGCCGACGCCGACGCGCGCATCCCGATGTCGCCCCATCGCAGCGTGGCTTCGACGAACTCGAGCAGCGCGTCGTTACCGACCTCGAGCTGGTCCGCGATCGCATACGCCGCCTCGCGCACACCCTCCAGCCCGATCCGCCAGCCGTGAAGCATCTCGTCGCTGGTGATCCCCTGGCGCGCGCGCGCCAGTCCGGACGCCTGGTGGTCAGAGCGTTCGCGGGTGGGGTCGCCCACCGGATCACGGATCGCCTCGAGGAGGTTGCGCGTGTTGGCCAGCACGACGGGCGTCAGCGCCTCGCGGGGCACCTTGGCATACGACGGAAGTAGCTCCTGCATGCGGGCTGCGCTGCGGTTGGCGATTCGTTCGACATCACGGAGCAGCGCCGCCGCGAGTATCTGCGGCCCGCTGAGGACGTGCTCGGGGGTAGCCATGCCCTGGATTGTCGAACATCGCTGCTTGCGCGAGGCGGCCGGACACCCCCGGCAGCGCACCGTCCAGGTCGGCAGCCGCCTGCAAGGCTCAACGCTCGCTACCAGGAATGCCGGCTAGGGCGGACCCGACGTATTGCTCTGGTCCGACACAGGCAAGTCTCGGGACGGTAGGTATGGCGCGGGTCGTAGACGAGCGCAATAGTCCTGCCAGTTATCGATGAACCGCGGATCAACGGGAGCGATTGAGATGCCGAGGACAACGGACGAGCAGCCTTCCAGGGATGACAGAAGCGAGGACCGGGAGTGGCTGTGCGAGGTCATTGCCCTGGATCCTGTGCGGGCGCGCCGCAAGAACTCCGCGCCGGGCTCACCAGCGGCGCCCAAGCCATGCGGCCACGATCGGCACGTGGGACCATGCCCCGCCTGCCAGCGAGCCCAGCTCGCGCGGTGGCGCTCCGAGTTGACAGCGGTGGGGTGAATTTGGCATGTCGCGCCTTTGCGTCGTGGTCCTGGTCACCTGCACGTTCGGCCTGCTTTGCGCGCTGGCCGCGGCGGGATTCATCGTTGTTCGCGAATGGTGCTGGAACCGCGATCGCAAGCGGCGCGTGGTGATGATGCTCCACGAGGAGCGCGCACTCGATGAGGCGACGGCGTTCCTGGCTCACCCGAAGTCATCCCAACTGGCAGCCCAACTGGAGGAGATCCGCGCGTTGCCCGAGGTCCTCAAGCCGGTCGGGCACTAGCGAGAACCTTGCAGGTATCTGAGGGCGGCGAGGACCCGGCGGTGGCCGGTCGGCGTGCTCTCGAGGCCGAGTTTTTGAAAGATGCTGGTGACGTGTTTCTCAACCGCGGCGGTGGTAACCACCAGCGCCTCGGCGATGCCGCGGTTTGACTTCCCTTCGGCCAGCTGGGCGAGCACGTCACGCTCGCGCACGGTCAACTCGTCGAGTGGCCCGCCGCGAGAGCGCCGACGCCCGAGCATTCGACCCACGACCTCGGGATCAAGAGCGGATCCTCCCGCGGCTACGCGGGCGACGGCGTCGGTGAAGGCCTCGACATCGCCGATCCGTTCCTTGAGCAGGTAGCCGATACCCTCCGCGCTCTCACCGATGAGGTCCAGGGCATAGCCCTCCTCGTAATGGCTAGAGAGCACGAGGATGCCCGTCGCAGGTAGCCGGGCGCGTAACGCGAGCGCAGCGCGCAGACCATCATCTCCATGGCCGGGCGGCATCTGGATATCCACGACCGCGACGTCCGGCCGGTGCGCGAGCGCCTTGCGGAGGAAGTCCTCAGCGTCGCCTGTCTGGCCGACAACGTCGAACCCGGCCTCCGCGAGCAGCCGTCCGATGCCCTCGCGCAGGAGAACGTCGTCTTCGCCGATCACGACCCGCAACTGCGGCGACATTGGCAACACCCGTCAGTCGCTGGACCCAGCCCGGCAAGCTATCAGAGCGTCAAGGCCTGTCGCAGGGTTTCGTACGCCAGATTCTCCTTGGCTATGAACGGGAGCCTGGGCTGCCCGTCCTGCGCCTCGATGGCCACGAAGGCCTCGTTGTCACTCGACGTCACGACGACCCGGGGCCCCCACGGCAGCTTCGACAGCTCGTAGGCGAGATCAATCCCATCGCGATCAGGAAGCCCGACATCAACGAGCATCGCGTCGGGCCGCGAGTCCTGGACGACCGCGAGCGCCTGGGCAGCGTCCGCGGCCGTCGCGACAACTTCGAGGCCCAGGTCCGCCAGGACCCTGCCTGCGAGCGCGTAGAAGGACGGATCATCATCGACGATGAGCACCGAACGTGTCATGCGCGAGATCATCGCATCGCCGCGCGGGTCCGACGGTAGGGCCAACCGGAGACTCGACGGCATTTTCCCTACCGCGTCATCCGGTTATTGGCCGCACCGGGTCGGGCCAGGGGGTATGGCGCAGCCTGCCGTCGTGACGGATATTCCAGCAAGCGCTTCGCATGGCGCGATACGAGGAGAAGACCTATGAGACCGAGACTCCGTCCCATCCCCCTGTCCCTAGCCAACGCTTACCCCGCGTCCGAAGCGGACGAACCCGCCGCCGATCCGCACCCCATCAACGCATCGGCGGCCGCTTGGGCGGCCGCAAGCGCGACCACCGACGCGATCCAGTCGGAGCTCGCGGCCGTCCCAGCCCCATTTCGCGCCGGGGCCGGCGCGGCCAGGCGTCACCGGGTGATGATCGCCGAGGACGACGTGCTCCTGCGCGAAGGGCTCTCCAGCCTGCTTGGCCAGGCCGGCCTCGACGTCGTGGGCGTGGCGGCCAACGGCTCAGAGCTCGTGGATATGGTCCGCGAACAGCCGCCCGATCTGGCGATCGTGGATATCCGCATGCCGCCCACCCACTCGACCGAGGGGCTCGACGCTGCGCAGCAGATCCGCATGGAGTTTCCCGACGTGGGCATCGTCGTGCTGTCCGCTCACGTCGAAGTCGAGCTTGCCACGGAGCTGCTCGCCAGCGGCGATCGCATTGGCTACCTGCTCAAGACCCGGGTGGGCGACGTGGACGAGTTCGTCGACACGCTCGAGCGGATTGCCGATGGCGCCTCGGTCATCGACCCGAGCCTCGTGCGGGAGCTGGTCAACGCCCGCAGGCGTCGGGATCCGCTCGCCGAGCTGACCGCACGTGAACGCGAGGTTCTGGCCCTGATGGCCGAGGGCCGCTCCAACGCCGGAATCGCGCGACGCCTGTGGTTGACCACGGGCACCGTCGAGAAGCACGTGCGAAGCATCCTCGCCAAGCTGAACCTGCCCGCAACCGACGACGACCATCGACGCGTTCTGGCCGTAATCGCCTGCCTCGACTCGCGTTGAGCACGTCCCCCGATCTGCCGCTGACGGGTAGCCGGGGCGCAAAGAGTGCCGGTTACCACCAGCGCGAAGGGGTGCCGGCCGGGCAGACAGCGGCTGCCGCAGGCGCGATCTTCATCGAGAGATGTGCCAGCAGCATCGCGACGCGAGATTCTCCCATGGCCGCGACCGGGCGGACGTCAGGTCGTGGCGAGGGCGGAGGGAGGGGTGAGCGCGGCACGCGTGATCGGGGTGTTGGCGTTGGCGATCCTCGAGGGTTCGCTGGTAGCGCTGCCACGGCCCGACGCGCTGGCTCGTTTCTCGCGTCTGCGCTCGCCGGCGTGGGCGGCCATCCTGCCCGGTTCGATCCTGGTGGGAACGTTTGCCCCCCTGTGGCATCCGTCGCTCGCCTTCGCGCTCGTCCTGCTGGCGACGCTCGCCACTCCGCTGCTGGCCATCCTCGCCGCCGTCGGGGTCGCCCGCGGGCGACGCGCGCTGCTCCTCATTGCCGCGCTCGCGCTGCTCGCCGGGGCGGCGATCGACCACGGGCTCGTGGGCAGGTTGTCATCGACCATCGTGACCGCGCTGGGGTGCCTCTGCGTTGGGGTCGCGCTGACCCGGCTGATCCCGCGGCGCTGGCTGCTTATGGGCGTCACTCTCATGTGCCTTGTCGATGTGCTGCTGCTGGCGGCGGGCCTCGGCCAACCGGCCGCAGCCCTGATGGCACACGCGGCCGCGCGCGTGCATGGGCTGCCCTTCGGCTCGGCGTCGGTCGGGTCGGTCAGGGTCGACTACCCAGACCTGGTCCTTGCCGCCGTCCTGGGGGGCTTTGTCGCGGGCCACGCCTGGCAGCGCGGCGCCGCCTTGACCTTGACGGCTCTGGCCGCGGCCTTCGGAATGCTCCTCGCCGTCGTCGACCCGATACCCGCGACCGTCCCGATCACGCTGACCTTCGTATTGCTCACAAGCTGGGCTCGCATCCGGCCTCGGGTTGCAGCTAGCAGGAGGGAGACCTTTCCTGCTGGCCCAGGGTCCAGATGGACGCCTGCCACGCAGACAAAGGCGGCCGAGAGCGGGATCTTTCCAGGTGCGATGTGCGATCACCTGTCAGACACCGTGACGCGCTACGACCGCGAGCGAAGGCTCCTCACGTGCCTGCTCGTCTGTCCGGAGTGCCGGACTGAGATGGTCGTCGAGACGTTTGCCTACGAGCCGAACTTCAGCTCTTCACCGCGTCCCGGCGTGCCAGATCTGTCGAACCTTGCCAAGACGACCCTCGGTGAGCAGCGCGAGCGACGCGCCGTGCGCGAGGAAGGTCTCAGGCTCGCGGCATGAGCTCCGCGCGACAGATCGCGTTGGTCAAGGACCAGCCCACGGATGACGCCCGGCTCGAGACGATCCACGTCTCGAAACCCAATCTGCGCGTGGTCAGCGTACTCAGCGGCGAACCTGAGTTGTACCGCTCCACGCGCGACGGACTGGACGTCTCTCGTCTGGCTCTCTTCGAGCGGCTCGCGGCAGCCGGGCGGGTGACCCAGGTATCGGCACCGGCAGGAAGCGGGAAGACGTTCCTGTTGCGTTCTTGGCTTCGCGAGTCGGGCCTGGCGGAAAGCGCTGCCTGGGTGTCGGCAGGGCACGTGGCGCGTGATCGGCAGGGATTTTGGCTATCCGTGTTCAACGCGTTGCGCGCCGCCGCGGCCGGGCCGGTGCCGGTACGGGCGCTGATGCCGGCGCCGGATCTCGACCACCGGTCAATGGTCGAGCGGCTGCTGGAGGACTTGGGCTCGCTCCAGAGTCCGGTCTGGCTGGTGATCGACGACCTGCACGAGCTGCGCTCCAGCGAAGCCTTGCGCGAACTCGCGTTGTTGTTGACGCTGGCGCCCCCGCAGCTTCGGTTCGTGCTCATCACCCGCCATGAGCTGCAGCTGGGACTGCATCGCTTGCGCCTGGAGGGAGGACTAACCGAGATCCGCGCGGCCGATCTTCGCTTCACGCCCGACGAGGCAGTGGAACTCCTGCAAGGTGTGGGGGTGCAACTGTCGGACTCGGCGCTGACGGAGCTGGTGCAGCGGACCGAGGGGTGGGCGGCGGGCTTGCGCATGGCCGCGCTGTCGCTGGCCGGGCATCCCGGTCCGGACCGGTTCGCGGCCCAGTTCTCTGGTCGCGAGCGCACCGTCGCGGAGTATCTGCGGGCCGAGGTGCTCGACCGGCAGTCAGAGGAGGTCAGGCGGCTGCTGGTGCGGACCTCGGTGCTTGAGCGGGTCACCGGCCCGCTCGCCGACCTGCTGACCGGAGGCCGGGGCGGGGAGTCGATTTTGCAGACGCTGGAAGAGACGAATGCCTTCGTGGTCTCGGTGGATGCCTCCCGGTCCTGGTTTCGCTACCACGGCCTGTTGGCGGACCTGCTGGCGCTCGAGTTGCGGCGTACGGCGCCGGCTGAGATACCGGCACTGCACAGCGTCGCCGCCGAATGGTTTGCCGAGCACGGATACCCAGTCGAGGCCGTCCGGCACGCCCAGGCGGCGCAGGATTGGGCGCTGGCTGCCCGCCTGCTTTCCGACCACTGGCTTGGTCTCTTCACCGGGGGGCAAGCCGCCACCGCGCACGAGCTCCTGACCGGATTCCCCGCCGAGGCATTCGTGAACGAGCCTGAGCTCGCGGCGCTGGCGGCGAGCGACCATCTGGGCCAGGGACGGTTGGAGGAGGCTGCGCGCCAGCTGACCCTTGCGGAGCGACGGTCAGCCTCGGTGCCCCCGCAGCGCAGCGGCCACGTGCAGCTGCTGCTCGCGTGGTCGCGCCTGTCCCTGGCTCGCCGGCGCGGCGACCTCCCAGCCGTTGTCGAGCAGGCGCAGCACCTGCTTGCCCGGGACGCGGCCCAGGGTGGCCTGGCCGACGAATACCGCGCGGTGACGATGATCAACCTCGGCATCGCCGAGCTCTCGGCCCTTCGCCTGCAAGAGGCCGAACAACACCTCGAACAGGTCACCACGCTGGCACGCCGGATCGATCGACCGTACCTGGAGATCATCAGTCTGGCCCATCGGGCCCACCTGACCAGCCTGCGTTCGTATCCGCACGGGGTGGAGCGCAGCCTGGAGACGATCGAGGTGGCGCGGCGGTATGGCTGGCAGGAAGATCCCGCCTTCGCTGTCGCCCACGTGGTGCTTGGCGCCACAATGGTCTGGCAGGGCCGGCTGGGGGAGGCAGAGCCGTGGCTCGAGCACGCCGAACGTACGCTTGCCCCCGAGGCGCAGCCCGCCACCGGGCTGGAGCTCAACTGTGCTCGCGGAATGCTCGAGCTCATGCGCGGCAATGATCGCGAGGCGCTTGGCGCTTTTGGCGCCGCCGAGCGGCTCGCCGGGCGGCTGGTCACCCCGGACGCTGTGCGGATGCAGGCACTCCGGCTGCAAACGCTGGTGCGCCTAGGCGATACAGGAGGTGTCGAACAGGCCCTGGCCGATCTCGACGAGCGAGATCGCGCAACCGGCGAAATGCGCACGGTTCTCGCGCTGCTGCGGCTGGCCCTTGACGACCCCGAGGCGGCCACCGTCGCGCTCGCGCCCGTTCTGGATGGCCGCGCCGAGGTCATGAACCCCCGCGTCTGGAGAGTCCAGACTTTTCTGCTTGAAGCCATCGCCCGCGACGCGCTCGGCGACGCTGGCGCCAGCGCACACGCCCTCGAGAAGGCGCTCGATCTCGCTGAGCCCGACGGGGTGCTGCTGCCGTTCCTGCTGCACCAAACGCCGGGACTGCTCGAGCGCCACTCGCGGCATCGCACCACTCACGCCTCGCTGATCTCCGAGATCCTGAACCTCCAAGGCGGAAGAACACCCGCCTCGGCAATGAAAGAGCCGGAGCCCCTGGACGAGCGGCTCTCAGAATCCGAGACTCGCATCCTGAGGTATCTACCGACCAATCTGTCAAAGCGAGAGATCGCCGATGAGCTCTATGTGTCGATCAACACCGTCAAGACGCACATCCGCAACCTCTACGCCAAGCTAGGTGTAAGCCGCCGCGGCGAGGCGGTGCAGCGAGCCCGCAGCCTCGGTCTGCTCGCACCCTCCCCACGCCTGCGCTGAGCCTTGGGGGACGGGTGCACTACCCGAACCGGGTGATGACCAATCACCCCGTTCGCCCTGGGCGTGGAGAGCGGACGGCGCCCAGGATCACGGGGGCTCACGCGGCGATCGCGGCCGGGACGCGCGTTTCCTCCAGGGCGCTCCGGGCGGCCTGGAATGCAGCTCCGATCAGCCGGTCGGCATACCCGAAGTCAGTCGGCTGCACGCGGGTGGGGTTCGAGGCCGGCAGCAGGATCAGCTCGGCGCGTGCGGCGTAGCGGGCGAGGTCGGCCTCGAGACGGGCGCCCATCAGCAGCGTGAACGCGTGCATGGCCGCGTCGAGGGCCCCCCGCGGCGGCAGCCCCAGCGACCGGTCTGCCGGATCCAAGGTCGCCAGGACGTAGATGCGCTGCGCCCCGAGCTCGACGGCGTGCGAGATCGGGGTGTTATTGACAACACCACCGTCGACCAGCAGCCGCTCACCCCAGGGCATCGGGGGGAGAACTCCCGGGATCGAGGCGGCCGCGAGCACCGCGTCAAGCGCCGATCCCTCCGAGAGCCGCACCTCGTGCCCGCTCAGCAGGTCGAAGGTAACGAGGTGCAGGGGGACGTTCGCCTGCTCGAGGTGCTCTAGCTCGAGATTGCGGGAGATCAAGCGCCGCAGCGGCCGGTCGGGGACGAGATGGTCGCGCTGGCTGCCCAGCCCGCCGATCAGCGTGGGTGGGTGGATCGGGAACACATCCTGGCGGTGAAGGCCGCGCCATACCCGCCCGAGCTCTTTGGCCGTCTCCACGGTCTGCGGGCGCGAGGCCACGTAGGCGGCGTTGAGCGCGCCGGCGGAGGTGCCGACCAGCATGTCGGCTCTGATCCCGCGCTCGTACAACGCGCGCAGCATCCCCGCCTGCATTGCGCCCAGGCTGGCACCGCCGGCAAGCACGAAGGCCGTGCGCGGGCCCCCCCGGCGGGCCTGTCCCACAGTTCTGCGAGCAACCTTTCGCTCGCGCTCACTCAGCCGGGCCGTGGTCATGGGAGCTCCTCTCCGTTGCATCGGCGGTGTGAAGCATCGGGTCAGACGGGGTGATTGCGCATCACCCGGGTGGGGTGATCTGCGCCGGTCGCCGCGCCTGACGGGGGGACGACGGGCCTCGAGCCGGTCTGAGGGTAGGGACAACCGGAGACTCGATGACCGGTTGCCCGAGGACAGGGGTGGGTCTATTCGGATCATCGTTTCGGGCCGAAGGGTCTGGCGCAAGCGACCGGCGGCGCGGATAGTTCAGGGAACCCCCGCACGTTTGCTCACCTAGACCGCCCGTGCCCACCTCCGATGACCAGTCCAAGCCCGCACGCCCGCTGCGCGACTTCGACGCGGTCGCAGCCGGGGCGCGACACGGCCGAGCCGGGCAGTCGCGCCGTCACCTGATGAGCGTGTTGGACGGGGGGCTGCTCACTGTCGTTTCGCTGCCTGCGGCCAGGATGCCCATCGCCGACCAGGCCGAGAAAGCACCCGCCGCCGGAGGGGAGCTGTTCCCGCGTCACAAGCTGTTCGAGCGTCTCGAGGGAGCCCGGCGCGTGACCCGGATTTCCGCGCCGGCGGGAAGCGGGAAGACGGTTTTGCTGCGTTCGTGGCTCGGCGAGGCAGGCCTGGGGGACAGCGCCGCCTGGGTTTCGGTGGGGCGGGAGCAGCGCGATCCGCAACAGTTCTGGATCTCGGTAGCCGATGGGCTCCGAGAGACCGCGGCCGGGTCGACGCTCGTGCGGGGCTTGACGGCGGCTCCGGAGCTGGATGTCGAGGCAATCGTCGAGCGGCTGCTGGAGGACCTGGGCGGGTTCGAGGACCCGGTTTGGGTGGTCATCGACGACCTGCATGAGTTGGAGTCAAGTGACGTGCTGCGCCAGCTCGAGCTGTTCTTGATGCGTGCTCCGGCTGAGCTTCGGTTCATGTTGTCGACCCGTCATGAACTGCGGCTGGGACTGCACCGCTTGCGTCTGGAGGGGGAGCTGACGGAGGTGCGCGCAGCCGATCTGCGCTTCACCCGGGATGAGGCGCGGACGCTGTTTGAGGCGGCCGGCGTGCAGCTGTCAGAGTCAGCGCTCGGGTACCTGCACGAGCGGACCGAAGGCTGGGCGGCGGGGCTCAGGCTGGCCGCATTGTCGTTGGCCGGACACCCTGATCCGGAGCGGTTTGCGGCCGAGTTCTCGGGCAGCGAGCGCACGGTGGCCGAGTATCTGATCGCGGAGGTACTTGAGCGCCAGCCGGAGGATGTCCGGCGGCTGCTTTTGCGGACCTCGATCCTTGAGCGGATGAGTGGCCCGCTGGCTGACGTTGTCAGCGGAGGCGGGGGTGCCGAGCGGAGCTTGCAGGAGCTCGAGGAGGGGAATGCGTTCGTGGTCTCGCTGGATGCGCGGCGGTCATGGTTTCGCTACCACCGTCTGTTCTCAGACCTGTTGCAGTTAGAGCTGCGGCGGACGGCGCCGGAGGAAATCTCCACCCTGCACGACGCTGCCGCCGAGTGGTTTGCCGAGCATGGGCACCCGATCGATGCCGTCCGCCACGCCCAGGCGGCGCAGAACTGGGTCCCGGCGGCCCGCCTGCTCTCCGACCACTGGACGGCCCTCTATCTCCATGGTCGGTCCTCCACGGCAAGCGAGGTCCTGACCGCATTCCCGAGCGATTTCGTCGCCGCTGATCCCGAGCTCACGGCGCTGATGGCAGCGAACTCGATGCGCGACTCGCTGGAGGAGGCGGAGCGCTATCTCGCGCGGGCGATCCAGGGGTCGGAATCGGTGCCAGCCGCTCGGCGCGGGCCGTTCCGCGTCAAGCTGGCGATTTACCGACTCTGGCTTGCGCAGCTCCGAGGCGACCTACCTGCCGCCGTGCAGGAGGCGGAGCGGCTGCTGGCTCCAGCCGAGGCTACCGACGCAGCCCAGTTCGGCCGCGACGAGGAACTTTCCGCGCTGGCCATGCAGATCCTCGGCGTCGCCGAGCTGTGGGCGGGGCAAGTCGGGGTGGCGCAGCGACACCTGGAACGAGCCGTCGCCCTGGCCCACCGGATCAATTGTCCCGTGCTCGAGATCAGCGGATTGGCCCACCTGGCCATAGTCGCGTGCCTGCGGTCATTCACACTGGGAGCGGAGCGCGGTACGCAGGCGATCGAGCTGGCGCGACGCCACGGCTGGAGCGAGGAGCCGTGCGTGGCTGTTGCCTACGTTGCGCTTGGCGCCGCGAACGTCTGGCGGGGCCGTCTCGGGGAGGCAGAGTCGTGGCTCGGGCAGGCCGAACGTACGCTCCCGCCCCAGGTTCAACGCGCCGCAGGCCTGTTGCTGCATGCCACTCGCGGCATGCTTGAACTCGGCCGCGGCCGCGACGGGGCGGCGCTCCGCGCTTTCCAAGCCGCCGAGCGCCAGGCTGAGCTGCTCGCCACCCCGTACTCGCTGGCCACGTGGGCGAGCGCGCACGTGCTGGTGGCGCGCGTACGGCTCGGACAAACCGAGAGGGTCGAGCGGGCACTGGCCGAGTTTGATGACAACGAGCGCGAAACCGGAGAGATACGCACCGTCATCGCGGTCTTGCGGCTCGCCCAGGATGACCCGGACGCGGCGACGACCGCCCTGGCGCCCGTTCTGGACGGTTCCGTCCCCAAGCTCCAGGCGGTCTGGCTGGTCCAGGCTTTCCTGCTGGAGGCGATCGCTCGCGACGCACTCGCCGACGCGGGCGCCGCCGAGCGTGCACTTGAGACGGCGCTCGATCTCGCTGAGCCCGACGGCTTGCTGCTGCCCTTCCTCCTGCACCAGACGCCGGCAATGCTCGAGCGCCATTGCCGGCATCGCACCACTCACGCCTCGCTCATCGCCGAGATCCTGAATCTCCAAGCAGGGCGAAAACGCGGCTCAGCGCTGAAAGAAGCCGAGCGCCTGCAGGAGCCGCTCAGCGAAAGCGAGACCCGCGTGCTGCGGTACCTGCCGACCAACCTCTCCAAGCCGGAGATCGCCGACGAGCTCTACGTGTCGGTAAACACCGTCAAGGCGCACATGCGCCACCTTTACGCCAAGCTCGGCGTCACCAGCCGGCGGGAGGCGGTCGAGCGAGCTCGCGCCCTGAGTCTGCTCGCACCCTCCTCAGGCAAGCGCTGAGCCTGAATCGTGACGCTAGTCCGGGAGGGGGACTTCTGCCCAAACGCGGTAGCCATGCGTGCGGTCAGAACCCCAGTCAGCGGCAAGTTGATCGACGATCCGCAAGCCGAAGCCGCCGAAAGTGGGGTTTTCCCGGACCCGGGCGTCCGCACCGGACAAACCCGGATCAACCACGGCGATCACGAGCCGCTCCTCGCGTATGCCGACGCTGACCTTGATGGCGTGGTAGTCCTCGCAGCCCGAATGGAGAACTGCGTTGGTGACCAGCTCGCTGGCCACCAGCATCGCGTCTCCGATCGCCCAGGGAGCGTCCGGGACGTCGCTGAGCGCCTGGCGCACAGTGGCTGGAGCGTGCTCGTCACAGGGCAGGTCGAGCTCGAGGGCTGCGGCTCGCAAATCCAATATGCCGATGGCTTCCCCGCCGGGCGAGGTTCCAATCAGGGCAGGCGCGTGCACACGTCCCGAACGCCTAAGCGACGGCGTGTTCGCGGCGCAGCCGCTCTAGCAGCCTGGCGGCGCTGGGATTGCCATCCAGGACGAGCTTGCGCACCATGCTCGAGTTCACCTTGGCCGGCTCGGTCTCGGAAAAGAAGTCCTCGAGCGTCGAGGCGAAGCGCAACGGATCGTCGAGGTGGGGAAAGTGTCCCGCCTGATCGAACAGCACGAGCCGGCTCCCCGGCATTCCTTCGTGGGCCGGGGCCGCGTGGTCGACGGGAATGATCCGGTCGCGAACGCCCCAGACGATCAGGGTCGGCATCTGCGAAGCCAGGTACAGGCGATCGCTGGCGTTGATGCGCTGTCCGGTGGGATCGATCACGCTGCGCAGCGTGTGGATAAAGGCGTTACGGGCCTCGGCGTTGGACAGTGACCTGTAGCCGCGGGCCATTTCGGTCAAATCCGGCCTCGGGTGCAGGCCGAGCTTGCCCAGGGCTCGGGGAACGATCGCGGCCGCTTCGAGCACGCGCGGGTGGGCGAGCCAGGGGAGGACGAACTCCGAACCGGGCAGCGTCGCCGCCCGCAACAGCGGACTGACCTCCGGGCCGAGTCCGCCACTCGAGACCAGGACGAGCCGCTCGCAGCGCTCGGGGAACTGGTAGGCAAACTGCATTGCGATCCCGCCGCCGAGCGAATGCCCGACCACGCTGGCCCGCTCGATATCCAGCCCGATGAGCAGATCTCGGATCCCCGACGCGTGCGCGCCCAGCGAGTAGTCGCCGCGGGGCTTGGCCGAGTCACCGTGACCGAGCAGGTCTGGCGCGACGACGGTGTGCCCGTCGGCCAGTAGGGCCACCGTCTGATCCCACTGGGCCGCCCGGCCGGCGACGCCGTGGATCAGGACCACTGGTGGTCCCTGGCCCGCGATCGTGAAGTTCACGCGATGCCCGTGCAGAGAGACTTCCACGCGTTCGATCGGCGGAACCGCCCGAACCCGCTGGGGGCGGCGCTTGGCGGGCCGGGACTTAGGGGCAGGCCGGGGCTTGGGCGCAGACGCGGCGGGCATCTACTGCACAGTAGCGGTGTTCGCACCCGCGGCGGAGTGGCCCGTCGCCATCACCTTGCCCCGGCGGGGGAGTGCCCCGCCGTCATCACCCCAGAATCGGGAGTGTTCGGTCATCAGAGAGCTGATCGAGTGCCTCCTGCATCGTCTGGGTGATCATTTGGTAACCGTCGCCGATGTCGGGCTCAGTCCCGAGGCGACCTTTGAGGTCGATGGGCGGTAGCACCCGGACGGTGATCTTGGCGGGCATCGGCATTCGCAGGGGCAGATCGAGCACCGTGAGCCCGAGCGGAATCCCGATCTGAGCCGGAAACACCTTGAGCCGCAGTAGCCGGTCAAGCTGCAGGCGCCGGGCCAGACCGCGTCCCTGACCGAGGAACAGAGCCGTCTCCTGGCCGCCGATCGCCACCACGGGCACGATCGGCGTCCCCAGCTCGAGGGCGAGCTTGACGAACCCGGTGCGATTCGCGAAGTCGATCTCGCTGGACTCCCAGGAGGGACGATATGTCTCATGGTCGCCGCCCGGGTAGACGAGCAGCGCCGCGTCGCGCGCGAGCGCCTCGCGCATGTTCTCGGGCGAGGCCGGAATCGTGCCGTAGCGCGAGAGCATGGCTCGCACGCCGGGGACGGCGAAGACGAGATCGTGGGCGAGCTGATGGAAGCGGCGGTCGGCGCCGAAAAAGCGGTAGAAGGCCTGGCCGAACACGAAGGTGTCGGCGATCAGGGTGCCACCGGAATGGTTGCCGACCAGCAGTACCGGCCCGTCAGGGATGTTCTCCAGGCCCATGACCTCGCCGCGGAAGTACGTGCGACAGATCGAGGTGATGATCGGCAACGTCGACCGGATGTACTCGGGATCGCGGGCGTCGATCGCGGGCCCGGCATCATCACCAAGCAGGCCGAATACGTCGAGCGCATTCGCGATGTCGCCCAGGAACGTCGCCGCCATCCGCGCGGCGCCCTCCACAGGAGGTCGGGCACGGTCCAGCACGTGGTCGGCGTTCACGTCCGCCATGGTCGCGGTCTACCCCGGATTGGGGAGTCGCAGACCTGGGCGTGGCGGGTGAGCCGGGGACGCTGCACCGTAAGCGGCTATGCGGCGGGCACTACCCAACCGATGATGGCGATGTACTGCACCGAGGCAGCCGCGATGACCAGCACGTGGAAGATCTCGTGAAAGCCGAAGGTCCGGGGCCACGGGTTGGGACGCTGACGGGCGTAGACGACGGCTCCGAGGGAGTAGATCAGGCCCCCGGCACCCAGCAGGGCCAGCGGCACCGGCGCGAGGACCCTGATCAGTTGGGGGAGGGCAATCACGGCGAGCCAGCCGAGAAGCAGATAGCTACCGGCGACAGCGCCTCGCGGCGCGTTCAGCCAGCCCAGCCGCAAGCCGATCCCGGCCGCTGCCCCCGTCCAGGCGACGACCAGGATGATCCAAAGGACGGCGCCATGCAGGACGAGCGCGATCGGCGTGTAGCTGGCCGCGATGAAGACGTAGATCGTCCCGTGGTCGATGCGCTGAAGCAGCGGCTTGAAGCGGACCGGGCCGGGCCAGCGGTGATACAGACCGCTGGCTGCGAACAGGGCGACGAGCCCGACACCGTAGATAGCCGCGGCACCCGCGGTGCGTCCACTGGGCGCGACGGCGACGATCGTGATCGCTGCGGCCAGAGCCACCACGGCGGCCACGGAGTGAGATACGCCGCGCAGGCTGGGAACCGCCGCGGTCACGCCTTGGTCGCCTTGCACCTGCCCTGTATCGGCCCGGGATGCGGGAAGGATTAGAGCTCCCTTCCTAGTCGCGTGTGTGTCCGGCCGGTCCGACCGGCACGCTCCTCGTGGGGTCCTACGAGAGTAGTGCGTGCGTCGGAGCTACTCGGCAGGTGGCATTTCTTGGAATTCCAAGTGGAGCAGTCGGAATCAAGCGCTAAGCTTGTCGGAGCCGTCGCTCGTTCGGGTCTCTGCCGACTCTTCCTTGCGCGCGGCGTTCAGCGGTGAGAGAGGCAGAGAGGGGCTGGGCATGTCCAGCACCACCCCACAGCTTGGCGGCCAGGGTTCTTTGACGGCCGCGATCTCCAACGCGATGGTGGGCGTCATGCACCGGTACACGGGACGAGGTCCGACCCGGGCCCGAACCACGGTCGGGGACGACATCATCGTCTGCGTCCTCGGTTCAACGCTGACCAAGGGCGAGGAAAGCCTGGTGGCGCACGGCAAAGCCGATGTCGTGCTTCAGGCGCGCCGGGCGTTTCAGGACACGATGGAGGCTGACGCGGTCGCGGCCGTCCAGCGCCTGTCGGGACGCCGGGTGATCGCATTCATGAGCACCAATCACATCAGCCCCGACCTGGGCGTCGAGATCTTCGTCCTCGAGCCGCTGCACCGCGAGTCGTCCGCCGACGTCCAGTCTCCGGCTCTCGATGGGCATGGCCCGACCAGCGACGGCCACGGGCCGGCAGCCGATGGTCACGGGCCGGTATCCGATGGTCGCGGCCCGGTATCCGATGGTCACGGGCCGGTATCCGATGGTCACGGGCCGGTATCCGATGGTCACGGGCCGGTATCCGATGGTCACGGGCCGGCATCCGACGGCCCCGCCTCACCGGTTTGAGCTTCTCGCGACCCCGTTCGGGAGTACCCTGAGGGCCAGGCTATCGGTAGTGCGGCGGTCGGACCGGCCGGGCGCGCGACCAGGAAAGGGGACCGATTATCGCCAAACGCGAGACACCCGACTCCCGCCGACGCGCGCGCACTCGGGATGGCGAACGGGCACCGGAAAGCGACCAGACCACTTCTGATCGCGACCACACGGCCTCTGATCGCGACCACACGGCCTCTGATCGCGACCAGACGGCCTCTGATCGCGACCAGCGCGCAGCAGACCTCGATCAGCTCATCGCCGATCAGGATCAATTGGCCAGGGCGGGCGACCCAGCCCGGGAGCAAGACCAAGCGGGCTATGAGAGCCGCCGGGCGACCCGCCGTGAGACGGCGCAGAACCGGCGGGACACGGCCCAGGACCGGCTTGACACCGCGCTCGTGCGCGAGTTCACCGCGCGGGCCCGCGACCAGGCCGCGCTGGCGCGAGACAAGGCCGCTGAGGCGCGGGACCAGGAGGCCGAGGAGCGCGATCTCGCCACGGCTCGGGTGACCACCGGCTTCGGGTCCGAACGGGCCACCACAGGCACTCAGATCCTTCTCCAGGCTGCACGCGACCGCAGGCGCGCAGCCGAGGATCGCAGCCGGGCTGCCGTCCACCGGGCCGCGGCCGCCCGGGACCGCGAACTGGCGGCCCGGGACCGCGAACTGGCGGCGGCCGATCGTGCCGCGGCGGCCCGCGAGCGCGTGGCGGCGGCCATGGACTCGCTCACCGGCGCTTGGCAGCGTGGACCCGGCCTGGTCGAGCTGCAGCGCGACATCGACCGGGCTCGCCGCGGGACGGCCTTGCTCACGCTGGCCTATGTCGATGTTGACGGCCTCAAGGCGACCAATGACAGCCAGGGACACCAGGCCGGCGATGCGCTGCTGATCCGCGTCGTCCGCTTGATGCGAACTCACCTGCGTTCCTACGAAACCGTCGTTCGGATGGGGGGCGACGAGTTCCTGTGTGTCTTCTCTGACACCACGGTAGAGCAGGCGCGTCAGCGCTTTGACGAGATCAGCGCTGACCTCGCCCAGGCGCCCGAGCCAGTGCTCATCACGGTCGGATTCTCCGAGCTTGGGCCTGAGGACGCTGTCGATGAGGTGGTTGCCCGGGCCGACGCCGATCTTCTGGCCAAGCGGGCGGTGCGCAAGGCCGGCGTGCGCGTGGCCTGAAGTTTCGCGCGTCGGGCGTCGGCTCACCCCGTCGGCGATCCGCCCCGGCGAGCTCGGGTGCTACGTTGGATACATCCGCCGTCCGCTTGGCGGGACGACGTGCGATCGACCGGCCCTTCTGAGCTCTCTGCCGTGCGACCGCTCCCCCTCGAGATGCTCGTCGGGAGATGTGGCATGGACGAAGACGGAATACGCACCCTGTTATCAAGGCTCGCGCGACCCCACCCGTCAGGCGGTCAAGCCGTTGAACGCGCGGCGCTGCTCGCCGCGGGAACGGACTTTCCGCAAGTGCTGGCCTGGATCACGGATCATGACGGCCATCCCGAGGCGCTCAACCCGGTCACAGTCGGTGGGGGCCTGCACGGGTCACGCGTCAGTGGTGGCGGCCCGGGCCCCTCGACCACACCCTTGCGCTACGTGCTGGCCGCCGGCGTCCTGAGCTGAGCCGGGCGCTACCCGAGAACGTCCCCATCAGCGCCCCCAGACGTCCTCGGCGACCCTGACGATCAGCTCGAGTTTGGCGCGCTGCTCGTCGATCGAGAGCCGGTTGCCCTCCTCGGTTGAGGAGAAGCCGCACTGAGGTGAGAGGCAGAGCTGATCGAGGGCCACGTGCTGTGAGGCCTCCTCGATCCGGCGTTTGAGCAGGTCCGCGTCCTCGAGCGTCGGCTGCTTGGTCGTTACGAGGCCGAGCACGACGATCTTTCCGGCTGGGACAAAGCGCAAGGGGGCAAAGGTCCCGGAGCGCTCGTCGTCGTACTCGAGGAAGTATCCGTCGACCTCGAGGTCGCCGAACAGGGCTTCAGCCACGGTCTCGTATCCGCCTTCGGCGGCCCACATCGACTGGTTGTTGCCCCGGCATAGGTGCGTGGTGACAGTCATGCCCTGCGGCCGTCCGGCCAGGGCCCGGTTGAGGTTGGCGATGTACTGCTCGTGCAGGTGGTCGGGGTCACCGCCGATTGACTCGATGTGGGCGCGCTGGGCGGGGTCGTTGATGTAGGCCAGGCTGGTGTCATCGAGTTGCAGGTAGCGGCATCCGAGCTCGTGGGCGCCGCGTAGCTGCTCCTGATAGGCACGGGTCAGATCCGCCCAGAAGGCATCGAGCTCGGGGTAGACGTCGGCGTCGATCGCGGAGCGGCCGCCGCGATAATGGACCATGCTCGGCGAGGGAATGGTCAGCTTCGGCGTCTGACCCTCGCCGGCGTTGTCACGCAGGAAGGCGAAGGCGTCGGCGAAGATCGTCTCGGGCAGCGTGATCGGGGCGGCAACGCGCATCGCCGGGGGACTGAAGTCGAGTTCCCCCGTGCGGTCGCGAAACTGCACGTGGATGCTCTCGCCCTGTACCTGCTCGATGCCGCCCAGCGAGTAGATGAAGTCCATGTGCCACGAGCTGCGCCGAAACTCGCCGTCGGTAACGGTCCGCAGCCCCGCCTCGCGCTGGAGCGCGATGACTCCGAGGATCGCCGCGTCCTCCGCTGCGCGCAGGGCATCGGCATCGATCTCGCCGGCGCGGAAGGCCGCCCGCGCCTGGGTCAGGTCGGGGGGGCGCAGCAGACTGCCGACGTGATCAGCGCGAAAGGGGGGAAGCTCACGAACCGACAAGTGTTCTCCTCATGACGTCGAGCGTGGGGCCGACAACACTACCGGCGTCGTCTGGAGGGGCTTGGCTAGCTGGACTGCAGTTCGGCCAGCACCGACTCGGCCAGTCCGCGCAACAAGCGAACCTCCCGATCGCCGAGCTCGGGCCGGACCTCGCGGGCGAGGCAGCAGAGCATGTACAGCTGGGTACTCGAGGGCTGGATGGGTACGCCGAGCCACGCTCGGACACCGAGCTCGCGAGCCATGGCCAGGTCGCGCACGCGCTCGTCTGCCGCCGCGTCGCGGACGTAGTTGCCGATGTGACCCTCGAGCAGCCGCTGACAGAAGGTGTCTTCCAGAGGTACCGAGGCGCCTCGTATCAGGTCCCCGGAGGGCCACTCGCCGGCTACCCGCTGGGCGGTCTCCCGGCCGTCTCGGATCTCGGTGAGCAGGGCGACGTCGACGTCCAGCAGCTCACGGGTCAAGCCGACCAACGCGTCCAAGCGAGCGTCGGGTTGCGTACCGACAACGGCCGTGCCGGCCAGCCTCTCCAGGGGGACCCCACATTCCGGGCAGGCCCCGTGAAGCGCGCTACGGGGCGTGTAGCTCAGGACTCCGCAGCTTCGGCAGCGGATGTAGGGCAAGACGTCAATCCGCCCCGGCGTGATCGCGCACGTGGTCGACGGTATCACCGCCTGCGCCACCCGGCGCCGCATTCCTGATCTGCATCTGATATATCAGTGCCATGGCCGCTTCCGATTCCAAGTCGCTGCCCGAACGACAACGTGTCGTGATCATCGGCGCGGGTATCGTCGGCAACAGCGTCGCCTACCACTTGGTCAAGCTCGGTGTGACCGAGATCACCCTGATCGACAAGGGGCCCTTGCCCAATCCGGGCGGCTCGACGGGTCACGCCTCGAACTTCATCTTTCCCGTCGATCACTCCAAGGAGATGACATCGCTGACGCTCGAGAGCATGCGTCAGTACCACGACCTCGAGGTCTACATCGAATGCGGCGGAATCGAGGTCGCGCGGACCGAGGAGCGCATGCAGGAGCTCACGCGCCGGGTCGTGTCGGCTCGCACGTGGGGGATCGAGCCGGTCACCCTCCAGACTCCCGCCGAGATCAAGGCCATGGTGCCGTTCATCAACGAGGAGCTGCTGCTTGGCGGCTTCTACACACCCGCCGCCGGCGTCGTGGACTCGCTGCGGGCGGCGACGATCATGCGCGAGCGGGCGGTCGAGGCCGGAATCACGGTTGCCGCTAACACCGAAGTGCTGGGCCTCGACGTCGAGCACGGCCAGATCCGGCGTGTGCGCACCACGCGGGGCGATGTCGAGGCCGATCGCGTGGTCATCGCATGTGGTTGCTGGAGCCCGCGCATCGCGGCCATGGCCGGCGCCCGGATCCCGCTCACCCCGGCCGTGCACCAGATGATCGACATCGGCCCGGTGCCGCGTTTCGCCGACACCAAGGGGTTGGTCGAGTACCCGATCGTCCGTGACGTAGATCTCAACATGTACGAGCGTCAGGACGGGACCAGCCTCGAGATCGGCTCCTACGCCCACCGGCCGATCCTGATGGACTGCGACGACATCCCCTCGCTCGAGGAGTCCGCCCTGAGCCCGACCGAGCTGCCCTTCACCCAGGCCGACTTCGAGCTTCAGATGGAGCAGGCGCTGGAGCTGATGCCCGAGATCGTCGGTGACGAGAGCGTGGGCGTGAAGTACGCCATCAACGGCCTGCTCTCGGTCACCCTCGACGGACTGCCCCTGATCGGGGAGACCCCCGAGGTCCGTGGTCTGTGGTCGGCGGCGGCGATCTGGATCAAGGAGGGCCCCGGGGCCGGCAAGACGGTGGCTGAGCTGATGGTGCACGGCGAGGCCGAGATCGATGTCTATGAGTCCAACATCGCCCGCGCCTATCCCCATCAGAAGACACGCGCCCATGTGCGTGCCCGGGCGGCTGAGGGCTTCAACAAGATGTATGGGATCGTCCACCCCTCCGAGCAGTGGGAATCGGACCGGCGGGTCAAGCTGTCGCCGTTCTACGAGCGTGAGCAGGAGCTGGGCGCCGTCTTCTACGAGGCTGCCGGGTGGGAGCGGCCCCAATGGTATGAGTCCAACGCCGGCCTGCTCGACGAGTTCTCAGACCGGGTCACCCGGCGCGAATCCGAGTGGGAGGCCCGCTGGTGGTCGCCGATCATCAACGCCGAGCACCTGGCCATGAGGGAGAGAGCGGGTTTCACCGACCTAACTGCGTTCGCGATCTTCGACGTGGCCGGGCCCGGGGCGCTGGACACCGTCCAGCGCGTGGCCATGCGCCAGATGGATGTCCCGGTGGGTCGTGTCGTCTACACGCCGTTGCTGATGCCGGCCGGGGGCTTCAAGGCCGACCTGACCATCATGCGCATGGGCGAGGAGCTTTTTCGGGTCGTCACCGGCGGCGCCTGGGGGATGTCGGACCTCAAGTGGTTTGCCGACCATCTGCCCGCCGACGGCAGCGCGCAGATCCACGACCAGACCAACGCTTGGACGACGCTCGGTCTGTGGGGACCGCGGGCCCGCGACATCGTGGCCTCGATCACCTCCGACGATGTCAGCCACGAGGGCTTTCCGTTCGCGCGCTGGAAGGCGATCGAGGTCGGATCATTGTCGGTCATCGCCTCGCGGATCTCCTATGTCGGCGACCTCGGCTGGGAGCTCTACGTCCCGATCGAGCAGGGCGCGCGGCTGTGGGACATCGTCGCGCAAGCCGGTCTGCCTCACGGTGCCGTCCCCATCGGCGCCGGCGTGTACGGGACGACAGGGCGCCTGGAAAAGGGCTACCGCGCCTATGGCGCCGAGCTCGAGGGCGAGTACAACGTCGTCGAAGCGGGGATGGCCTGGGGCAAGGTCAAGGACCAGGACTTCATCGGCAAGGCTGCCCACACCGCTCAGCGCGAGGCCGAGCCGGTGGCGAGCATGTGCACGCTGACCGTCGAGGACCACACATCCCGGAGCGGTGTCAAGCGCTACATGATCGGCGGCGAGCCGATCCTGACCAAGGACGGCTCGGGAATCGTCGACGCCAAGGGCCGACGCTCCTATGTGACAAGCGCCGGCGCTGGACCCTCAGTGGGCAAGCATCTGCTGATGGGCTACCTGCCGCCGGAGCACGCGCGGGTCGGCGAAGAGCTGCTGGTCCAGTACATGGGCGAGCAATACCCGGTCAAGGTGGCGTCGGCAGACTCGACCTCGGTGTTTGACCCCGAGAACACGCGGGTCCGGTCGTGAACATCCTCGTCTGCGTCAAGCGCGTCCCGCTCACCGGGGGCAAGATCAGCCTCACCGAGGACGAGCGGGCGATCCAGACACGCCATCTCGGTTTCACGGTCAGCCCGCACGAGGAGTGCGGTGCCGAGGAGGCGATCCGCCTCGTCGAACAGCACGGCGGCAGTTCCGCAGTCCTGACCCTCGGGCCGCCCGAGGCAGAGGAGCAGCTGCGCGACATGATGGCGATCGGCATCGACCGCGGGATCCATCTCGTCACCGACGGCAGCGAGTGGGATCCGCAGGCCACTGCCGAAGCGATCGTCGCCGCCGTCTCGGCCGAGGCCGAGCCCTTTGACCTCATCCTGTTCGGCACCGAGTCGGCCGATGCCGGCAATTACCAGGTTGCGATCCGGGTCGCGGCCGCACTGGGCCTGCCGGTGGTCAACGGCATCAAGGCGATCACTGTCTCCGGGGACCGGCTTCGCTGCGAGCAGGAGGTGCCCACCGGCCGCGACGTCTACGACGTGGGCCTGCCCGCGGTGGTCACGGTAAAGGAGGGCATCAACCTCCCGCGCTATCCCTCGGTTCCGGGCCGGATGCGCGCCAAGCGCAAGCCGATCGAGAGCTCGCAACCGGCCCGGCCGGAGGCCAAGCTCGAGATGGTGCGTCTCGTGCTCCCCGAGGGGTCGAGCAAGCAGGCCGAGATCCTCGGACGCGGGCCTGATGCGGCGCCCGCCGTGGTCTCGATCCTGCAAGAGATCGGGGTTGTGTGATGAGCGTCGTGGTCTTCGTGGAGGGAGTCGACGACGAACTCTCCCAGCAGGCGGTGGCCTTCGCCCGGGGACTCGGAGAGGACGTGACGGCTGTCGCGGTTGAGGGTCCCTACATGCCGGCGGCGTGGGCCCAGACGCTCGCCGAACTCGCCTCGCAGCGCGGGGCCGGCGCCGTGGTCGGGCCTGGGACCGAGCGGGGTAACGAGGTCCTCGCCCACGTCGCCGCCAAGCTCGATCAGCCGATGGCCGCCAACTGCCTGTCGGTGACAGCCGGCACGCCGGCCACGGTGCGCCGCATGCGCTGGGGCGGCAGTCTGCTCGAGGAGGCACGCTTGCACGGCTCACCGCTGCTCTTCACCTGCGCCGCCCACGCGGTCGCGGCCGCCCCGATCGACGGGTGCGAGACCGTCTCCGTGTCTGAGTCGGCCTCGGCTCTCGACCGCGCGGTAGTGGTCTCAGAAACCGTTCCCGCCGCGGCCGGCGGTGTCTCGCTGACCGACGCCGACGTGGTCGTCTCCGGCGGCCGAGGGGTGGGCTCGGCCGAGGGCTTCAGCGTTATCGAGGAGCTGGCCGAGCTTCTCGGCGCCGCCGTAGGCTGCTCGCGTGCCGTGACCAGCGCCGGGTGGCGCCCCCACAGCGACCAGGTCGGCCAGACGGGCACCAAGATCTCGCCCGAGATCTACATCGCCTGCGGAATCAGCGGCGCCACCCAGCACATGGCGGGCTGCAAGGGGGCCAAGCGCCTCCTGGCCATCAACCCCGACGGCGAAGCGTCGATCTTCGCCAGTGCCGATTACGCAGTGATCGGGGACCTGCACGAGGTGGTACCGGCGATCTCCGCCGAGATCAGAAAGGCGAGGGGCGCATAGGCGTTGTCGTTTCCGCAGTCGTGTTGGCTGCGCTGATGGGGGTGAGCGCGTTCCTGTTCGGGCAGCGCGTGCGGTTCCTGCTCGCGCTGATCCGGGCCGGCGCGCCCGTGTCACGGAGCGACGAGATCCCCCGGCGGGTGCGCAACGAGGCCACGATCGTCCTCGGTCAGCGCAAGCTGCTCCAGCGCCTCGGGCCAGGGCTGATCCACGCCTTCATCTTCTGGGGTTTCCTCGTCCTCGCCCCGACGATCCTGATCGCCTTCATCGGGGCTGTCTCCAAGCATGCCACCCTGCCCTGGCTGGGCGAGCAGGGCTGGTTTGCCTTCCTGGTGGATGTGTTCGCGGTCCTGGTGCTGATCGGGGTCGCCTCGGCGGTGTGGATCCGCAAGGTGATCAAGCCGGCCCGCTTCGCCGGCAGCCACCTGGGCGAGGCCGACCTGATCCTGGCCCTGATCGCGATCATCGCCACCACGCTGCTGCTCTGGCACGCGACCCGCATCGCGCTGGGGCTCAACGAGTGGCCCCCGTCCTCGGCGCCGGTCTCCAACCTCCTGTCCGGGCTGTTTGCCCGCGACGCAACGACGCGGGTTCTCGAGCGCGTGTTCGTGTGGGCCCACGTGGTAACGATCCTGTCCTTTTTGGCCTACCTGCCACGCTCCAAGCACCTCCACATCGCCACCGCCGCCTTCAACGTCTGGTACGGGCGCACTGGAGCCGGCGGCCGGCTCGAGCCGCTGCGCTTCGATGACCCCGATGTTCCCGAGGAGGACATTCGCTTCGGCGCCGGCACCTCCGCCGACTTGACCTGGAAGCAGATGCTCGACACCTTCTCTTGCACCGAATGCGGGCGCTGCCAGGACGCATGTCCTGCCTTTGCCACCGGCAAGGTGCTGTCGCCCAAGCTGCTGATCATGGGGCTGCGTGACCAGGTCTTCGCCGACGGGGGTGCGTTGGTCACGGCCCGTTCGGCTGCCGCCGGCGCTGACCCCGCCACAGCGCCCGACCTGGCCGCTCTCGTCCCGGGCGCGGTGCCCGAAGAATCGGTGTGGGACTGCGTGACCTGCGGCGCGTGCGTGCAGGCGTGCCCGGTTTCGATCGAGCACGTGGACCACATCGTCGATCTGCGTCGCCATCTCGTCATGGTCGAGTCAAGCTTCCCGTCCGAAGCCGAGCCGATGCTGCGCGACATCGAGCGCAACTCCAACCCGTGGGGCAAGGCACAGTCCGAGCGCGCCGACTGGGCGGCTTCGCTGGGCGTACAGATCCTCGAGCCGGGTGACCCGGCCCCCGAGTACCTGTACTGGGTGGGCTGCGCGAGCTCGTTTGACGAGCGCGCCCGGACCACCGCCGAGGCGACGGCTCGTCTGCTCCAGAAGGCGGCCGTCGAGTTCGCGATCCTCGGCCCGCGGGAGGCCTGCACCGGGGACCCGGCCCGGCGGATGGGCAACGAGTACGTCTTTCAGGCCTTCGCCGAGCAGAACGTGGCCACCTTGAACGAAGCCGGGGTGCGCAAGATCATCACCAACTGCCCGCACTGCTTCAACACCCTGGGCAACGAGTACCCCGACTTCGGCGGCGACTACGAGGTCATCCACCATTCCGAAGTGCTGGCCCGGCTGGTCGCCGAAGGCCGCCTCAAGCCGCAGCGCTCCGAGGGGCTCAAGGTCACCTACCACGACTCCTGCTACCTGGCTCGTCACAACGACGTGCTGGCCCCGCCCCGAGACCTGATCGGGGCGGTCGGTCAGCCCGTCGAGATGGCGCGCAGCGGTAAGGAGACGTTCTGCTGCGGGGCCGGCGGCGCCCACATGTGGATGGAGGAGCGGGGTAGCGCGATCAGCGAGAACCGGGCGCGTGAGGCGGCCGCCACCGGCGCCGACACGCTCGCTGTCGCGTGCCCGTTCTGCACGGTGATGCTCGATGACGGCGTCTCGAGCGCCGGCGAGTCGATGCGGGTGGCCGACGTGGCCACGCTGCTCTCCGAAGCGATCGAAGACGCCTGAGCGGCCGATCCTGTCCATGATTGGCCGATCGAGGACACATAGCGTCCAGGATCGGCCACGCGACGATCCGCGAGCGCCGGGACGAGGCTAGGCGGACGAGGCTAAGGAGGCGGGAGAGCCGGTGGCGAGGAGGGTCTCGAGCTCTCGCTCGAGCCCGCCCACACCGACCGCGCGCTCGACGAGGGGCAGCCCCAGGGTCGCCGCGGCCCGCTCGGCGCAGGCCCGGGTAGCCGGCGTGGGGCGCTGGGCCAGCCACATGACACGGGTGTAGTGGCGGAAGTATTCGTCGCGCAGCTCCGGGTAGCGGTCGAGCCCGAGCTCGCGGATCACCGTGTGCTGGAAGCTGCGGGCCAGGAAGTCGGTCAGGAAGTAGGTGCCAGGCTCCTCGTCCAGCGCCGCCGCCACCTCCTCGCCCGCGAACACGTCGTAGCAGTGATTGCCGGCCAGCCGGGGGAGCCCGAGGGCGTCCAGCGCGCCGTGGGTGCCGCAGTCCGCGTAGGCCAGGGCGACCACATGGTGGCGCTCGCGCAGCCGCGCCACCGCGGGCGCGATCTCCGCAGGGCGATTGTGCAGGAGGGCGTCGACGGGGACGACTTCGACCTCCCAGCCCCGTCGGCGAGAGATGGCCTGGACGTCGAAGGCGAGGGCCCCGCAGGCGACGACGGCAGCCGACCGAGTCATCCCGGGAAGGCCAGCTGGTCGATGAAGCGGTCGTTGAAGTCCGCGCGACCCGAAAGCTCGACGTACTCGACCTCGACCAGGATCGACTCGGCCTCGGCCCGCTCGCGCAGGGAGAGGGCGGCGATCTTGGCTCCCTCGCCGGCCACGTTGCCGGCCGAGACGATCCGGGGCAGGGCGAGCTTGGGCACGAGACCTATCCGCACCGCGCTCAGCGGGGTCAGGAAGGCGCCGAAGCTCCCGGCGAGCAGGACCTGGGTGATGTCCTCGGGCCCCACCCCGAGCTCGGACATGAGAATCTCCCAGCCGGTGGCGATCGAGGCCTTGGCGAACTGCAGCTCGCGCACGTCACGCTGGGAGAGGAAGATTGAATCCGCCGGATCCTGTCCGCGCCAGTGCAGGACGAACACGCGCTCGGCGTCGATCTTGGTCAGCCGGGTGGCCAGGGCCGGGAACAGGGCGGCGGCGTCCTCGTCGGGGATGAAGCGCCCGGAATGGTCGAGCAGACCGGATTGCACGAGCTCGGCAACCGCGTCGACCAGGCCCGAGCCGCACATCCCGACCGGCTCGGCGTCGGCGATGACCTGGAGGGAGAGGGCGTCGTCGGCGATCTTGACACCCTCGATCGCGCCCTCGGCGGCGCGCATCCCGCAGCGGATCTGGGCCGCTTCGAAGGCCGGGCCGGCCGGAGCCGCGGTGGCCACCACCCGGTCCACGGACCCCAGGGCGATCTCACTGTTGGTGCCCACGTCGATGAACAGCCGCAGCCGGCGATCGCGCGTCAGGCCGGTGGCGAGCATCCCGGCCACGATGTCCCCGCCGACGTAGGCGCCCAGCGAAGGGAACACGAAGGCGGGGGCTCGCGGGTGAACGGCAACGCCGAAGTCGGAGGCGCGGCAAGGCGGGAAGCTATGGGTGGCGACCACGAAGGGGGCCATCGAGAGCGGCTCGGGATCGATCCCCAGCGCCAGCTGCATCATCGTCACGTTGCCGCACACGGTGATCTCGTAGACCTCGCGCCGGTCCACCTCGGCCTCGGCCAGGACCTCGTCGCACAGCGTCGCCATCGTCTCGTGGGCGCGCTCGCGCAGCTGACCGAGGGCTGTCTCATCCATCATCGTGGCCGAGATGCGGGTGATCACGTCGGCGCCGAAGGGCTGTTGGCGGTTGAGCATCGAGCGCACGGCAGCCGGCTGCCCGCTCTCCAGGTCCAGGAGGGTCGCCACCACGGTCGTGGTGCCAAGGTCAAAAGCGATGGCAAAGCGCCGGGCGGTGGTGTCACCAGGCTCGAGCTCGATCAGCTCCTGGTCACAGACGACAGCGGTGACGTCGAAATGGGCGCGGCGGAGGCTGCCGCCCATCGTGCGCAGCAGCTCGACGGTGGCGTAGGGCTCGAGATCCTCGAGGGCATCCTGGACGCGCTTGAGGTCGGGACGCTGGTCCTCCATCGTCGGCTCCTCGAGGACCAGGTGGCGCTTCTGCACCGAGGGGCGCAGGATCACGTGGCGGCCGACCCCGACCAGGGCTGCCTTGGGCCGGGTCTGCAGCGGCGGCACTTCGACCACGACATCGTCGCGCGCGCTGGCCCGGCAGGCCAGCCGCCAGCCGTCGCGCAGCTCCTGGGTCGTGAAGGCGCGCGGATCCACGTTCGACACCGGCACGTCGCCGGAAACGATCCGCACATTGCACTTCTTGCAGGTGCCGTGACCGCCGCAGGTCGAGTCGATCGCGATCCCGTTCCAGCTGGCGGCGTCGAAGATCGGGGTGCCGCTGGGCACCCGGACCTCGCCGCCGTCGGGCAGGAAGCGCAGGCGGACCCGCTGGGCCCCGTCCTCGGGGGCGATCTCGATCTCGCGCTCGATCGGGCGCCGCTTGGGGGCCGAAGCACTCACGCCGCGGGCACACCTTCCCGCGCGGTCTCGGCGGCTGCTGCGTCGGCCTGGCGCTTGCGGTGGGCGGCAATCCAGCTCGAGCCCCAGGGGTCGTGGCCGAGAAGCAGATCGGCGGCGCGCACGGACTGCACGCAGACCTCGGCCGTGGACATGATCGCGCTGGTCAGCCCGGCGGCCATCGCCATGGGCAGAAAGCCCGCGTTGAGCACGTGGCGCTGGGGGAGACCGAAGGAGACGTTGGAGGCGCCCAGGCACATGTTGACGCCGAGCTCTGAACGGATCAGCGAGATCGTGGTCAGCGTGATCGTGACCGCGTCGGTCGCCGCCCCCACCGTCATGGCCAGCGGGTCGATGAGGACATCCTCGGGCGTGATGCCGTAGTCACCCGCGGCGCTGACTATCTTGCGGGCGCACTCCAGGCGCTTCTCCGGGGTTTCCGGGATGCCGGTCTCGTCGTTGGCCAGCCCGATCACGGCAGCGCCGTGCCGGGCGACGAGGGGGAGGATCTCCTCGAGCCGCTCATCCTCGGCGGTGACCGAGTTGACCAGCGCCCGGCCCTCGTAGACGGAGAGGCCGGCTTCGAGGGCTTCGATCACCGAGGAGTCGATGCAGATGGGCACGTCGACGGCGTCCTGGACGGTACGCAGCATCGCGGTGAGCAGGTCGGGCTCGTCGACCATCGGGATGCCCGCGTTGACGTCGAGCATGTTGGCGCCCGCTGTGACCTGGGCCAGCGCGTCGGCGGTCACGGTGTCAAGATTGCCGGCCCGCAGCTCCTCGGCGAACTTCTTGCGCCCGGTGGGGTTGATGCGCTCGCCGATCACGCAGAAGGGCTGTTCGGCCCCGATGGTCACGCTACCCGAGCGCGACCGAAGGACGGTGTCCATGGCTCTCCCTTTCAGTCCGTGGCTTGATTCCCAGCCGTTCACAGAGTTTCGCGATGCCGGCATCCCGGCGAAAGGAGATGAAATGCAGCCCGGCCACGCCCGGTTGGGCCATAGCGTGGGCGGCCAGCTCGTAGGCGATCTCGAAGCACTCGGCTTCGGCGTCGGGCGCCCCGGCGACGCGGTCCACGAAGGAGGGCGGCACGTCGATGCCGGGGACGTTGGAGGCCACGAAGCGCATGCCGCCGAGCGAGCGCAGGATGCAGATCGACGGGATCAGGGCGATCCGTTCGCTGAGCCCGGTGTCGTGGCCGGCGCGCATGAAGCGCTCGAGCAACTCGGTGCGAAAGCAGAGCTGAAGCTGGAGGAAGCGAGCGCCGGCCAGGGCCTTCTTGGCCGCCCGCCGGACCCGGTAGTCGAGCGGCGGTGCGCTCGGATTCTCGACCGCACCCAGAAAGAACTGCGGACCGGGCCCGCCCGCCCGGGAGAGGGGACGGCCGGACAGGTAGTGCCCACCGGCCAGGATCCGGGCCAGCGCGATCAGCTGCACGCCGTCGAGATCGAAGACTCGCTTGCTCTCGGGCTCATCTCCGGCCGTGACGTCGTCACCGGTCAGGCAGCAGATGTTCTGCACGCCGTGCATGGCCGCCCCGACGAGGTCAGACTCGAGCGCGAGCCGGTTGCGGTCACGGCAGATCAGCTGCATGATCGGTTCCACGCCGGCTTGGCGCAGGCCGATCGAAACCGCCAGCGGCGAGCAGTGGGCGTGGGCGGAGGGATTGTCGGTGGCGTTGAAGGCGTCGACGTAGGCACGCATCGGCTCGAGCTGGCGCTCGATCTCGGCCTGGCCGCCGGTGTCGATCACCGGCATCTCGGCCGTGACGACGAACTCGCGCCGGGTGAGCTTCTCCTCAAGGACCGACATCGGGGCTGGCCGCCCATCCCGCCGGGGTCTGCCGGTCGCGGCCGCTGAACAGGTTCAGCCATGCCGAGTCGCCCTCGAGCCTGTGGTCGACCGGCGGCCGCAGGTCGTCGAAGTGCCCGCGCCACAGGGGCAGGCGCTCGGACCGCTCATAGGCCTTCAGCCACACGCAGCGCATCTCGGGGTTGACCTCGCAGTTGCCGTTGGCCCGGACACCGCCGCAGGGACCGTTGCGCAATTGCTTGGGACACGTCATCGGGCAGGTCAGCCCGGTCGAGTGCAGCACGCACTGCCCGCACATCTGACACCCCCACACCGGGGCCTTGACGGCGTGCTCGGCTCGCGCCACGAGCCCCTTCGCCGCTGGGCCGGCCTTGGTCATGCCGGAACCCTGTCCCGACGGAGCTGGATGAGCTCCTTGGCCATCTTGACCGCCGAGGAGGCATCGGCCGAGTAGCCGTCGGCGCCCACCGCGTCGGCATACTCCTGCGTGACCGGGGCGCCCCCGACCATCACGATCACGTCCTCGCGGATGCCGGCCTTCTCGAGCGCGTTGATGTTGGCCTTGAACATCGGCATGGTCGTGGTCAAGAAGGCCGAGAAGCCGACCACGTCGGGGTTGTGCTCGCCGATCGCGGCCACGAACTTCTCCGGGGGGACGTTGACGCCGAGGTCGATGACCGTGAAGCCGGCTCCCTCGAGCATGATGTTGCAGAGGTTCTTGCCGATGTCATGGACGTCGCCCTTGACCGTGCCCATCAGGAACGTGCCCACCTGCTGGGTGTCGGTCTCGGCCAGGAGCGGGCGCAGGATGTCGAGCGCGCCCTGCATGGCCCGGGCAGCGATCAGCATCTCGGGCACGAAGTAGTCGCCCCGTTCGAAGCGGGCGCCTACCTCCTCCAGGGAGGGGATCAGGGCGTCATAGAGCATGCGCTCGGGCTCCAGGCCGTCCTGCAATCCGGCCTTGACGCCATCGGTGACCGCCGGGGCGTTGCCGATCAGGGTCTCGTCATACAGCAGCTGCAGGGTCTCCTCGTGGGTCATGCCGCGTGTTCTCCTTGGTCGGGGTTGCCGAGGCGACGGCTCAGGGTGCGCGCCTCCTCGATCAGGATCGGCTTGAGCTCGGCGATCCGCTCCGGCGTCATGCGCATCGTCGGTCCCGAGATGCTCAGTGCCGCCACGACCTCGCCGCCGGCGCCACGCACCGGGGCGGCGATCGCGGCCAGGCCCAACT
>JBAVWI010000147.1:0-1745 GCA_049697735.1 Solirubrobacteraceae bacterium
GCCGAGGTGGCCGGTCTTCCCCTGGCTTCCACCACCTACTGGTTTGACTCCAAGGAGCAGCTGCTGACCGCCGCCATCGAACTGGCCGCCGAGCGAGACATCGCCCGCGTGCGGAGCCTGGTCAGCAGCGTCGGCACCGACCCGCCAGACCCGCTCGGCCTGGTCGCGTCTGAGATCCTCGAGCCCATCGACCATGAACGCCCGGGGAGCCGTGGCTCGGTGATCGCCTCCTATTCGTTGCTGATCGAAGCCGCCCGGCGACCCGCCCTGCAGGCGGTGGCCAGCCGCTGGAGCGAGGTATACGTCGAGGCGCTCGGGACCATGCTCGCAGCGGCGGGCTCGCGCCAGCCCCGCGCCGACGCTCAGTTGCTGATGGCCACCTACGACGGGCTGCAGATCGAGCAGCTTGCCACCGGTGTGAGCACGAGCCTCACCTCCCGGCTGCGTCGCGTGGCCCGCGCCCTGCTGGAGGGGTCATGAGCCGCCGTGAGGTTTCCGTGCCGAGCCCCCATGAGGGTTCCGTGCCGAGCCCCCGTGAGGTTTCCGTGCCGAGCCACCATGAGGGTTCCGTGCCGGCGATCGCGCTCGTCCGCGTGCTGCTGCTCTTCGAAGCCTCGCTGTACGCGGCGGTGACGCCCATCCTCCCCCACTACGCGCAGACGCTCGGCGTGTCCAAGCCGGCCGTGGGGGTGCTCGCCGCCGCCTATTCGGCCGGCGTCATTCCCGGCTCGCTGCTCGGCGGCTGGCTGGCCGCGCGGATCGGCGTGCGCCGGACCACGCTGTTCGGGTTGATCGTCTTCGCGGGCGCCGTTGGGGCCTTCGGGTTCGCGGGCGATCTCGTCACGCTCGACGTCCTGCGCGTGATCCAGGGCATCGCCTGCGGCAGCATCTGGGCCGGTGCCCTGACCTGGGCGATCGCCGTTGCCCCACGCGAGCGCCGGGGCGCCGTGGTTGGTTCAGTGATCGGCGCCGCAATCTTCGGCACCCTGCTCGGACCGGTGCTCGGCGTGTTCGCGGTCACCGTCGGCACCGCTCCGGTCTTCTCGGGCGTCGGCGCGATCTCCCTCGGACTCGCGTTCTGGGTGCGCCGGCACCCGGAGCCAACTGTGCCCGAGGCCGAGGCCAAGCCCGCTCGGGCCCCACTCGCCACCCTGCTCCGCAGCCCGGGTCTGCGGCTCGGCACCTGGCTGGTAGTGCTCGAGGCGATGACGATCGGCGCCACGAGCGCGCTGCTGCCGCTGCGGCTATCGCGGCTCGGTGCCTCGGGTCTGGCTATCGGCGCCACCTTCCTGCTCGTCTCGGCGCTGAGCGCTGCCCTGGCCCCCCTGGTCGGCCGGACCACTGACCGGCACGGCGCCGCCCGTCCGATGACCATCGGGCTGCTGGGCAGCGCGCTTCTCATCGCCCTGCTACCCGTGCCGCACAGCTGGCCGGTGACCGCGGCGTTGAGCGTGATCGTCCTTGGTGGCCCGCTGACCGGCCTGATGATCCCCGCCGTTTCGCTGATGACCGAATCGGCCGAGCGAGCCGGGCTGGCCATCGTCCTGGTAACTACGATCGTCAACCTCGGCTATGCCGTCGGGGAGACGATCGGCGCCCCGGCCGCGGCGTCGCTCTCGACCGCGACCAGCGACGCCGTGCCGCTGCTCGGCCTGAGCGTGGCCATGCTCTTGTCGCTGCGCTGGGTCCGGTCTACCCGCCGCGCCGCCGCCCCCCCACCCGCGACCGGAGCGACGCCCGAAAGC
>JBAVWI010000148.1:0-7382 GCA_049697735.1 Solirubrobacteraceae bacterium
CCTCGCCGGCCAGAAGGACCAGGCCATCGCGCACCTTCGCCGGTCGATCGAACTCTCGGAGCGCACCCGCTCCTTCCTTGAAGGAGATTCCGACCTCGATCCGCTCCGCCAGGACCCAGCGTTCAAGGAACTGCTCGCCGGGTGACTTGAGCCCCGCGACGTGCAGCGGAGTCTTCTCGACGGAATGCGGCCACAATTCTCGTCCTCGTGGTGGAGCCCTCTCGAGCCGCGCAAGCCGCCGCGGCTACCGGTTCTCAGGAGTCACGAATTCCGGCTGGTCGAGAAGACGTAGCCAGGTACCGTCGGGTTGTCTGCGCGCTACCTGCGCGCGGGCGCCCGCGCCGTCTTTCGGAGGGGTGGAGGTAAGCGCGATGTCGCCGCTGACCAACGTCGGCAGGGGTGGCTCCTGCTCAAAGCGCGGTGCGTTGGCGAGAATTTTCTCCCACAGCGTGTGGATGGCTTCGCGGCCGACGGTCTGGCTGCCCGGCGGATACGCCATGACAGCCTGCTCCTCGTAGAGCGCGGCGATACCTGCCGCGTCGCCAGCGTTGGCGCGCTCGACGAACAAGCGGGTGAGGTCCGTGGGTTTCAGGGCTGTCGGGTTATCCGTCATAGCGTTCCTTTTCGTTTAGGGGCTAGGTGGTGATACGTCGAGTCTGACCAGTCCGAGGCTAGAAGTCCAACAGATTGTTTTTCTCAGCACTAGAATCGCTGGCTATGGAACTCAGGCAGCTTGAGTACTTCATCGCGGTCGCCGAGCAAGCGAACTTCACGCGTGCCGCCGCACGCGTGCACATCAGCCAGTCCGGGGTCAGCGCACAGATCCAACAGCTCGAACGCGATCTCGGCGCCACGCTGATCGACCGCTCAGGCCGGACAGCCACCCTGACAGCCGCTGGAACGGCGGCGCTCGCCCACGCGCGCGCCACACTCGCGTCCGCGGACGCCGTGCGCCAAGCCGTCGACGAAGTGAGCGGGCTGATCCGCGGTCGGCTCGTGGTCGGCATGGTGACCGCGTGCACCGTTACCGGGCTATTCGACGCCCTCGCCGCATTCCGCGGCGCCCACCCCGGCGTCGAGATCACGCTCGTCGAGAACAACTCAGACCGGCTGATCGAGCACGTCCGCAGCGGCGCAGCCGATCTCGCTCTGATCGCAACGGCCGGCGACCCGCCCCGCGGGCTCGAGGCGCTGCCGATCGTTAGGGAACGTCTTGTCGCGGCCGTCCCAGCCGGCCACCCGCTGGCCAAACGACAGCGAGCAACGCTGGCAGACATCAGCGTGTACCCCCTCGTGTCGATGCCCGAAGGGACAGGAATCCGGACCGCGTTCGATCAAGCGTGCGCCGCCAACGGCATACGACCGGACATCGCCTTACAAGCCAGCGCGCCCGCCGCGATCGCAGATCTCGCGCGCCGCGGGCTCGGCATTGCCATCCTCAGCCAGTCGATGGTGACTCCCGACGACCAACGGCTGAAGGCAATCACCCTCGACGAGATCAAGACCCCCGCGCTGCTCGCCCTCATCTGGCAAACCACGACAAGTCCGGCACTACGCGAACTACTCAAACACAGCCGACAGGCCTTCAAGCCATCCTGAGCAGATCCTCCCCGATGCGTCGCGCGCTCCCGTCGGGCGGCTAGATTGGGCGCAATGGCGGTTCAAAGGATGGATAATGTGGGCATCGTTCAGTGAACGCTCTCGGCTATCTACGCGTGATGTTCGCCGTGGACGACATTCGACGTGACGCTCGCCCGGCTCGGTGAGCACGGCGCGGAGCTTGTCAGCCGTGAGGTGGTCCAGTACCGAGGACGCGTATCGGCTCTGCTACGTCCGTGGACCCGGAGGCCTTCTCATAGGGCTCGCCCAAGAACTCGGCTGAGCGCCGGGCCTTTTTACCTAGTTGTTGATCGAGCAGGGACCAGTGCCCCGCAGATATGCCACTCGCGTTCGATCAGCATCGGCGCGAGCGTGGCCTCAATGTTTTGCTTGAAATGTTCGCTCTGGCGGTGCTCGCTGAAGGCCGCTTCTGAATCGTAGGTTTCGACTAGGAAGAACCGCGTCGGGTCCTCCCGGGCCTGAAAGACGAGGAACTGGCGGCATCCCGGCTCCCCCTCACTCGCCGCGGCATGTCTGGCGAGCACGTCGGCGACCGCTTGAGCGTCGCTCGGGGAGGTGCGGTAGCGGGCGATGACAGTGAACATCAGCTGGCCAGACGCGGGGTGCCGGGCTCCTGCGGGAGCCGGAGCGCGCGGACGGTGAACGAGATCGCGTGGTACCAGCCCGCGATGAGGATCAGGTCGAGCGCACCCTCCTCGCCGACCGCCGCGATCAGCTCCTCCCAGGTCTCCTCGCTGAGGTCGTGGGTCGTGTGAAGCTCGTCGACGGCACGCAGCACTGCGACGTCTTCGGGATCGCTCCAGCATGGGTCGCTCGACTGTCCACTGGCGAGGGAACTGATCTGAGCGCCGTCGAGTCCGGCCTTGGCCGCGAACACGGCGACGTGGATCCCCCACTCGTAGTCGGCGCCGCACAGCGCGGTCGTTCGGTTGATGATCAGTTCGCGTGTCCGGAGCGTGAGCGCAACCTGGCGTGAGAAGTAGTACCGCCCCCACTGGGCAATTGCGTGAGCGCGCTGGGGTGTACGCGCGAACGCGGCGAACAGTGCGATGGGCGCCCCCAGCTCGGCGAGCGCCGATGCGGTCTCGGTGTCGTGAGGCTCGGCGGGAAGTTCAAGCCGAGGTTGCTTTGGATTACGAAGCACAGCGCAAGCGTACCACGCTTGCCTCGGAATGAGAAGCGATAATCAAACAATGCCGACGCCAACGCCGCTTCCGGGCCGGCCCGTCCGCGGGTCGCTCACCGGCCGCCCGATCATGGCGCTGCTCGACCTGCTCGGGAGGAGATGGGCGCTTCGAATCATCTGGGAACTGCGAGACACCCCATCGCCGAACTTCCGCGCGCTCCAAGGCCGCTGCGGGGGAATCTCGTCCAGTGTGCTCGCCGATCGCCTGCGTGAACTGACCGAGGCCGAGCTCGTCGGGCGGGCGGCGGAAGGTTATCTACTCACTCCCAAGGGCCAACAGCTGCTCGAGCGGCTCCGGCCGCTAGAGGAGTGGTCGGTGGGGTGGATGCCTGGGCGCTGATGTCCGCCGGGCTGCCCTTGTGGATGGCAGGCCAGGCTCGCGCGGTCGACTCGTTCCGAGATCGGCTTGGGACCGGGGCTCGTCGGTCTTTCCGGCGATGGCATTCGCCGGGCACTACCCGGGACCAAATGTGAGAACGTCGCCCCGTCAGTTCGTCATAGACAATGTACGCGACGGGACGTACACGACCACGAACAGCAGAATGCCGATTGCGGTATTGCTCAACTGCTCCTCCTGACTGCTTGGCGGGACCGCACGCCAGCGCGGTCTCCTTGCTCAGGGGCCACCCGTGAGTCGGTGGTCAGCGGCCCTTCTCGTGGTCGCTCGAGTGAACGCTAACCGCGCCGGTCGGCGGCTGTGTGTGACATTTGCCACGGCGAACTCGGCCCATCGTTTTCGCGAAGTTGCGAGACCGCCGCAACGGCGGAGCAGAAGCGCTGCGTCCCGGACTTTCACTGTCGGTTGCGAGTTTGATCGGCCCGAAGAGAGGGGGAGGTCATGGCCGCGCGGCGAAGGAGCTCGTCGATCAACGCGCCGCAGCGCTCGGGGTCGTCGAGGAAGGGGGCATGGCGCCCGGGGATGATCTCGATGCGCGCGTCGGGTAGGAGCGCGCAGGCGCGTTGGCCGATCTCTGGGCCGCCGTACGGATCCTCCTCGCCCCAGATCATCAGCACGGGCACCGTCAGCTGCCGCAGTTCGCCGTCGGAGAGAAAGTTCTCCGGGCGGGGCCGGCCGAGCCGCATCGCGAGCCCCATGTGACTGAGCATCGCCGTCCGAAAACCGGGCTGGCGCATACCCTCGTGGACGACCTCGAAGAACCCGTCAGGCGCTTGCTCAGCGGCGCGAGGGCCGATCACGCCGCGGGCTAGAGACAGGCGCGTCGTCGCGACGTTCGGTCAGCGGATCCGCGCGGCGAGCCGGCGCAGGCCGGGTGTGGACAGCGCCGTGAAGAACGGGTCGCCGTGCATGCCGGGCAGCGCGACGGCGGGCACTCCGAGCGATGCCACGGCGGCAACGCGATCCGGCGCATCGACAGCCAGGCAGAGCGCCCACATCCCCCCGAGCGAGGTACCGACGATCGGCACCCGCTCGAGGTCGAGCGCATCGAGCAGAGAGCTGAGCTGGGCAACCGCGTGCGCTCGCAGCGATCGGCCGCTGTAGTCGAACGCGTCGCTGAGGCCGAACCCGGGGAGGTCGAAGGCGATCACACGGCGCGTCCCTAGATACGACATCAGCGGCGCCCACGTCGAAGCGCTCATGCCGCTACCGTGCACCAGGACGAGCGGCGGGCCCTCGCCCGCCTCCAGGACGCGCACAGCAACCGGCGGATCAGCCTGACGCACGCGCCGGCTCGCGACCTGCACGCCACACGCGCCAAATAGCCGGCGCTCGGCCAGTTCGAAGGCCACAGTCGCGTGATCGCTTGCACGCTTGGGCATGCTCGGTCCCTCCGTCGTCGTTGTCGGTGCTGAGATGATCCCGGTCATGGTCACGGTCGACAACCTGATCCTTGACCCCGTCGAGTGGATGGGTCCACGCCTAACCAGCGCGAGGAAGCGGGTGTCTTGCCAGGGCTGCTGGTGTCGCCGTGGGCTCAGCGAGAATGCAGCCATGCTCACAGTCGAATTGCTGGCCTTCGTCCGGTCCTCGCTGCCCACACCGCCGGCGCGTGTGCTCGAGATCGGGGCGGGAGACGGCGAACTCGCGGAGGCTCTCGGTGCCGCAGGTTATGAGGTGACGGCTATCGATCCTGCGGCAGCGACGGGCGGCCAGGTGCAGTCCATCGCGCTCGCCGATGTCGACGGCCGATTTGACGCCGCTGTCGCCATCGTGTCCCTGCACCACGTCGACCCGCTCGAAGAGTCGTGCGCGCATCTGGCAACTCTGCTCGAGCCGGAAGGGTTCCTCGTCATCGACGAAATCGACAGCCACGCCTTCAATACGGCGGCGGCCAGCTGGTGGCTTGGACAACGACGGGCCCTCGGAGCGTCCGAGGACACCCCCCAGCCCGATCAGATGATCGCCGATCTGCGTCATCACATCCACCCGGTCAAACGCATCGTCGACGCCCTGGCCCCGCACTTCACTCGGGGGTCCGGTGCGCGGACCCTACCTCCACCGCTGGAACCTGCGCCCATCGCTCTATGAGCCGGAAGTCGACCTCATCGCGACGGGATTCCTTCCCGCCGTCGGCTGGCGACAGGTCGCAGTCCGAAGCCAGGGCAGGCCCGAGCACGCTCAGAAGAGTCACCCCTAGCCGGAGCGCTCATAAGAGAAACCCCAACCACCGCACTTCGCCCTTGGCAGTCGACCCCGAGGTGCGAGAACTGCGTACGATGAACGGATCGAGCCTGGTGCTGCAGGGAGGTCATCCGAGCGTCTACCCGGGGGCGACTTGCGGGATTTCGAGGGCGATGCGGCGCTTCTGACGGACGTTCTCAACGACGTGATCCGTCGTAGCGGCGGCGAAGACGTGATCGAGCTGCGCGATCGGACGGTGTCGCTCGCTCGAGCGATGCGCGGCGGTGATCCGACCGCTCCCGAAACGCTGGCGAGCCTGGTCTCGCAGCTTGACCTCGCCCAGATCGAGCTGCTGGTGCGCTCGCTGTCGCGATGGTTCCAGCTCGTCAACCTGGCCGAGGACAACGAGCGCGTGCGCCGCATTCGCCGGCGGGCCGTAGATGCGGCGCCGGCGCCGCGGAGGGGTTCCTTGCGCGATGCGGTGCACAGGCTGGCTAGGAGCGGGACCACGGGCGATGAGCTTCAGGCATTGCTGGACCATGGCGAGCTTCGCCTGGTCCTGACCGCGCACCCGACGGAGGCACGGCGGCGGACGACGATCGAGAAGCTCGCCCGTGTATTTCGAGTGCTCCGCGAGCTCAGCGAGCGTCCCGACGAGGACGCTGACGACGCTCGCCGGCGAGTGGAGGCCACGGTCCAGGAGCTCTGGGGGTCCGATGAGTTGCGGGCAATCTCGCTGACGGTGATGGACGAGGTGCGCGGCGGTCTTGTCTATTTCACGACGACGCTCGCCGCTGAGGTGCCGCGGGTCTACAGGGAACTGGAGGAGGCGATCGCCGAGGTGTATCCGGACGCGACGATCACCGTCCCACCGCTGCTCGGCTTTGGATCGTGGATCGGCGGCGACCGCGACGGCAACCCCTACGTCACCGCGTCGACGACGATCGAGGCACTCGATCTGATGCGCGAGCGGTGCCTGCGGTTCCTCGAGAGCCGGGTGGAGCTGATCGCCGGGCGGCTCTCGCTGTCGGACCGCGTCAGCGGCCCGGCACACGGCCTGGAACCGATCCTCGAGGCGAGCGCGGGCTATTTCCCCGAGCTCGCGGAGCAGCTCGCGGCGCTGAACCCCGAGGAGCCCTACCGCCGGGCGCTGACCTTCGTGCGAGAGCGGGTTCGCGCGACAGCGCGTGAAGCGCCTGGGGGCTACGCCGCGGCAGCCGAGCTGCTCGCCGACCTCCGGGGCGTCGAGCGGTCCCTGACCGCCGCGGCCGGGGCGCTCACCGCCGCGGCCGACCTGCGCGACGTGATCAGGCAGGTCGAGGTGTTCGGATTTCACTTCGCCCAGCTGGACATCCGCGAGCACGCCAGGATTCACCGCAGCTCGTTGAGCGAGATCTACGCCACGCTGGGCATCGAAGACGACTACGAGTCGCTGCCGGAAGACGAGCGTATCGCCATCCTGTGCCGAGACATCGCCGATCGCCGCCCACTCGTCCCGACGAACATCGCCGGGTTCTCGGCCGCGACGCGGGAGACGATCGAAACGTTCAGGATGATCCGTGAAGCACTGTCGGGGCGACACCGCGATGCGATCCGGACCTACATCGTGTCGGGCACGGAGGGTCCGGCCGATCTGCTGGAGGTGTTGTTGCTCATGAAGGAGGCGAGCCTTGCCCGTGCTGGTGGGGAGGACGCCTGCCTGCGGGTCGTACCGCTGTTCGAGGCCGGCGCGACGCTGGCCGGGGCCGCTAGGACCATGGACGGATTACTCTCCCTCCCCGTCTACCGGGCTGCGCTGCGGGGCGTCGGCGATGAGCAGGAGGTGATGATCGGCTATTCGGACTCCAACAAGGACGTCGGCTACGTCGCGTCCGCCTGGGGCGCGTACCGCGCTCAAACGGAGCTCGCCGAGGTGTTCCGCCGTCACAACCTCAGTTGGGTGTTCTTCCATGGCCGCGGCGGCACGCTGGGCCGCGGCGGCGGTCCCACCAACGA
>JBAVWI010000149.1:0-16027 GCA_049697735.1 Solirubrobacteraceae bacterium
ACTCGGGGTCGTCGGGCGGCGCGTCGAGCGGGGGTGGCAACTCGGGACCGACGGTGGTCACGCAGACCGTCGCCGCCCAGACCGTGACCGCCCCCGGTGGTGGCGGGGGCAGCTCCGCCCCTGCCCCGGTCCACATCCCCACCACGCCGAGCACGACCCCAACGACACCGCTGCCGCCCGTGACCCACGTGTTCGTGATCATGCTCTCGGGTCAGGGCGTCAACCAGCTCTACGGATCCCAGTCGTCCTATCCGTACTTGACGAAAACGCTGAGGCCCCAGGGCGAGCTGGTGCGCAATTACTACGCCGTCGCGCCGAGCTCGCTCGCCAACGGAATCGCTCTGATCAGCGGGCAGGGGCCAACCCAGCAGACGGCCGCCAACTGTCCCCAGTACCAGGCCGTCACCCCGGCGACGCCAGCCAGTGGGGGCCAGGTCACCGGCGACGGCTGCGTTTACCCCACGGCTACCGTTTCCATCGCCGATCAGCTCACCGCCACCGGGCAGACCTGGAAGGCGTACATCGAGGGTATGGCCAGTGGACCAGCCGCCACCAGCCCGTCGACGACGACCTCGACCACGGCGACCAACACCAGCTCGGCGACTACGACCGCGCCCGCGAGCACCACCACCTCTCCGGGCACGACCACGAGCGGCGCGCCGCCGGACACGTCTCCCACCTGTCGGTACCCTGCCCTGGGAGGTCCCGACCCCGATCAGGCGCCCCGGGCTGGGGACCCCTACGTGACCTGGCGCAACCCGTTCGTCTACTTCACGTCGATCGTGTCGGGCACGAGCTGCAACACGCAAGATGTCGACCTGTCCCAGTTGACCGCGGACCTGAAGTCCGAGAGCACCACGCCGGCCCTCTCCTACATCGTGCCGACGCCCTGCGACAACGGCAGCGGCCAGTCCTGCACGCCGGGCCAGCCCGCGGATCCGAAGGCCGCCGCGCTGGCTACCGACGCCTTCCTCAAGCGGGTCGTGCCCGCGATCGAGCAATCAGCGGCCTACAAGGCCGGCGGGCTGATCGCCATCACGTCTGACCAAGCGCCACAAACGGGGCCGCAAGCTGACTCGAGCGCGTGCTGCAACAACCCCGCGTATCCGAACCTGCCTGCCCCCACGGGCGGCTCCTCGTCGACCACGACCACGACCGCCGCGCCCGCGCCCACGACCACGACGGCCGCGCCCACGACCACTGACGCTCCCACGAGCACGAGCACGAGCACGACCACGACGGGGCCGGCCACGACCACGACGAGCACGGCGGCGGCCAGCCCGACGACAACCACCCCCAGCCAGAGCTCCTCTACGACCAGCTCGAGCACTACCACCACCGGCCCCGGCACATCGGCACCGGCGGGCAACGGCCAGGTCACGCCAACCGGCGGCGGAGGCAAGGTCGGGCTGCTCCTGATCTCGCCGTACGTCAAAGCCAACACCACCGACGAACTCGACGATTACAACCACTACTCGCTGCTGGCCAGCATCGAGTCACTGTTCACGCTGAACCGCCTCGGCTACGCCGCCGATCCGAGCCTGCCCGTGTTCAACTCGGTCGTCTACAACGCCTACCACCCGCCCGGAGGCTGAGTTCAGTCTCGCGCCCGGAGGCTGAGTTCAGTCTCGCCGGCCGCGTCCGTAGAGGAGCTTGAGGAAGCCGCGCAGCAGCTTCGTCTGCCGGGCCTTGTACGGAAACATGAACGGCTCGCGCTTGAGCGCGCGCTTGGTCACCAGCAGCGACTGGACCTTGGTGTACTTGCGGATCCCGGCCGAGCCGTGGCGGGTGCCGATACCGGAGGTCTTCCAGCCGCCCATCGGCAGGTTGAGCGCGGTGTAGTTGACCTGCGCGTCGTTCACGCACACCACACCGGCCTCGATCCGCCGGGCCAGCGCCTCACCACGTTCAGTGTCACTGGTCCAGACGCTGGCCTGGAGGCCGTACTCCGAATCGTTGGCGAGGCGGACGCCCTCCTCGGCGTTGGCGATCTTCATGATCGGCAGTGTCGGGCCGAAGGTCTCGTCCCGCATGCACTTCATCGAGTGGTCGACGTCAACGAGCACGGTGGGCTCATAGAAGCGGCCCGAACCGGCGCGGGGGTGACCGCCGGTGAGGACCTTGGCCCCCTTGGCGACCGCGTCGCGCACGTGCTCATCGACGATCTCGAGCTGGGGCGGGAAGATCACGGCTCCCACGTCGACAGTGCCGGTGGCGGTGGGCACGCCTTGGCGCAGACCGCGGACGTTCTCGGTCACCTTGGCCACGAACTCGTCGTAGATCGACGCATCGACGTAGCAGCGCTCGACCGAGATACAGACCTGGCCGGCGTTGTTCATGGACCAGAAGGCGGCGGCGTTGGCGGCCCGCTCGACGTTGGCGTCGTCGCAGACGATCATCGGGTCCTTGCCCCCGAGTTCGAGGTAACAGGGGACGAGGGAGTCGGCGGCCGCCTTCATGACCGCCTTACCGGTCCGGCACGAGCCGGTGAACATCACGCAGTCGACCTCGGCGATCAGCGCTGCACCGGTGCCACCGTCCCCGGTGGCGACCTGAAACACGTGCTCGGGAAGCCCGCACTCGCGCATCATCTCGGCCATCACCAGCGAGCTGAGCGGCGTCACCTCGCTGGGCTTGAGGATCACGCAGTTGCCGGCCATCATCGCCGGAATGCAGTCTCCAAAGGAGTTGGCGATCGGGAAATTCCAGGGTCCGATCACCCCGACCACGCCGACCGGGGCGTAGCGGATGATCAGCTTCTTACCCGCCGCCACCGGGTTGTTCCAGGACGGCACGCGCTCGTCGGCCAGGTACTTGGGACCCTCCTTGGCCCAGAAGCCGAGCGCCGAGACCGTGTAGCCGAGGTCGGTGAGCTGGGCGTCCTCGTAGGTCTTGCCGGTCTCGGACACGACAGTCTCGATGACGCGATCGGCATTGTCGAGAATCCACTTCTGGGCTCGGCGCATGACCCGCGCGCGGCCCTCGTAGCCGATCGCCGCCCACTGCGGCTGGGCCTCGCGCGCCCGGGCGGCCATCTCGGCCAGCTCGCCGGCGTCGAGCACCGGGATCGTGCCCACCAGCTGTCCGGTGGCCGGGTTCTCGACTGGGATCGTGCGGGTGGAACCGCCGTTGGTCTCGGCCCGCTCGTGTTGCTCAACGCTCGCCATGAGTCTCCTCCTGCACCGTTAGTTCGGGTAGCGGCAAGGCTACTGTGGGTCTAGTTGGACCGACTCGATCTTGGGGGGATCGACCGGACGGTCCTGAGCCCCGGTCGGGAGACCTTCGATCGCGTCCACGGCGTCCATCCCGGCCGTGACCTGTCCGAACACAGTGTGCTTGCCGTCGAGCCACGGCGCACTGTCCGCGGTGACGATGAAGAACTGGGAACCGTTGGTGTTCGGGCCGGCGTTGGCCATGGCCAGCGCGCCGCGCACGACCTTGTGCGAGTTGAACTCGTCCTCGAACGTATATCCGGGCCCGCCGGTGCCGGTCCCCTCCGGGCAGCCTCCTTGGATCATGAAGTCGGGGATCACCCGGTGAAAGATGATTCCGTCGTAGAAGCCGTCGGCGGCGAGCTTGCGGAAGTTGGCCACCGTCTTGGGCGCTTCGTCATCGAAGAACTCGACAGCGATCGTGCCGAGCGTGGTGTTCATATTGGCTGTAGACATGGTTGCACCCTACCCATGATCCGACCGGGCTAGGCGCCGGCGGACCATGGGTGGGCGCACTCGGGGTGCGCCTTCCTTGGCGGCCCCTAGCGGCCGGCCCCGTGGATGCGGTCGATGCGCACGGGGCCGGTGCTCCCCGGCTCAGTTGTTGCTAGACGTCTGGAGGCCGTTGATGGCCGAAGTGACGCTTACCGTGGCCGGCGTGCCCCCCGCCGGAATGGCTTGCTGACAGCTCACGACGGCCGAACCAGCCGGACCCGCCACCATCAGCGGAATCGAGGCTGAGCGGCTCGAGCCGTCGGCGGCAGCCCTGGCGGTCGCAGTGCGCGTCTGGGTGTTGGCTCCCAGGGTCAATGTGCAGGTGACGTTGACGTCCTCGGCCGACGTGCTCTTGACCGTCGCGGTGGGATTGGCAAACGCCATGTACGAGCTGCCGGCCGGGAGGGTGAGGCTGGCAACGTTGGTCGCCGCCGTGGGGACGGTCACCGTGGCGGTGGTCCCGTACTCAGCCGGCCGGGCCGGGTTGCAGGTCACCTTGCCGGCCTGATCGACGGCGCCGACGGCCTGGCCGGAGGCGCAGGTACCACCCACGCGGGCCTGGAGCTGACCGAGGTTGGCGCGGACGGTCCCGACGGAGCCGGCGACGATGTCTCGGTAGTTGACCGAGTCGAAGCGAAGCTTGCTGTGGGTGACCGAGCTGTGTTGCAGCTGAGGCGTCCCGACGCTGCCGTAGGGCAACGAGGAGGCCGCGTAGCCCACTCCGCCGAGCGACACGAACAGCGCAGCTGTCGAGATGATCATGGCTGCCGAAGGACGGCGGCCGGAGAGCGAACGGATTCGCAAGAGAATTACCTCCCGTAGTCGGGTCGGCCCCCGCAGACGGGGCCTTTCCTGCTCACCAACACGGCGACGAGTCCCGAAGTCGCGGGGTCCGCACCTAGGCTTGACGCGGAGTTGACCTCGCTCTGTCCGCCGGCTGACTTCTTCGGCGCCGGGAGCGGGAACTAGACCCGCGCCAGCTCGATTCGCAGCTCGTGGCCACGAACCTCGGTGCCGCCGGTCGCTTCGATCACGCGCTCGGCCTCGGCCTCGGGTACCTCAACGAAGGCGAAGTGCTCCAGCACCCGGACATTGCGGACCGCCTCGCCGTCCAGCTGGGTGGCGGCGCGGATGGCGGAGATGATGTCGGACGGCGCGAGACCAGCAGCACGGCCACCGGACACGATCAGCTTGCGGTACGGCCCCCCGCCGTTGGTCGAGACATGGGGCTTGGAGTGACGGCGAGGCGGTGCCGTGACGGGGGTCGGCGCCACGTGGGCGTTCTTGACCCACGGCGAGAGCTTGACGCCGGCGTGGTTCTCGATGGCCTGGATCTCACGTTGCTGGCGGGGCTCGTAAAAGGTGATGGCACGGCCGCTGCGCCCCACTCGGCCCGTGCGGCCGATCCGGTGCACATAGACATCAGGGGACATGGGGACATCGAAGTTGATCACGTGTGAGATGCCGGAGATGTCAAGACCACGGGACGCGACGTCGGTCGCGATCAGCAACGGCAGGCTGCCACCCTTGAAGGAGATCATCACGCCGTCGCGAGCGCCCTGGGTCATGTCGCCGTGCAGCGCCCGGACGTTCATGCCCCGATCGCGCAGCGACCGGTAGAGCTGGTCACAGCGGATCTTGGTGCGTACGAAGACCAGCGCCTGATCGGGCCGTTCGGCCTCGAGCACGGTGGCCAGAGCCTCGGGCTTGTCGCGCGAGGCGACCTCGAGCGCGAACTGCTCAACGGTGTCGACGGTCAGGGTGTCGGTCTTGACCTTGACCAGGACGGGGGCATAGAGGTACTGGTCGGCGAGCCGGCGGATCTCGGGCGGCATCGTGGCCGAGAACAGGGCCGTCTGCCGGCTCGAGGGGGTGAGGGCGAGAATCTTCTCCACGTCCTCGAGGAAGCCGAGGTCGAGCATCTCGTCGGCTTCGTCGAGGACCACGAATCGGCACGAGTGCAGCATCAGCGAGTGGCGCGAGATGAGGTCCTTGACCCGTCCCACGGTCCCGACCACGATCTGACCGCCGGCCCGCAGCTGGGCCTGCTGGCTGCGGATCGGAGCGCCCCCGAACACGGCGACGACGTCGATGCCCTTGGCCTTGCCGTAAGCGCGCAGGGCCTGGGTGACCTGGATACAGAGCTCGCGGGTCGGCGTCAGGACCAATCCCTGGACCTCTTTCTCGGACGCGTCGACGTACTGGAGCATGGGCAGCCCAAAGGCCGCCGTCTTGCCCGAGCCGGTCTGAGCCTGGCCGATCACGTCGTGGCCTTCCAGGAGCGATGGGATGGCCTGCTCCTGGATCGGGCTCGGAGCGTCGTAACCGACGTCTGAGAGTGCCTGGAGCAGATCTGGAGCAAGGCCGAGATCAGCGAACGTGGTCACAGAGAAGAAGATAGACGGCCAGGGGCGCAAAGACGGCCCGCCCACCCCGCCGGCGCCGAACCGGATTGGGCTTGGCTACGGCCGCTCCGAGCCTCATCGCCCGCCGGTGATACCGTTAGGCACCGAATGTTTCGTTTACTCATGAATTTCCGGAGGCGCTCGTGAGCACCGGTACCGACGACCGCATCGACAAGTACGTCTGGCGCATCAGCGCTGTGGTGATCGTGGGCTCGATCATGTCGATCCTCGACACGACGATCGTCAACGTCGCTCTGGACACGCTGGGGCGCGAGCTGCACTCCTCGATCGCCAACATCCAGTGGGTGGTGACCGGCTACATGCTGGCGCTGGCCGCGGTCATCCCGGTCACCGGCTGGGCGGCGCGCCGCTTCGGAGCCAAGCCCGTGTACCTCACATCGCTGATCCTGTTCGTGGCCGGCTCGGCGCTGTGTGGACTGGCCACCTCGAGCACGGAGCTGATCCTCTTCCGCGTGCTGCAGGGCGTCGGGGGCGGCATGATCCTGCCCATCGGGCAGCTGATGATGGCCGAGGCAGCCGGGCCCAAGCGGATGGGACGAGTGATGAGCATCGTCGCCGTACCGGCCATGCTGGCGCCGATCCTCGGACCCACGATTGGCGGCCTGATCCTCGACAACACCACCTGGCAATGGATCTTCTACGTCAACCTGCCGATCGGCATCATCGCTGTCATCGCCGCCGTGCGTGTCCTCCCCAACGTCGCGCGTCGCCCGACCGAGGCGCTGGACTACCTGGGATTCGCACTTATGGCCACCGGGCTCCCGCTTGTCACCTACGGCTTGGCCGAGGTGGGCTCCACGGGCAGCTTCACCGCCGCCAAGGTCGTCATCCCCCTGATCGCCGGCGTCGGCCTGGTGGTCGTGTTCGTGTTCCACGCCCTGCGTGTCCCCCGGCCCCTGCTCGACCTGCGCCTCTACAAGCGTCCCACCTTCTCCTCGGCTTCGGTGACGATGTTCTGCGTCGGCGCCGCCCTGTTCGGCGGCATGATCCTGCTGCCCCTCTACTGGCAGACGATCCGCCACGAGTCTGTGGTCACCACCGGGCTACTGACCGCGCCGCAGGGGCTCGGCGCGGCGCTCATGATGCCGATCGCCGGCCGGCTCACCGACCGCTTCGGCGGCGGTTTGCTCGCCCTATTCGGCGTCTGCCTGTGTACGGTGGGCACGATTCCATTCGGGCTGATCGGCGCCCACACCTCGATCGTGTGGCTCAGCGTGGCAATGTTCGTCCGGGGCTGCGGGATCGGCTTTGCCTTCATGCCCGCGATGTCGGCCGCCTTTGCCTCGCTGAAACGCAGCGAGCTCTCGGACGCTACGCCCCAGCTCAACGTGCTCCAGCGCGTGGGGGGATCGATCGGCACCGCGGTGCTCGCGGTGATCCTGTCGCGGTCGCTGTCCAGCTCACACACGCTCGCCCAGCAGGCGTCGGCCTACGGAACGGCCTTCTGGGCAGCGGCCGGACTGACGGCGCTGGCCATCATCCCCTGCATCATCCTCACCCGGACCGAACGGAACATCCGCCGGGCCGGGTTGGCCAGCGGCGCCTCCGACGAGGCCATGGCCGAGGCACTGGCGGCATGACCACCGTGGACGCCAACCCGCCGGCCGGCGAGCGCGATGCCGTCGATCCGCGCGAGCAGCTCGGCCGTTCGTTCAAGGCCATGTTGGCTGCCTTCCGGCGATTGCGCGGCCGCGAGGCCCAGCGGCTGGGAACACTCAGTTACGCGCAGTACAGCCTGCTCTTCGGTCTCGCCGCCGAACGCGAGCTGTCGGCGAGTCAACTGGCCGGGCTCGCGGACCTCAGTCCCGCCACCGTGACCCAGATGCTCGACCACCTCGAGTCAGACGGGCTGGTTACGCGCGTGCGCTCGCAGCGCGACAAGCGGGTCGTCCTGGTGGCCCTGACCAAGTCGGGACGCAAGCTGGTGCAGGAGCGGCGAGCCCGCTTCGAGCCCCGCTGGCAGGCGGCGCTGACTGAGTTCAGCGACGAGGAGTTGCTCACTGCCGCGGCTGTGCTCGATCGGCTGCGTGCGGTCTTCGATGAGAGCGAAGAGCACTAAGGGCCCCGGTCCGCTGTCGCGCCCGTCCGGTTCTCGGGGGTGGTCGCCGATTGCCCGGTCGAGGCCCTCGGGCCGCCCCGGAGGCGAAGGTCAGACCGTCACACGTCCGTCCAGATGGGGGGTTTCGTGCTCGGTGTCGCGGACACCGAAGCGGACCTCGGTGCGCTCGCGGCCCTCGGCGAACGACACCGTGGCCGGGAGCAGGATCGGGCGCTTGAAGGCGACGTCGACGGTGAACGACGGCGGCAGCGAAGGGCCCAGCGCGGCCAGGCAACGGGCCTTGGTCCACATCCCGTGAGCGATCGCTGACGGGAAGCCGAACAGGCGGGCGGTCAGGGAATGTACGTGGATCGGGTTCAGATCCCCCGACACGGCGCCGTAGCGGCGCCCGAGGTCGCCCCGCAGGCGCCAGGTGGCGGTTACCGGGAGGCCTTGGCTGGAGGGAGGCTCGGCCGACGCGGTCGCACTCGGCTCCTCCGAGCTGCGGCCGCGACGCAGGTTGGTGGAGACCTCTTCCCACACGAGTTCGTCAGCGACCCGAGCCTCGGTGCAGATGCCGAACTGGGTGCCGCGCGGGTGGGCCTCAAGTCCCGTCGCCCACACGCGCACGGAGAGCGCCTCCGCGGCGCCGATCGGCCGGTGCTGGACGATCCGGTTGGCGATGTGGACGAGCCCGATGGGGGGGAACGGGAATTGCCCACTGGTGATCAGCGCCAGGTGCAGCGGGAAAGCGAGCATGTGAGGGTAGGTCGGCGGCAGGGTGTCGCTGAGCGGGAACGCGCACACGCGGTCGTAGGCGGCCAGCCGGCTTCGGTCGCTGCGCACATCGTTGAGGGTCACCACCTCGTCGGGCACCTCACCGCCTCCGCCGCTCAGGAAGGGCAGGCGCGATGCACCGGGGATCATGGCCGCACCGGCGCGTGCGAACAGGGGCAGCATCGCGGGAGCGGAACTCAGCTCGCGCTCACTCATCACGCCCCCAGCAGGCTCTGCCCGCAGACGCGGACGATGTTCCCGGTCACCCCGCGGGAGGCGGGACTGGCAAACCAGGCGATCGTCTCGGCGACATCGATGGGGAGGCCGCCCTGGGACAGGCTGTTCATCCGCCGGCCGGCCTCGCGGATGGCGAGCGGCATCGCGGCCGTCATCTGGGTCTCGATGAAGCCGGGGGCGACCGCGTTGATGGTCACGCCGCGCTTGGCCAGAGCAGGCGCGAACTCCTGCACCATCCCGATCACCCCCGCCTTGGAGGTGGAGTAATTGGTCTGGCCGGCGTTGCCGGCGATGCCGCTGATCGAGGACACGCAGATGATGCGCCCGTTCTTGCGGACCGCCTTGCGCGCGAACAGCTCCTTGTCGATGCGCTGAGGAGCGATCAGGTTGATCGACATGACCGTGGCCCACTGCTCCTCGCTCATGCCTCCGAGCGTCTTGTCGCGGGTGACGCCGGCGTTGTGAACGACGATGTCGACGCCGCCGTGAAGCTCGAGCAGGTGGCTGGCGATCTCAGCCGGGGCCGACTGGCTGGTGATATCGGTGGTGAGAACCGAACCCCCGAGCTCGGCCATGCCGGCGGTCAGCTCCTCGCTCATGGCCGGCACGTCGAGCCCGACGACGTGGGCACCATCGCGGGCCAGGACGCCGGCGATGGCGGCGCCGATCCCGCGGGCGGCGCCGGTTACGAGCGCGACCTTGCCGGTCAGCGGGTGCTCCCACTCGAGCGTCTCGGCCGTCCTGGCAGCGGTGACGCCGGCACCGATCCGGACGACCTGGCCGGAGACGAAAGCCGAGCGAGGCGAAAGGAAGAAGCGCAGCGTCGACTCGAGCTCACCCTCCCCCCCAGGACGCACGTAGAGCAGCTGGGCGGTGGCGCCCTTCTTGACCTCCTTGGCGACCGCGCGCACGAGCCCCTCGAGCGCGCGCTGGGCGATCCCCTCGGCCGGTGAAGCGCAGTCCTCGGGCGGCGTCCCGAGCACGATCACGCGGCCGCTGGCCAGCACGCGCCGGATCGTCGGATGCAGGAAGGCCCAGGCTGCCTGGAGCTGCTCACTGTCGGCGATGCCGGTGGCGTCGAGGACCAGGGCCTTGAAGCGCTGGTCCTGGGGGGCGTCGGGATTGAAGATCCCGGCCTCGAGCCCCGCGTCGGCGGCGGCGGTGCGCAACGGCTCGTCCATCGCGGTCATGACCTTGACGTCGGCCGAGGCGAGCACACCGGCCAGGGCGCCCCCCAGCCGTCCCCCGGGCGTCGCCCCGAGCAGGACCGGCCCGGAGACGACCGGCTGGCCGGGCTGGAAGCGCTCGAGCCGGGGCGGGTTGGGAAGCCCGATCTGCTTGGAGACGAGCTTCCCGATGGGCGTGTTGACGAGCTGCTGGTAGCGGTCAGGCATCGGCTCCGACCTCCATGATCGCGGTGACGCCGAGACCACCCGCGGCGCAGATTGAGATCAGGCCGCGGCCCGGGCGGCCGGAGTCGGTCTCGCGCAAGGCCTTGGCCAGCGTGGCGACGATCCGGCCGCCGGTGGCGCCGAAGGGATGGCCGGCACCGAGCGAGCCGCCGTGGACATTGAGGCGATCGCGGTCGATCGCCCCCAGCGGCGCGTCGAGCCCGAGGCGCTCGCGACAGAAAACCGGGTCCTCCCAGGCCTTCAGCGTGCACAGGACCTGGGCGGCGAAGGCCTCATGGATCTCGTAGAAGTCGAAGTCCTGGAGCGTGAGGCCCGCGCGCGCGAGCATCTTGGGCACGGCGTAGGCGGGGGCCATGAGCAGCCCCTCGCGTTTGTGGACGTAGTCGACGGCGGCGGTCTGGGCCTCGATCAGGTAGGCCTGAACGGGAATGCGCCGCTCGGCGGCCCACTCCTCGCTGGCCAGCAGGACGGCGGAGGCGCCGTCGGAGAGGGGGGTCGAGTTTCCAGCCGTCATCGTGCCGTCGCGGCCACCGAAGACCGGCTTTAGCTGGCCCAGCTTCTCGAGCGTTGAGTCGGGGCGCAGGTTCTGGTCACGCTCGAGACCGAGAAAGGGGATGACCTGATCATCGAGCCAGCCGGTGTCGTAGGCGGCGGCCAGGTTGTGATGGCTGCGGACAGCGAGCTCGTCCTGCTCCTCGCGGCCGATCCCCCACTCCGAGGCCATGATCGCGGTGTGCTCGCCCATCGAGAGCCCGGTACGGGGCTCGGCGTTGCGGGGAATCTCGGGGATGAGCTGTTGCGGGCGCAGCCGGGCCAGGGTGCGTAGCCGGGCCGCGTTGGACTTGGTCCGATTGAGCTCGAGCAGTACTGCGCGCAGATCTTCGTTGAGGGCGAGAGGCGCGTCGGAGGTCGTGTCGACACCGCCGGCGATGGCGACGTCGATCTGGCCGAGGGCGATCTTGTTGGCGACCAGGATCGTCGCCTCCAGGCCGGTGGCGCAGGCCTGCTGGACGTCGTAGGCGGGGGTCTCGGGAGCGAGCTTGGAGCCGAGGACGGTTTCGCGGGTCAAGTTGAAGTCGCGGCTGTGCTTGAGCACGGCGCCGGCGGCGACTTCGCCGAGGGTCTCACCTTGGAGGCCAAAGCGCTCGGTCACGGCGTCGACTGTCGCGGTAAGCATGTCCTGATTGGAGGCCCGGGCGTAGGGGCCGTTCTGGCGGGCGAAGGGGATGCGGTTCCCGCCCAGGACCGCCACCCGACGGACTTTCTCGATCACTTCGGCTCGCTCCTCGTTAGTTACGCGGCCGTAGCTTAGATGACTACGGTGGTGTAGGTAGCCTCGCGGGCCTCAGTCTCCGGCCTTGGTGGCGGTCGTCAGGCCCCCTCCGGCGATGGCGCGGCGGACCAGGCGCGGCGCGAGGATGCGCAGCGCGGCGGCGAGCCAGTAATACCGGGGAACGTAGCGCTCGGGCCGGCCGCCGGGACCGGCCTCCATGATCGCCTCGGCGACTTTCTCTGGACTCGAGACCAGCCACCGGGTGGTCGGCCTGGCCAACAGCTCGGCGGCCGGAAAGCCCTCGGTGCGGACAAAGCCCGGGAGCACGAGGCCGACGTGGACGCCGTGCTCGCGCTCCTCGGCGTGCAGGGCGTCGCTCCAGCCCACGACGGCGAACTTGGCCGCCGAGTAGGCGCCCGAGTTGGGTCGTGAGACGCGGCCGGCGGTGCTGGCCACGTTGACGATCGAGACCGGCGCAAGCCTCGCCGTCCGCTGGGCGGCGGTGGCGCGCAGGAGGGGCAGCAGTGTCTCGGTGAGCCGGACCGGAGCCTCGAAGTCGAGCTTCATGTGGCGCTCGACGTGGGGCCACCCGGTTTCGGCGAAGCGTCCGCGCCAGGCGGCACCCGCGTTGTTGACCAGCAGGTGCAGCTCTCCGCCGTGGTCTCGCTCCACCACCTGGCGGACCCGGGCGGGCGCCTCGGCTTCGGTCAGATCGGTGGCGATCACGGTCGCGCCCCCGAGCTCGGAGGCCAGGGCCGCGAGGCGGTCCTCGCGACGCGCGACCAGGATCAGGCGAGTGTCGGGCTCACGCGCCAGGCGCCGCGCGGTGGCCTCGCCGATCCCGCTGGAAGCCCCGGTGACGAGGGCAACGAAGGTCATCGCGGCCAGGCTACCCAGATGGATCAGTCATCGACGACTAGCCTCGAGCGCGGGACTCCGACAGCGACACGATCAGGAGGGCGGCAATGGAGTATGTGAATCTTGGTGCGACCGGTCTGCGCGTCTCGCGCGTTTGCCTGGGGATGATGAGTTACGGCGCCCACGAGAGCCGTGAGTGGGCCCTGGAGGAATCGGCCGCCGAGCCGATCGTGCGCCGCGCGGTCGAGGGCGGAATCAACTTCTTCGATACCGCCGACGTCTACAACGGGGGTCAGAGCGAGGTCGTCACGGGACGGCTGCTGCCCAAGCTGTTCGGGATGCGCGAGGAGTACGTAGTGGCGACCAAGGTGTTCATGCCCACCATGCCGGGTGAGAACGGCTCGGGCCTCTCGCGCAAGCACATCCTGGCCTCGATCGACGCCTCCCTTGAGCGGCTGGGACTCGACTACGTGGACCTCTACCAGATTCACCGCTGGGATCCGCGGACCCCGATCGCCGAGACGATGGAGGCACTGCACGAGGTAGTGAGGGCCGGCAAGGCGCGCTACATCGGCGCCAGCAGCATGTTCGCCTGGCAGTTCGCCAAGGCCCAGTTCGTGGCCGGGCGGGCGGGAACCGAATTTGTCTCAATGCAGAACCACTACAACCTGATCTACCGCGAGGAGGAGCGCGAGATGATCCCCCAGTGCCTGGATCAGGGGGTGGGGGTGATCCCGTGGAGCCCGCTCGCGCGCGGGATGCTGACCGGCAACCGCACGCGGAGCGGCGAGAAGCTGACCACGCGCGCCCAGACCGATGGCTTCGGCGACTCGCTGTACAAGCCCGAGGTCGACTTCGATGTGGTCGAAAAGGCTGACCAGGTGGCGGCGCAACGCGGCGTGCCGACGGCCCAGGTAGCGCTGGCCTGGCTGCTGCACAAGCCGGGGGTGACGGCGCCGATCGTCGGCGCGACCAAGACTGGGCAGGTCGAGGACGCGCTGGCTGCCGAGTCGCTCTCGCTGAGCCGAGAGGAGATCGAGCGCCTCGAGGAGGCCTACGTGCCGCACGCGATCGCCGGGCACCAGTAGCCCGATTGGGGGGTTTCGCCGCCGCCGGGCGGCGGGTAGGGTCGAGATCAGCGGGCTCTTACGTCGACAAGGGCCCACCGACCGACCTGTGGGAGGAAGCTAGCCATGGCCGAGACAACCACGCCGGGACCCGCACCCCCGGCCGCCCAACTCGACGCCGAGGGGCTTGACCGGGGGGTCGGGTTCCTCGGCCTGTTGTGGGCGTCGGAGGGCTCGCTGATCGGTTCGGGATGGTTGTTTGCTGCGCTGACCGCAGCGACGATCGCGGGGCCCTCGGCGGTCATCGGCTGGGCGATCGCCTCGGTGATCGTGATCGTGCTGGCGCTCGTGCACGCCGAACTGGGCGGCCTGTTCCCGGTCAGCGGCGGGACAAGCCGGTTCCCGCACTACGCGTTCGGCAGCTTCGCCGGCGCCACCTTCGGGTGGTCGTCGTACCTGCAGGCCTCCACGGTCGCCCCGATCGAGGTGCTAGCCGCGATCCAGTATCTCTCGACCGCCCACTGGGCTCGGAACTTCTTCCATCACCACGTGGTCAACGGCCTGCCCGCAAACACCCTGTCAGGCACCGGCATCATCGCCGCGGTCATCCTCATGGCGATCTTCGTGGTCCTCAACCTGATCGGAATCCGCTGGCTGGCCCGGGTCAACAACGGGCTGACGAGCTGGAAGGTGCTGATCCCCGTCCTGACCATCGTCGTCATCTTCGTGAGCCACTTCCACGGCGGCAACTTCAGCAAGGGCGGCGGCTTTTTCGTCAAGGGCGCGGCGATCAAGGACATCCTGATTGCCATCCCGACCGGAGGGATCGTGTTCGCCCTGCTCGGGTTCGAACAGGCCGTCCAGCTGGGCGGCGAGGCCCGCAACCCGCGGGATCTGCCGCGTGCCGTGATCACCTCGATTCTGATCGGGGCTGCGATCTACATCGTTCTGCAGATCGTGTTCATCGGCGCTGTCGATCCCAAGCTGCTCGCCTCGCAGCACTCGTGGACCAATCTCGGCCCGACCAACACCAACCCCGCGGTCGTGGCGCTGAACGCGGGACCGTTCTACACCGTTACCAAGGTCGCCGGCCTGGCCTGGCTGGCCTTCATCCTGCGGGTCGACGCCGTCGTCTCGCCCGGTGGCACCGGCCTCATCTACCTGACGTCATCCTCGCGACTCAGCTTCGGGCTGAGCCGCAATGGCTTCATCCCCAAGGCGTTCGAGACAACAGGCTCGCGCACGCGAGCGCCCGTGTTCGGAGTTCTATTCGCGACCGTGATCGGCCTGCTGTTCCTGTTGCCGTTCCCGAGCTGGAGCGCGCTGGTGGGGGTGGTCACGAGCGCGTCGGTGCTGATGTACTCGGCCGCGCCACTGGCGCTGGCCGCGCTGCGCAAGCAGAAGCCTGACCTGCCCCGGCTCTACCGGCTGCCGGCGGCGGGCTTCCTGGCCCCGGCGTCGTTCGTGTGCGCCACGTGGATCATCTACTGGGCCGGCTGGCCGACCTACACCACGCTGATGCTGGCGATGCTGATCGGCTATGCCCTGATCGCCGTCTCATATCGGTTCAACCTCAACCCGAAGCAGCCGAAGATGGACTGGGGCGCGGCGGTCTGGATCGTCCCGTACTTTGTCGGGATGGGCGTGATCTCGTACTTCGGGACCTTCCCGGTCGGAGGCGGAGGGATCATCGGCGGCATCGGAATGTTCAGGACCTGGCTGGTCAACGGCAACAACGACCTCGGCCTGTACGGCGGACTGATCGTCTCGGCGATCTGGAGCCTGATCATCTACTACGTAGCACTGTCGCGGAGGCTCCCAGAGTCGAAGGTCGACGAGTACGTGCGCGAGGTCTATCCGCCGCCCGTGCCGGAGTAGGCAGCCCGGATCCGCAGCGCCAGCGCGAGTTCGAAGCGACCGTCGGGGGTATCGAGCGATTCCCCGAGCAGCTCGCGCAGCTTGGCCATCCGGTAGCGGACGGTCTGCGGGTGCACGTGGAGCTGTGCGGCTACCGCCGGGGTGTAACGCTGGTGATCCAGCCAGGCCCGCAGCGTCTCGAGGAGGCGCGCGCGCTCGACGCCCGAGAGCCCAGCAAAGGAAGCCAGCGTCCGCGCCACGAGGGCCCGGGCCAGCTCGGGGTCCCTGAGCAGGACGAGCTCGGGCAGGTGCTCGTCCGCGCGCAGCAGCGGCTCGGCCGGCACCGCGTCGTCGCGGCGCAGGCCGAGTGCGAGC
>JBAVWI010000150.1:0-12181 GCA_049697735.1 Solirubrobacteraceae bacterium
TGACCGACAACGACCGGCTGCGCGGCATCAATGCCGACTACACCGAGCGCTACGGCTTCCACGATGCCGAGAACTACCTCTACAAGGCCCCCAAGGGACTGACGGCGGAGCTGGTGGCCAAGATCTCGGAGTTCAAGTCCGAGCCGCAATGGATGCGCGACTTCCGGCTCAAGGCGCTCGAGCACTTCCTCTCGCGCCCGATGCCGACCTGGGGCTCGCCGATGCTGGCCGAGGTCGACTTCGACGACATCCATTACTTCGTCCGCGCCTCCGAGCGCGCCGAGCGGTCCTGGGACGACGTCCCCGACGACGTCAAGAAGACCTTTGACCGGCTCGGGATTCCCGAGGCCGAGCGTAAGTTCTTGTCGGGCGTGGGGGCTCAGTACGAGAGCGAAGTCGTCTACCACCAGGTCCACGAGGATCTCGAGAAGCAGGGTGTGATTTTCCTGGACATGGACTCGGCTCTGCGCGACCACGAGGAGCTGGTGCGCGAGTACTTCGCCACCATCATTCCGCCCAATGACAACAAGTTGGCCGCACTCAACAGTTCGGTCTGGTCGGGCGGCTCGTTCGTCTACGTTCCGCCGGGCGTCCATGTCGAGATGCCGCTACAGGCCTACTTCCGCATCAACACCGAGTCCATGGGCCAGTTCGAGCGGACGCTGATCATCGCCGACGAGGGCTCCTACGTTCACTACGTGGAGGGGTGCACGGCGCCGACCTACAGCTCTTCTTCGCTGCACTCGGCGGTCGTCGAGCTGATCGCCAAGCCCGGCGCCCGGATTCGCTACACCACGGTCCAGAACTGGTCAAACAACGTGTTCAATCTGGTCACCAAGCGCGCCGTGGCCGAGACCGACGCGACCGTGGAGTGGGTGGACTGCAACCTCGGGTCCAAGCTGACCATGAAGTATCCGAGCGTGTACCTGATGGGCGAGCGCGCCCATGGGGAGATTCTCTCGATCGCCTTCGCGGGCAAGGGTCAGCACCAGGACGCCGGCGGCAAGATCATCCACGCCGCCCCCAACACGACCTCGAACATCTTCGCCAAGTCGATCTCCAAGGACGGCGGCCGCGGCTCCTACCGGGGCCTGCTCGAGATCGCCAAAGGCGCCCATGGTGCGCGTTCGAAGGTGGTCTGCGACGCGCTTCTGCTAGATGAGGAGTCGCGCTCTGACACCTACCCGACGATCCGGATCTCCGAGGACGACGTCAACGTCGGCCACGAGGCCACGGTCTCCAAGGTCGGTGATGACCAGCTCTTCTACTTGATGTCGCACGGCATCTCCGAAGAGGAAGCCTCCAAGCTGATCGTTAACGGCTTCATCGAGCCGATCACCAAGGAGCTGCCGATGGAGTACGCGGTGGAGATGAACCGGCTCATCGAACTCCAGATGGAGGGCTCGATTGGGTAGTAATGCTCTCGCGGAGCGGCGCGAGAGCGCCGCTCGCCTTGCCGGCACGCTCACGCTGCCCCAGTTCAAGGGGCGGCCTGGCTGGGAGTTCACTGACATCTCAGGCCTGGACCTCCGCCGCTACCGCCCCGCCGGTGACGAGCCGTCCGCCGAGCGCCAAATGGTCAAGCTGCCGTTCGGGATCGCCCCGGCCGACTCCGCGCGGTGGTTGGAGCAGTGGGATGGGCTAGACACCCCGGCCCAGGGACAGGGACTTCCCGACGGGGTGATCGTCTCCACGCTCGAGCAGGCTGCAACCGAGCACCCCGAGCTCGTCGCGCGTTATCTCGGCAGCGTGGTCTCTGCCCAGGACGACCTGTTCGTGGCCCGCAACGACGCCGGCTTTCGGGGCGGCGCCTTCGTGTACGTGCCCCGAGGGGTTGTGCTGACGGCGCCGATCGTGCTCACCGCCATCCAATCCCAGGCCGACACAGAGCTGCAGCGCCGCACGGTGATCGTTCTCGAGGAGGGTGCCGAGGCCGAGGTCTGGGAGCAATACGTGTCGGGATCCGACGAGCTCGACGCGGTCTTCAACGTCGTCTCAGAGCTCGTGATCGGTGACAATGCCCGGCTGCGCTACGTGTGCGGCCAGGATCTCTCGGAGCGCAGCTGGATCTTCGGCACCCAGCGGGCCGAGATCGGACGCGACGGCCGGCTCGATTGGGTCGCGCTCGGGTTCGGTTCTGCCCAAGGACACGTGCGCATGGAGACACGGCTGAGCGGCGAGGGGGCCGACGCCCGGGTCACCGGCGCCTACGCCACGCACGGTCGCCAGCACATCGACTTCGACACCACCCAGGAGCACGCAGCGGCCAACACGACCTCAGACCTCGCGTTTCGTGGGGTGCTTCTCGGTCGCTCGAGCGCGGTCTGGAAGGGCAACATCATCGTCGACCGCGGGGCGCAGAAGACCGACGCCTTCCAGGAGTCGCGCAACCTGCTGCTTTCCAAGCGCGCGCACGCTGACGCGATTCCCGGGCTGGAGATCCAGGCCAACGACGTGCGCTGCACGCACGCCGCCGCCGTGGCCCAGGTCGATCCCGATCAGCTCTTCTATCTGCGCTCGCACGGCCTGCCCGAGCCCGACGCCAAGCGCCTGGTCATCGAGGGCTTTCTGTCGGCGCTGGTCGAGCGGTTTGAGGCCGGGCCCGTCCGTGAGATCCTCGGGCAAGCGATCGAGCAGCGCCTGTCGCTGGTCCTCGGCGACTGACCAACGGACCCGTTCCGCGGGGCCGCCAATTACGATGGAGCTGCGATGGCGCGCGGTGTCGCCCACCTGATCCCGCTCGGCTACGGCAAATTTGTCCGGGCTGACCGGGTCTATGCTCTCGTACCGCTCGAAGGTCCCGATCGCGGTGACGGGCGTCGTACGCTGGTTCACGTCGAGGGAATCGCCGAGCCGCTGATCGCGTCGCGCTCGGAGTTCGCGATCGCCCGCGATCTCGCCGATGCCCTGGGAGGTGGGACCCCGCGCGGCCGCCACGACGGCGGCAGCGGCCAGCTCCCCGGCCAAGACCCGCTCTTCTACTCGTAGGACAGCGCCTCGAGCGGCTGTAGCCGCGCGGCGCGCCGAGCCGGGAAGATCGCCGCCAGCAGCCCGACGATCCAGGCCGCGATCACGAACACGATCAGCGATCCAACTGGGATCGTGAAGGCGATGAAGCTAACCCGGGCAGCGAGCAGCGCGCCGAACACGATCCCGAGCGCGATCCCGATCACCGAGCCGATCAGCGCCGTTATCACGCTCTCGTGACGGACCATGCGCCGGATCTGGCGCCGGCTCGCACCGACAGCTCGCAGCATCCCGATCTCGCGGGTGCGCTCGAACACCGACAACACCAGCGTGTTGACGATTCCGAACAGGCTGACCACGATCGACAGGGCGAGCAGCACATACAGGATGTTGAGGACCTGGGTGAGGCCGGAAATCTGGTTATCGATGAACTTCTGGCGCGTCTGCACTTTCGCGACTGGGTACTGGGCCAGTGCCCGCTTGAGCGCCGCCTGGTTGGCCGCTGTCTCCCCGCCGGTCATCCTCACGAACGAGTACAGGTTCTGCGGCGGCTGGTAGAGCGTGTCCCACCGGGCCGCCGAGATCGTCACCGCGCCGAATGGGGAGCCGCCGTTCGGCGGCTTGAATATGCCCTTGACGACAAGGTGCGCGTGCGTGCCGGTGGGGGTTGTGATGACCACGGGCGAACCGACGGCCAGGTGGTTTGAGCTCGCGTAGGAATCGGTTGTAAAGGCGCCATCGCTGCCCAGGGTGGCCAGGACCGCCTGGGAGCCGTGCGTCCATTTCAGGCGGATCACCTGGCGTACGCCCGGATCCACGGCAGTGAGCTGCTCGCGGTGACCGAAGACGAGACCCTGGCCCGAGCGTACGTTGCCGACGGCGGTCACTCCCGGCGCCCGCGCCGCGGCGCTTCCAGCGGTAATCGGAACCGGCGAGAAGTTGTTCTGGGCGGTGATCGCGTAGTCGCCAGTGAAGAGGTCATTGACTGCGCCCCGGAAGTTGCTGATGATCCCGGCCGACAGCATCGCCACCAGCGTTACCAGGGCCAGGCCGATCATCAGTGCGGACGCGGTGGAGGCGGTGCGCTGTGGGTTCCGGCGCGCGTTGTCGCGGGCCAGCCGCCCGATCGGTCCCGCGATCTTGGTCGCCGGCCAGCCGAGCCAGGTGGCCAGCCGGGGCACGATCCGCGCCGAGAGCAGGGCGATGCCGATGAAGACCAACACTGCACCCGCCCCCATCAGGCCAAGGGTGGCGCCGGTGCCGTTGGCCACGAACAGACCGAGGGCGACGGCCACGAACCCGAGCGTGACGGTCGCCCCCGATCCCAGGTTGCGAAAGCGCGAGAGCCGGCCCTCGGGGAGGGCGGCCCCCTCACGGACGGCGACGATCGGTTCCACCCGGGTGGCCCGGAGGGCCGGTCGCAGACTGGCCAGGACAGTGACGATCACTCCGACCAGGATCGAGACAATCACGGTTCGCGTCTGCACCACGGTGCCGCTGTTGGGGAGAGTGAGGCCGGCGGAGTTAAAGAGCGCAAACAGACCCTGAGCCAGACCCAGGCCAGCCACCAGGCCGACCAGCGAGGCCACCAGCCCGACCGCGAGCGACTCGAGCAGGATCGAGCGCAGCACCTGGCGGCGGGACGCCCCGAGCGTGCGCAGGGTGGCAAATTCCCGTGTCCGCTGGGCGATCGTGATCGAAAGTGAGTTAGCGATCACGAAGCTGCCGACGAACAGAGACACACCGGCGAAGACGAGCAAGAAGGTCTTCAAGAAGGAGAGGAAGCCGGTGGTCGCGGAGGCGTCCTTGCTGGCCTGTTCAGCCCCCGTGCGCACCTGGGTTCCATGCGGGAGGACCGTGCGGATCTGAGCCGCCAGCCGTTGGGGGCTAACCCCGGGCTTGGCGCTGGCGCGGATGTCGTCGAGCTTGCCGAGCTTGCCGAATAGACGCTGCGCAGTCGCGAGATCAAAACCGGCCAGGGTGGCACCGCCGATCGAGTTCGAGGTGCCGAAGCGCACCAGCCCTGAAATCCGCATCGAGACCACCGGGCCGGTGGCCTGGACCCCGATCGACTGACCGGCCCTGAGGCTCTTCTTGGCCGCCGTGTTGGTGTCCACGACGACTTCACCTGGGCCGGGCCACTGGCCACTGACCAGCTTCAGCGAGTTGAACTGGGGCCGGGACGGGTCGACGCTGAAGCCCAGGTTAGGGGCGCCCCCGAAGCCAATCGCCTGGCCGTTCTTGATCAGCTGCGGACTCCCAGCCACGCCGCCCAGGGCGTCCCGCACGTCGCTCAAACCGCGGACCCGGGCCAGTACCGACTCCGAGAAGGACGGCACCGAGGCCGGGTTGCCGCCCGCGCCGGCACCCCCACCGCCCGACCCGGTGTCGAGCGCGCTGCGGCCGGTGACCGTGGCGTCGGTGCCCCGGTACACAGTCTGGAAGATCGAGCCGAAAGCGTTATTGATCGAGTCGGTGAGGACGTAGGTGCCCGCCACCAGCGCCACCCCGAGCACGATCGCGAGTGCCGTCAGCGCCGTGCGCAGCCGCCTTGTCGCGATGCCCTTGAACGCGACCCTGAGCACCGTCTACCCGTCGAGTCCCTTCATCGCGTCCACGATCTCGGCTTCGCCTGACCTGCCGATGTCCTTGACGATCAGGCCGTCGGAGAGGAACAGGATCCGGTCGGCGATCGCCGCCGCGTGCGGATCGTGGGTGACCATCACGACGGTCTGGCCGACCGAGTCGACGGAGCGCCGCAGGAGCTGGAGAATCTCTCCGCTCGAGCCGGAGTCCAGGTTGCCGGTCGGCTCGTCGGCGAACAGGACGGTCGGCCGGCTGACCAACGCACGCGCGATCGCCACCCGTTGCTGTTGGCCGCCGGAGAGCTGTGAGGGCCTGTGGGTCAGGCGGTCGGCCAATCCGGTTTCCTCGATTACCGTCTCGAGCCACCCCGGGTCGGGCTGGCGTCCCGCGATGGCCATCGGAAGCAGCATGTTCTCGCGGGCGTCGAGCATGGGCAAGAGGTTGAAGAACTGGAACACAAAGCCGACCTGATCGCGGCGCAGACGCGTCAGCGCATCGTCGTTTAGATCGGTGATCTCGGTGTCCTGGATGCGCACCGAGCCCTCGGTCGGCTTGTCGAGGCCCGCCAGGATGTGCATGAGCGTCGACTTCCCCGAGCCCGACGGTCCCATCACCGCTGTCAGCTGGCCGCGCGCGATCTCGACCGTCACGCCGCGTAGGGCTGTCACCGAGGTGTCGCCGGCACCGAAGCGGCGCACGACACCCGTGGCAACCACGACTGCTTCCGGCTCTCCCCTGTCAGCCAGACGGTCCTGCACGCCGCCGACGTTATCGGTCCCGACGGCGTCCCGCACCTAGACTCTTCGCCGTGCGCAAGATTCTCATGCTGCGCGGGATCAATCTCGGCGCGACACGACGAATCCCGATGGCCGATTTGCGCGCCCTGTTCACCGAGGCCGGATACGAAGACGTTGCAACATACCTGCAGAGCGGCAACGTAGCCCTGCGTAGCCCCGCATCGGCGGCCGAGCTCGAGCGAGAGAGCACACGGTTGATTTCTGAGCGCTTCGGCTTCGACGTACCGGTGATCGCCCGCACCCGGGCCGAGCTGGCAGCCGTCATCAGGCACAATCCGCTGGGTGACGTGGTCGACAACCCCAAGCGCTACCAGGTGAGCTTCCTATCCGTGAAGCTCAGTGAAGCGAGGATCAAGCGCCTGCGCGAGGTGGCCACCGATCCCGAGGCCGTGGCGGTCAAGGGGCGCGAGATCTACGCCTGGCATCCCGACGGCGTGGCCCGCTCCAAGCTTTGGAACGAATTGGCCGGTAAGGGGCTCGGCGTGACCGCCACGGCCCGCAACTGGACAACCGTTGAGGCATTGCTAGCGATGGCGCAGGCGGGCTGACGTGCGCGACTACGCGATCCTCGACGTGTTCACGAACACGCCCCTGGAGGGCAACCCGTTGGCGGTCTTCACCGACGCCGGCGGGCTGACTGACACCGTCATGCAGCAGGTCGCTCGCGAGCTCAACTTGTCCGAGACGGTGTTCCTGTTCGACGGGGGCGAAGAGGCCGACGCCCACGCGCGGATCTTCACTCCGGCGACCGAGCTCCCCTTCGCCGGGCATCCTGTCCTCGGGACCGCCTTCCTGCTCGCCGAGCGCGACGGTGGCGAGCACGTGCGGCTGCGCACCGCCGCCGGGCAAATCGCGATCACGCTGCGGCGTGAGGACGACGTGCTGGTCGACGGCGAGATGGAGCAGCCGATCCCGACCTGGGAGCCCCTGGACCAAGCCGATGCCGTGCTAAGCGCGCTGGGCGTGCCGGGATCCATCCTGCCGGTCGAGGTCTACGACAACGGACCGCGACACGCCTTCGTCGCGCTCGAGAGCGAGGCGGCGGTGGTCGCCGTGCGCCCCGATTTCGCCGCGCTGGCCGACCAGGGCATGTTTGGCGTCAGTTGCTTTGCCGTCATCGACGCGCACCGGGTCAAGACCCGGATGTTCGGCCCGGCGCTCGGCGTCAACGAGGACCCGGCCACGGGCTCGGCCGCCGGACCGCTGGCTGTCCACCTGGCGCGCCACGGGACCACGAGCTTTGGGCAGCCGATCGAGATCACCCAGGGGGACGAGATTGGCCGCCCCTCGCGACTGCGCGCGGCGGTTCACGGCACGGCCGAGCGGATTGTGCGGGTGACCGTCGGCGGCGGCGCGGTGATCGTCGCCCGGGGTCAGTACCGGCTGGATTGATTGCCCGCTGCGGTTCGCCTCGCCCCGGCGCGGGTATAGCTGCCCCGACCGTGAAGCTCGCGACCTTCCGTACTCCCGGCCGGGACGGGCCACTAGCCGGGATCGTCAATGACGAACGCATTCATGCCCTGGCCGACGGCGTCACCGTGGTCGATGTCCTGGCCGGTCGGGCCGAGCCAGAGGCGACCGACCGAAGCTGGGGGCTTGACGAGGTGACGCTCCTGGCCCCGGTGCCCGCACCGGGGACCGTCTACGCGATCGGACTCAACTACGCCCGGCACGTCCAGGAAACCGGTGGCCAGCGTCCCGAGGCGCCGATTGTGTTCGTCAAGGTGCGCGGCTCGGTGGCTCCGCCCGCGGGGCCGATCCGCTGTCCGGAGATAGTCCGGCGTCTCGACTACGAGGGCGAGCTGGTCATCGTGATGGGGACAGCCGGGGAGATCGCCGGCTACTGCATCGCCGACGACGTCAGCGCCCGCGACCTGCAGGGGCGCGAGCCTCAGTGGACGCGCGCCAAGGGAGCTGACACGTTCTGTCCCTACGGACCGTGGATCACGACTGCCGACGAGGTGCCCAATCCCGGTGATCTGCGGCTGCGGACCTGGGTCAATGGCGAGCTTCGCCAGGACGGCCATACCTCGGATCTGATCTTCGACTGTCCGGCGCTGGTCGACTTCATCGCCCAGACCTGCACCCTGGCGCCCGGGGACCTGATCCTGACCGGCACCCCGAGCGGCGTCGGGATGGCGATGGAGCCGCCCCGGTTCTTGGCGCCGGGAGATTCGGTGAGGATTGCCATTGAAGGCCTGGGACATATTGAGCATGCGGTCGAATAGACGGCCCTGCCAAGGCGCGACCGCTATCGGTTCGGGATGGCCGAAGGCGAAGAGAGGAAGGTGAGAGGATGCTGAAGCTCCATCCGAGCACGGTCGATTACGCGATTCTGGCCATCTACTTCGTGGTCGTTCTCGGGATCGGCTTCGTGGCCCGGCTCTCGATCAAAACCGACCTGGACTTCTTCCTTTCCGGGCGCTCTCTGCCCGCCTGGATCACCGGGCTGGCCTTCATCGCCGCCAACCTGGGCGCGCTCGAGATCCTCGGGCAGGCCGCCAACGGCGCTCAATACGGCGTGCCGGCGGTCCATTACTACTGGTTGGGCGCGGTGCCGGCGATGGTCTTCCTCGGCATCGTGATGATGCCGTTCTACTACGGCGCCAAGGTTCGCTCGGTACCCGAGTACCTGCGGCTGCGCTTCAACGAGGCCACCCACGCCTTCAACGCCGCCACCTTCGCGGTGGCCACCGTGCTCATCTCCGGCGTCAACCTGTTTGCGCTGGCCCTGATCATCCACCTGATGCTCGGCTGGTCGGTGGCGTTCGCAATTCTTGTCGCGGCGGCGCTCGTGCTCGTCTACATCACCCTCGGCGGCTTGACCTCGGCGATCTACAACGAGGTACTGCAGTTCTTTGTCATCGTCGCGGCTCTGCTCCCCCTCACGCTCGTCGCGCTGCACGCGGTGGGGGGGATCAGCGGACTCGAGAACAAGGTCAAGGCGTTCCCCAAGCTCGGTAACCCCGGTCTGCACGCTTGGCATGGCTTGGCCATCCACCACGTAACCAACCCGCTGCAGTCCGACTGGGTCGGGGTCGTCTTCGGGCTTGGCTTCGTGCTCGGCTTCGGCTACTGGACGACCAACTTCGCCGAGGTGCAGCGTGCCCTGTCGGCGAGCAATATCTCGGCCGCGCGCCGAACTCCGTTGATCGGGGCGTTTCCGAAGATCTTCCTCCCCGCGATCATCATCCTCCCGGGGCTGATCGCGGTCCTGACCGTGAAGGGCCTGGGCGGCTCGAGCGTGAACCTGTCCTACAACACGGCGATCCCGCACCTGATCGCCAACTATCTGCCCGAGGGCATGCTGGGAATCGCCGTGACCGGCCTGCTCGCGGCCTTCATGGCCGGGGTGGCGGCCAACGTGACCGCCTTCAACACGGTCGTCACCTACGACCTGATTCAGGCCTACTTCGTCAAGGACCGCGACGCCGCCTATTACCTGCGGGCGGGCCGGCTGGTGACGATCGGGGGGATCCTGATCTCGGTGCTCACCGCGTTCATAGCCAAGGGCTACTCGAACATCATGAATTACATCCAAACCCTGTTCTCGATCTTCAACGCCCCCCTGTTCGCGACCTTCATCATCGCCATGTTCTGGAAGCGGGCCACCGCGTGGGGCGGCTTCTTCAGTCTGGTCGCCGGGACGGCCGCCGCCTACATCGTCAACCGCCTGAACGCATACTCGACCATCTTCCATTTCGGCTCGCCACTGAGCGCGAGCTTCTGGCAGGCCATCATCGCCTTCCTGGTCGACGCGGTGGTGATGGTGACAGTCTCGCTGGTCACCAAGCCCAAGCCCGTGGAGGAGCTCCGGGGCCTCGTCTGGGGCATGACCCGGGCAGCCGATCCCGACGCCAAGATCGACGATCGCGACACGCTCTGGTGGCGCTCGCCCTACCTGCTCGGCGGGGTAGCCATCGTCCTCGTCATCATTCTCAACATCATCTTCGCCTAGGAGCCCTGACATGACTGAACCGCAACGACCGTTCGGGGGTCAGGACCGCCCCGCCGCTGACGGGCCGATGGCGCCCACCGGGGCCAGCGAGGAGGAGGAGATCCAGGCCGCCCGGATCGCGAATCGCTTTGACATACGCCGGCTGATCGGCGGACTGTTCATGCTCTACGGAGTGATCCTGCTCGTTCTCGGCCTCGTCGGCTCCCACCAGATCAAGACCAAGGCGGACGGCATCAACGTGGACCTCTACACCGGGATCGGCATGCTCATCTTTGGCGCGCTGATGGTCTTCTGGGCGCTGCGCAAGCCGGTCGTGCCCGAGCCGGAGGAGACCCGCGGTGAGGGCTCGGGACGGATCCGGCGCGCCCCCGCGACCTGAGCCGGCCGCGGCCGGGTCGCCTCGGCGTCCGGCGGCTACTTCAGGGTGGCGGTGACCGTGATCGCGACGCCGGCCAGGGCGCGCGAGATCGGACAGTTCTCACCCGCCGTCTGAGCGGCCTGCTCGAACTGGCCCTGATCGAGTCCGGGCACCTGGCCTGAGACGGTGAGCTCGGAGGCCGTGACCGTGGGGGCGCCGTCCTGCTGGTCGAGGGTGACTTTGGCGGTCACCTCGAGGCGCTCGGGATCGTGACCGGTCTGGCTGAGCTCGTTGGAGAAGGCCATCGCGAAGCAGGACGAGTGGGCTGCGGCGATCAGCTCCTCGGGACTGGTCTGGCCGTTGGAGCGCTCAGTGCGCGAGGCCCAGGTGACGCCGAGGTCGGCCAACGCGCCGCTGGCGCCATTGACCGTGCCCTGGCCTTTGGGGAGGTCGCCCTCCCAGACCGTGGTTGCCAATCGCTCAGCCATCGCCATAGCTCTACCTCCGAGGTTTAGATCTTCTAGTGGTGCTCGATCACGCGATCGATCAGGCCGTAGGCGACAGCCTCGTCAGCCTTGAAGAACCGGTCGCGCTCCATGTCGGTGTGGACCTGCTCGACCGGCTGGCCGGTGTGGTGCGCGTAGATCTCGTCCGTGCGCCGGCGGATGTTGAGGATCTCGCGGGCGTGAATCTCGATGTCGGTGGATTGGCCCTCGAAGCCGGCCGAAGGCTGGTGGATCAGGATGCGGCTGTTGGGCAACGAGAAACGCTTGCCCTTGGCGCCGCCGGTGAGGAGCAGCGAACCCATCGACATCGCGATCCCCACGCAGATCGTCTGGATCTGAGGCTTGATGAAGTTCATCGTGTCGTAGATCGCCAACCCCGAGTAGACCGAACCGCCCGGGCAGTTGATGTAGATCGAGATGTCCTTGTCGGGATCCGAGGACTCCAGGTGCAGGAGCTGCGCGACGATCAGGTTGGCGACCTGGTCATCGATCGGCGAGCCCAGGAAGATGATCCGCTCGTTGAGCAGCCGGCTGTAGATGTCGAACTCGCGCTCGCCACGCGCGGTCCGTTCGATGACCATCGGGACCAGAGGCATTCCCCAACCCTAGAACATGCGCGACGGCATGGCCGGCCGGGAGGGGGCTGAGGTCATGGAACGACCACGGCCGTGCCCTCAAAACGACCGGCGCGGAGGTCGGCGAGGGCGCGCTCGGTCTCGGGAAGGCGGTAGCTCGTGACCGTGGTCTGCACCGGCACTGCTTGGGCCAGCGCGAGGAACTCGTGGCCGTCCTCGCGCGTCAGGTTGGCCACCGAGCGGATCGTGCGCTCGTGCCACACGCTCTCGTAGGGAAAAGCGGGAATCTCGGTCATGTGGATGCCGGCGCAGATGACGCTTCCGCCCGGGGCGAGGACACGCAAGGCCGCGGGGACGAGCTCTCCGGCGGAGGCGAAGATGATCGCGGCGTCCAGCGGCACGGGCGGGGGCTGCTCGCTTGACCCCGCCCAGAC
>JBAVWI010000151.1:0-8478 GCA_049697735.1 Solirubrobacteraceae bacterium
ACAGGACTCCGGGGCAGTTGGGGCCGACCAGGCGCACCCCGGGATGGCGCCGCAGCTGCGCCATGACGCGCAGCTCGTCGTGGGCCGGGATGCCCTCGCTGATGGCCACGATCAGCTGGATGCCCGCCTCCCCCGCCTCCAGGATCGAGTCGGCCGCGAACCGGGGCGGGACGAAGATCATCGCCGCGTTGGCCTCGGTGGCCTCCACCGCCTCGTCGAAGGTGTCAAAGACCGGGACCCCCTCGACGTCCTCGCCACCTTTGCCCGGCGTGACCCCGGCCACCACGTTGGTCCCGTAGCGGCGATTGTTCATGGCGTGAAAGCGCCCTTCGCGCCCTGTAATCCCAGCCACGCACAGGCGCGTGTCCTGATCGATGAGGACACTCATGCCAGCTCCGGCGCCCGCGCCGCCAGCTCGACGACGCGCCTTGCCGCGGCGTCCATCGTCGCCTCCACCTGCACACCCGGCAGCGCCGCCTCGGTCAACAAGCGGCGGCCCGCCTCGTCGTTGGTGCCGTCGAGTCTGACCACGAATGGCACCTCGGGCGACACGACGTCGAATGCCTCGATCAGTCCCTTGGCGACCTCGTCGCAGCGGGTGATCCCCCCGAAGATGTTGAACAGCACCGCCCGGACCTTCGGGTCGGAGAGGATCACCTCGACAGCCGCCACGATCGCGTCGGCCCGAGAGCCGCCGCCCGCATCCAGGAAGTTGGCCGGGTGCCCCCCGCACTGGGCCACGACGTCCAGCGTTGACATGACCAGCCCCGCCCCGTTGCCAAGCACGCCGATGTCGCCGTCGAGCTTGACGTAGGTCAAGCCGCGTTCGTGGGCAAGCCTCTCCTGCGGATCCTCGGCCGACAGGTCGCGCAGGGCGGCGTTCTCGGGATGGCGATAGAGCGCGTTGCCGTCAAGCGTGACCTTGGCGTCGAGCGCACGCAGCCCCCGCTGTCCCCCGTGCTCCGCGAGCCCGGCGGACCCGGTGACGATCAGCGGGTTGACCTCCACGAGCATCGCGTCCTCGGCCACGAATACCTCGTAGAGCTGAGCCAGCATGGTCGTCACGGGGCGCACGAGATCCCTGTCCACCCGCGCCGCGAAGGCCAGACGCCGGCCGTGGAAGTCCTGGAAGCCGAGCAGCGGATCGACGTGGAGCGAGGCGATCGCCGCCGGATCCTCGGCGGCCACGGCCTCGATGTCCATCCCGCCCTTGGTGGAGAGCATTACCAGGGCGGCCTGCGCGCCGCGGTCAAAGACGACCGAGGCGTAGTACTCGGCCTCGATCTGCGAGGCCTCCTCGACCCATACCTCGTGGACCCGCAGCCCGCGGATCTCCATGCCCAGGATCGCCTCGGCGTGGGCGCGGGCCTGCTCCCGGCTCTCGGCCAGCTTGATTCCGCCGAGCTTGCCCCGGCCGCCGATCTGAACCTGCGCCTTGACGACGCAGGGGTAGCCGATCGCGTCCGCCGCGTTGGCGGCTTCATCCACCGATGTGGCCACGTTTCCGCTGGGCACGGGGATCCCGTGCCGGGCGAACAGTTGCTTTCCCTGGTACTCCAGTAAATCCACGGATCTCTCTCCTCAAACCACGCCGTCGGCGCGCGCAGGCTGCCGCGCCGACGCCTTTTCGCCGGCCTCCTCCAGTGCCTAACCGTCCGCCTTTCCGCCGTCAATCAACCCGGCTATGCGAGCCCACCGGTACTTGGCCGCCAGCACCTCCACCGGCACCTCGGTGGTGTACGGAAAGGCCGGGATGCCGTGCTCGAACAGGTATTCAGAGGCCTGCTCCACCTCCACGTCCCCGGCCAGCGAGGCGACGATCGGCTTCTCGATCCCCTGGCCGCGGAGCTCGTCCACCATCTCGGTCACGACCTTGGCGAAGACCATCGGCGGCGTGATCGTCGTGTGCCAGTAGCCCAGGACCAGGGCGTCGATGCGATCGTCGGTGAGCCCGAGCTTGATCGTGTTGGCGTAGGTCTCCGGAGGCTCCCCGCCGGTGATGTCGACCGGGTTGCCCGCGGCGCCGAACGGCGGGATGAACTTCATGAACGCCTGGTTGAGATCGTCGGGCATCTGCATCAGGTGCAGGCCGTTTGAGTAGCAGGCGTCGGACAGCAGTACGCCCGACCCTCCGGCCCCCGTGATGATGACCACGTTCTCGCCGCGGGGGGTGGGCAGGATCGGCAGGCAGCGCGCGAACTGCAGGAGCTCGTTGAGCCCCTTGGCCCGGACCACGCCGGCCTGGCGCAGGATGTCGTCGTAGACCTTGTCGTCGCCGGCCAGGGCCGCCGTGTGCGACGCCGCCGCCTTGGTGCCCGCGGGCGTCGCGCCCGCCTTGAGCACCACGATCGGCTTGCGCTTGGACACCCGCTGGGCCACCTCTACGAACGACCGGCCGTCCTTGAGGTCCTCCATGTGCAAAGCCACGCAGTTGGTGGCCTCGTCCTGCTCGAAGAAGGTCAGCAGGTCGTCTTCGTCGATGTCGGCCTTGTTGCCAAGGCCCACGATCGCCGAAACGCCGAGCTTGGTCGAGCGGCTGAAGCCGAGGATGGCCATCCCGATTCCGCCGCTCTGGGAAGCCAGCGCCACCGGACCCTTGACGTCGTACGGAGTGGTGAAGGCCGCGCTCATGTTGCCGTGCGTGTAGTAGACGCCGTAGATGTTGGGGCCTACGAAGCGCACGCCATGCTGGCGCGCGGTCTGCACCAACTCGTGTTGCAGCTCCACCTCTCCGGTCTCGGCAAAGCCGGAGGGGATGAGGATGGCGGTGGTTATGCCCCTGGCGCCGACCTTGGCAATCGTCGGGACCACGAGCTTGGCCGGGATGCAGAAGACGGCCACGTCCACCCCGTCGGGAAGATCGTCGACATCGGCATAGGCGCGCTTGCCGAGGATCTCGCCCGCCTTGGGGTTGACCGGATAGATGTCACCGGGGAACCCGCCGTCGACCAGGTTGCGCATCACCGAGTTGCCGATCTTTCCCGTCTGATCGGACGCGCCGATCACCGCGATCGCCTGCGGGCGCATCAAGTGGTTCATCGTCTCCAGGATCTGCTCCTGGCTGTAACGGGGCGGGCGCTCGGCGGGCGCCTCAAACGACACCAGCAGCCGCGCGTCGACCGCGGTGGCCCCGCTTTCGGTCGCCAGCACCGGGTTGAGATCAACCTCGGTGATCTCCGGGAAATCGGTCACCAGGCGCGAGACGCGCTCGAGCATGTGGGCGAGGGCCCCACGATCACTGGCCGGGCCGCCACGGACGCCCTCCAGCACCTCGGCGGCGCGGATCCCGCCGATCATCGAAAGCGCCTCGTCAAACGTGGTCGGGGCCAGGCGGAAGGTCACATCGCGCAGCACCTCGACCAGTACGCCGCCGAGCCCGAAGGTCATTACGGGACCGAAGGTGGGGTCGGTGATGGCGCCGATCAGCACCTCCTGCCCGGACCCGAGCATCTGCTGGACCTGCACCCCGGTGATCTGGGCGTTCGGATCGTAGGCCTTGGCGTTGCTGACGATCGTCTCGTAGCCGGCCGACACCTCGTCCGCCGATGCCACGCCGACGAGGACTCCCTTGGCCTCGGTCTTGTGCAGGATCTCCGGCGAGACGATCTTGAGGACAACCGGGTAGCCGATCTGGTTGGCCACGCCGACGGCCTCCTCGGCGCTGGTGGCCAGGCCTTCCTGCGGTACGGCGATCCCGTAGGCGTCGCAGACCTGCTTGGCCTCTGGAGCGCTCAGTGCCGTGCGCCCCTCCGCCTGTACCGCCTCGAGCACCTCGCGGACGGTGGCCTGATCCGGGCTCTGGGTGGACAGCTCCTCTGTCGCCGTTGCGTGCATCGTCTCTCCTCGTCGTGTCGTGATTCGTACGTGGCCGGATCCGCTAGGCGTCAACCGCAGACAGCCGCTGGGACTGGGAGGTCGGGCTCTCCTTGACCAGCTCCTCCAGGACCTCCTGGTTGTGCTCGCCCAACAGCGGCGAGCGCGTGATCTCCACCGGGGAATCGGACAACGTAAACGGGCAGCCGACGGTCTTGAACTTGCCGCGCTCGGGGTGGTCGACCTCGACGATCATCCCGGTGGCGGCAAAGTCCGGATCGTCCAGGAGCTCCCTGGTGTCGAGCACCGGCCCGCACGGGACGTTGATCGCGTTGAGCTCCCGGAAGGCCTCCCACTTATCGCGGGTCATGGTCCACTCCTCCACCATCCCGAAGATGTCCCACAGGTGGCGCAGCCGCTTCTCCGGGGAGTCGTACTCAGGATGATTGACGAGCTCCTGGCGCCCGATCTTTGTCATCAGTGGCTCCCACACCTGGGGCTGGATGACCAGGTACAGCCAGTCGTTCGGGCCGCCACCCTTGCAGCGAACGGCCCAGCCCGGCTGGCCGCCTCCGGAGGCGTTGCCCGAGCGTGGCACCGCGTCGCCGAACTCCTGGTTGGGATATTCGCCCAGCGGCCCGCGCTCGAGCCGCTGCTGATCGCGCACCTTGACCCGGCATAGGTTGAGGATCCCGTCGCGCATGGCGATCGTCACGCGCTGCCCGCGTCCGGTGTGCGTGCGCTGGTAGAGCGCGGCGCAGATTGCCCCGAACAAGTGGACGGCATTGCCCGAGTCACCGATCTGCGCGCCGGTGACGATCGGCGGACCGTCATCGAAGCCGGTGGTGCTCATCGCGCCGCCGGTGGCTTGCGCGATCGGCTCATACGCCTTGGCGTGCTCGAGCGCGCCCGGCCCGAAGCCCTTCAGCGAGGCGAAGATCAGCTTGGGGTTGATCTCCTGGACCGCTTCCCAGGTGAACCCCATGCGGTCCAGCGCGCCCGGAGCAAAGTTCTCCACCAGCACGTCGGCGCCACGCAGGAGCTGCTTGAAGGTCTCCTTGCCCTCGTCGCTCTTGAGGTCGAGAGTGACACTTCGCTTGTTGCAGTTCAACATCGTGAAGTACAGGCTGTCGACGTCGGGAATGTCGCGAAGCTGCTGCCGGGTGACATCGCCCTTGGGCGACTCGATCTTGATCACGTCGGCGCCCATCCAGGCCAGCAGCTGGGTGCACACGGGTCCGGCCTGGACGTGTGTCATGTCGACGACCCGGACCCCTTCGAGGGCTTTGCTCATGTGACTCTCTCTCCCGTCTACTTGTACATCGTCTGGTTCATCGTGCCCGGCGCAAACGCGTTCTGATCGATCCACACGTTGATCAGCGCCGGCTTGCCAGACTCCCGCGCCCGCTCCAGGGCGGGGCGGATCTGGTCCGGCTCCCGGACCTCCTCTCCGTACCCACCCAGGATCTGGGCGAACTTGTCGTAGGGCACGTCGCCGAGCTTGTTGCCGACATCGCCCCGCTCCTCCCCGTACTTCTGGATCTGGCCGTAGCGGATCTGGTTCATGTAGGAGTTGTTGCCGATCACTCCGATGAACGGGAGGTTGAAGCGCACCATCGTCTCGAAGTCCCATCCGGTCAGGCTGAAGGCGCCGTCTCCGAACAGCCCCACCACCTCCAGATCGGGACGAGCGACCTTCGCGGCCATCGCAAACGGTGTCCCGACTCCGAGGGTGCCCAGTGGTCCCGGGTCCATCCACAGGCCCGGCCCCTTGGGCTGCACGACCCCGCCGGAGAAGGTGACGACGTCACCACCGTCGCCGATGAACAGCGTGTTGTCGGTGATGAACTCGTTCAGCTCGTGGGCCAGGCGAAGCGGATGGATGGGCGCGGCGTCGCTGAGCAGCCGCGGAAGGCGCTCCTCCCGCATCCGCTGCTCCTCGGCGCGCAGCGCCTCCAGCCACGGTTCGCGCCGGCGGGCACCCAGATCGCCCCGGCCCTGGGCCGCCTCGGTGACCGCGGCCAGGATCGCGCCAACATCGCCGACCAAGCCCAGCGAGACGTCCCGGTTCTTGCCGACAGTGCGGTAGTCCATGTCGATCTGGACGACTGTCGCCTCGTGGGAGAGGCGCTTGCCGTATCCCATCCGGAAGTCGAACGGCGTCCCGACGATGACGATCACGTCGGCGTTGTTGAAGGCATGGCGACGGGTCTGATGGAAGTGATGAGGATCACCGGGGGGCAGCGTGCCCCGGGCGGCACCGTTCATGAAGGCCGGAATGTTGAGCGTGCGCGCGAACTCGATCGCCGCCTCCGCGCCGCGGCACGTCCACACCTGGCTGCCCAGCAGCACGCAGGGGCGCTCGGCCTTGACGAGGATGTCGGCCAGCCGCTCGATGTCGGCGGGATCGCCGATGCTCTTGGTCGATGTCCGGTACCGGCCGGCCTCCGGGAGCACTGCGCGCTCCAGCGGGACGTGGCCGTCGAGGATGTCGCGTCCGATCTCAAGGAAGGCGGGACCCGGCGCTCCCGCCATCGACTCGCGAAAGGCCATGGACACCATGTCCGCCACGCGCTCGGTCGTCAGCACGCTGGAGGCGAATTTTGTGATCGGGCGCATCAGGTCAACGTGCGGAAGGTCCTGGAGTGATCCCATCCGGTGTTGGTTCAGGGCTCCCTGACCGCCGATCAGCAGCATCGGGCTCTCCGCGCGCAGGGCGTTCGCCACGCCGGTGACAGCGTCGGTGGTGCCCGGCCCGGCGGTGACGACGGCGCAGCCCGGCCGGCCGGTAACGCGCGCATAGCCGTCGGCGGCATGGGCCGCGACCTGCTCGTGACGAACGTCGATGACCTGGATGCCCTCGTCGATGCAGCCGTCGTAGATGTCGATGATGTGGCCGCCACAAAGGGTGAAGATGGCGTCGATGCCCTCGGCCCGGAGCGCCTTGGCGACGAGATGGCCCCCGGAAATGGTGTCGGGGTCGACGGCCCGGGGGCCGGACGGCTTCTCCTGCTGATTGGTGGTCGCCGTAGCGGTCACGTCGACTCTCCTTCCCTTTCGGATGGCATGACTAAAGGTGGAACAGCGGGGCCTGACCCAGCCCGGTGAGACGGATGGGGCTCAATCGAGCGGCCAGTTCTGTTGGACGTGTCGGGCGAGGTTCAGCGCATGCTCACGGACCAGCCGCTCGGCGAGGTCAGCCTGCCGGCTCTGCAGAGCGTCGATGATGTGTGCGTGGTCGACGATCGACCGCTCGGGACGGTCACCCTCCCCGATCGTGTGACGGCGGATGGCGCGCACATGCACCAGCAGTCCGTCGGCCATGGTGGCGATGAGCTGCGAGTCGCCGAGCTCGATGATGCGCTGATGAAAGCGCAGGTTGGCCGCCGAGTACTCGTCCAGATGCGAACGCAGCTCCTCTTGCTCGAACCCGGCGAAAAGCGTGTTCAGGCTGGCCAGCTGCGCATCGTCGGCCCGCTCACAGGCGAGCCGCGCGGCCATGCTCTCAAGGGCCGCCCAGGCGATGATCGTCTCGACGATCTCCGCCTTGCTCTTGCGCACAACCCGCACGCCGCGGCGGGGGATGATCTCGACCAGACCCTCGCTTTGAAGCCTTGACAGCGCCTCCCGGACGGGCGTGCGGCTCACGCCCAGCTCGGCCGCCAGGCGCTTCTCGTCCAAGCGTAGGTCAGCGTCCAGGTCATACGCGTCCATGGCCAGGATGGCTTGGCGCAGGGCGACGTAGGCGTGCTGCGCCACGCTGCCGATCCCAGCCAGAGCGGGAAGCTCAAGCGTGCCGGTGAGGCGTTCCGGGATCAAAACATCCGGGTTCGTCATTGCGGCAGCCACCGTGGGATACACAATAACCAATGTCACATGCCTGTCAAGTGGATATCTGCACCGGTGCGCGCGGCAGGCCGGTGACCGACACCGATACGAGACCGACGTCGGCGACCCACCACTGGCGGCCGGCGGCCGGCGGTCAGCAGCCAACGGCCAGCGACCAGCGACCAGCGACCAGCAGGCTCAGCCGGTGACCCGCGGAGTCCCGGTCTCGAGCAGATTCGCCTGGACGCGGGCGAGGTGGCGATCCATGGCCGCGATGGCGTCGGAGAGCTCGCGGGAGCGCAGAGCCTCCACGAGCTCGACGTGATCGGCCTGGTAGATCGCGCGCCGCTCGCGTGAATCATTGCGCCGCTTGAGATTGCCCCAGATTTCGCCCTGTCGGGCTCGCTCAACCGCCGCGTACATCGAGAGCAACAGCTGGTTGCGGCTCGCGGCGACGATCGCGTGGTGAAGGGCGAAGTCCCAGACTTCGAACTCGGCCGCGCTGTCCGCCGCCGCACCGCCCTCCAGGCACCGCCGCAGCTCGTCGAAGTCGCGCTGGGTCGCCCAGGCGACGACGAGCGGGAGCACCTGAGGCTCGATCACCCGTCGCGCCGCCATCACGTCGGCCGGCCCGACCTCGGCAGCCGAGCTGGAAAGGACCCCGACCCGCCCCGGGCCGGAGCCGGCCGCGCGCAGGAAGGTGCCCCGCCCGACCTCGCGCGAGATCCGCCCCTCGGCCTCCAGCCGGGCGAGGGCGCGGCGGACCATGGTCCGCGTCACCCCGAGCTCGGCGACCAGCGCGCGCTCGGTCGGAAGCCGCCCAGCCAGCCCATCATC
>JBAVWI010000152.1:0-12214 GCA_049697735.1 Solirubrobacteraceae bacterium
GGTCTGAGCGATAGCCGACGCCGACCGGCCACCATTCGGCGGCCACGGCGCGCGCGATCGCCGCCCCGATCCCGCGCTAGGCGCCGGTGACCAGGGCACACCCCTGTTCACGCACCTCAGGCACGCCCGCCCCATTCGATTACGCCTCCACCCCAGGTGAAACCGGCACCGAACGCGCTGAGCAGCACACGGGCGCCGGGGCGCAGGCGTCCATCCGCCTCGGCGGCGGCGAGCGCCACCGGCAGCGTGGCCGCCGACGCGTTGCCGACGCCCTCGATGCAGTCGACGACGCGCTCGGCGGGCAGACCCAGCCGCTCGCCGAGTGCGCGGGTGATGCGAGCGTTGGCCTGGTGGTAGACGAACAGGTCAATGTCGCCGACGCTGAGCCCGGCCTGGGCGACGGCGTCAAGGGTCACCTGGCTCATACGCGCGACGGCGTGCCGGAAGACCTCGGGTCCGTCCATGCGCAGCTTGCGCTCGCTCACGCCGGCGTGGATCGTCTGAGCGTGGGAGCCGTCGGCGCCGAGCACGATCGGTCCCACGCTGCCCCGCTCGCCGCCGCCCGGACCGAGAACAACCGCCCCTGCGGCATCGGCGAACAGAGGGGCCGTGCGGCGATCGTCGTAGTCGGTGATCCGGGTGATGAAGTCAGCCCCGATAAGGAGCACGTACTCGGCGCGGCCGGACTCGATCTGCGCGGTGCCCTGGGAGAGTCCGACCAGGAAGGCGCTGCAGGCGGCTCCCACGTCGAAGGCTCCGGCGCGCTGGGCGCCGATCGCGTGGGCGACGATCGGGGCGGTGTTGGGCGTGAGCTCGTCCTGGGTCATGGTGGCCACGATCACGAGGTCAAGCTCGGCGGCGGGAATTCCGGCCCGGAGCAGCGCAGCCGCACCGACTCGGGCGGCGTAATCGCTGAGCCGCTCCCCGGGCTCGGCCCGCCGGCGCTCCCGGATCCCGGTCCGCGAGACGATCCATTCCTCGGTGATGCCCAGGCGCGTGGCGAGCTCGGCGTTGCTCAGGCGCCCGGGGGGCAGTTCGGTGGCCACGCTGAGAATTGCCGCCGGGCGCACGTCGGCCCGCGCGGGAGCCAGATGGTCATGCGTTTCCGCGGATCGGATTTCAAGCATGGACGAGCTCCACGTCAGACAGCGTGCGCTTGACCAGCCCGGTGAGCACCCGGCCGGGGCCGACCTCGACAAAGCGTGTCGCGCCGAGCTCGGCCGCGGCGAGCATGGTCTCGCGCCAGCGGACGGGCATGGTCAGCGCGTCGGTGAGCTCGCGCACCGGGTCCTCGAAGGCGCGCGCGGTAACCGCGGACAGCACCGTGACCGCAGGGGTCGAGAACTCGGTGGCGGCGAGCGCGGCCGCGAACTCGGGCACCGCCGAGGCCATCATCGGCGAGTGAAAGGCGCCGGTCACGTCGAGCTCCATCGCCCTCAGGCCCAGGTCCTTGGCGTGCTGTACGGCGGCCGGCAGCTGGGCGCGGGCGCCGGACAGGACCACCTGCTGGGGAGAGTTGTCGTTGGCCACCACCAGGTCATGGGCCAGCGCGACCTCGGGGGCGCGCTCCGCGGCGCCGGCACCGAGCACCGCCACCATGCCGCCGTCACCGGCCCGGCGTCCGGCCTCCTCCATTAGACGGCCGCGCAGGACGACCAGCTTCACTCCATCGCGTTCGGCGAGGGCACCGGCGGCGACCAGCGCCGCCAGCTCGCCGAGGGAGTGACCGGCCATGAACTCCCCGGCCGGGCGACCGAGGGCGTGCCAGCCGGCCAGGCTGGCGCAGAAGATGGCCGGTTGGGCGAACTGGGTCCCCTGGCCGGCGCGCAAGAACGGGTCCTCGCCGACGGCAGCGATGACGTCTTGAAGGAGATCCGGCCGCTCGCGCGCGACGACATCGCGCATGTCGGCCGTCTGACTCCCCTGCCCGGGAAACAGGATCGCGGTAACGGTGCTCATCGCTGAGAACCTACGCCGCGCGTGTAACTGGGATACAGCGCGGTCGCGGAGTTCCCCCCGTTCGGGGGGAGGACGGTAGGCTGCGCGCTCATGAGCCTCCCCGCCCCCAACGCGTCCGGCGCGGCCCTGGTCACCGGCGCCTCGGCCGGAATCGGCACCGCGATCGCACGTGAGCTCGCCACGCGTGGCCACAACCTCGTCCTCGTCGCCCGGCGCAAGGAGCGCTTGGACGAGATCGCCCAGGAGCTGGCCGGCGCCCATGGCGTGCGCGCCGAGACGCTCGGCTGTGACCTGGCCAAGTCGGCGTCGCGCCAGCGTCTCCCGGGTCGGGTGGCCGCGCTCGGACTCAACGTGGAGGTACTGGTCAACAACGCCGGCTTCGCCACCGGCGGTGCCTTCGCCGACGCCGACCCCGAGCGCGAGCTCGAGCAGGTGCGGGTTCTGGTCGAGGCCGTGGTCGCCCTGACCTCGGCCTTCCTGCCCGAGATGGTCCGCCGGCACCGCGGGGCAATCCTCAACGTCGCCTCGACGGCCGGCATGCAGCCGCTGCCCTATTCGGCCGGCTACGCGGCGGCCAAGGCCTACGTGCTCAGCTTCTCAGAGGCCCTGCACCACGAGGTCCGCAGCGCGGGGGTGACAGTGACAGCACTCGCCCCGGGTCCGGTGTCGACCGAGTTCTGGGACCAAGCCGGCTGGGAGCCCGGTGGCCAGACGATGGAGTCTGCCGTGCCCGGACCGGTGTGGGTGACCGCCGAGGAGACCGCCTCGGCCGGCGTCAAGGGACTCGAGGACGGCCGCCGCGTCGTGGTCCCGGGCCGTCAGATCCGCACGGCGATGATGGCTGTGCGCTACCTCCCCCATGCCCTCAAGCTGCCGGTGATCGAGCGCGTGATGCGCCGCCGCTGACCGGTCGGCGCGCGTTACGCCTAACCCAGCAGCCCGACCCGCTGGGCTCGCTGCACCGCCTCGGCGCGGTTGCGCGCACCGAGCTTCCGGTACACGGCGCTGGTGTGCTCCTTGACCGTATGCGGGGATAGAAACAGGCGCCCGGCGATCTCGCGGTTGGTCGAGCCCGCCGCGATCAGGTCGAGCACCTCGCGCTCGCGTTCGGAGAGCAGCGGCGCCGGCTGCTCGGCGGTGGGCGCGAACATCGTCATCCCGAGGCCGACCGCGTGCACCGCCCGTGCCACCTCTCTTGCCTCCCAGTCCTTGGAGACGAAGCCCGAGGCCCCGGCCGCCCGGGCTGCCGCCGGGGACATCCGCCCCGCGCCCGAGATCAGCAGCACGCGCGTGCGCGGCGAATCCCGGCGAATCGAGGCGCAGACGTCGGCCCCCGACTCACCGGCCAGGAACAGATCGACCAAGGCCACGTCGGCGGAGAACGTCCGCAGCAGCTCCAGGGCCTCGGTCCCCGTCTTCGCGGCCAGGCAGCGTTCCACCCACGGCTGCTCGCCGAGCAGGACGCGAAAGCCCCAGTGCACGACATCGTGGTCGTCGACGACCAGCACCCGCAGCTTGCGCTGCGACGCCGCGGCAGGGCTCATGCCCGGCCCGGCCCCCGCGGCACGACCAGCCGCACTCGCCACCGGCCGGCCTCCGGGGCCCCGAAGTCGACCACGCCACCGTGCTGGAGGGCCTCGAAGGCGGCCAGCCGCAGCCCCATCCCCGCTCCGCGCGCCTCCGGCCCGACCCCGTCGTTGAGCAGCTCGAGCGTGAACGTGTCCGCGTCGCCGGTTACCCGGACCTCGACGCGGGTCGGCGTCGCGTGCTTGGCAACGTTGCGCAGTGCTTCGGCGAGCACGGATTGAGCCAGCGGCTCGGCATCAGGCGGGACCGTCAGCCCCGGCTCCCAGTGGACCTCTATCGGCGGCCCCGGCGCCGCCACCACCCGTTCGAGCTCGACGGCGAGCGTGGTGCCGGTCTCCTGGGGCAGGGCGGCCAGCGGGCGCTCCAGGGCGCGGCGCAGATCGCTGAGCGCCTCCTGCATCTCGACCCGGCAGCGCTCGCGCTCCTCGTCGTCAAAGGAACGCTCGGCGCTGAGCGCGAGCGAGACGCCGAACAGGCGCTGCATCACCCGCTCGTGGATCTCGCGGGCCAGCTCGAGCCGCTCGCCGAGCCGCTGGTTTCGCTCCTGCTGGCGGGTCGCGTTGCGAGCCGTGGCCACCAGGGCCGCGGTCTTGCCCAGCGTCCAGAGCAGGTGGCGCTCACCGTCTGAGAGCTCGAAGCGGCCACCGCCACGGTCAGCGCAGATAACTCCGTAGGCACGGCCGGCGGCGCTCAGGGGGGTGCAGACCAGGGTTGTGATCCCGAGCAGTCGCGCGTACTCGGGGGGCACCTGGTCCTCGATCCCGTCCGAGACGACCACGACCTCGTCCTGAAGCAGCGCGCGCTGGGCGATCGGCGTCGAGACGAGCGTAGGCGTCGGCTCGAGCGTGGCCAGCTGCTCGAAGGAGGTGCCGTAGGAGCCGACGGCGCGGACCCTGCGCCGGCCTGCGTCGGCCATGAAGATCGCCGCCCGGCGCATCGTCGTCAGCCGGCAGATGGCCTCGCAGATCCGGTCATAGAACTCCGTCGAGCTCGTGTCGTTATCGAGCTCGGCCAGCAGCTCGACGAACACCTCGAGTGGCTCGACTCCCGCGAACAGTGAGGGCGGGCGCTCGACGCTCACGCACATACCCCAAGCGGGGTCACACCGACACCGGCACCTCGAAGCGACGTCGCAGCTCGTAGCCGGTGGTCCGCTCGGCCGCGGGCCGGCCGGCCCGATGCGCGGCGGCGATCAGCTCCTCGGGTTCCAGGCGCACCCCGTGGTAGCTCCCGGCCATCCGCGAGATCGATTCCTCCATCAGGGTGCCGCCGAGATCGTTGACCCCCCAACGCAGCGCCTCGGTGGCCGCGTCCAGGCCCATCTTGACCCAGCTGGCCTGGAGATTGGTGACCGTGTCGCCCAGCGCCAGGCGGAAGGCAGCCGTGTGCTTGAGGTTCTCCTCGCGGGAGATCTCCTCGACGCCATGGGTGCGGCCCAAAAGGGTGTGGAAGGGGATGAAGGACAGCGGCACGAACTCGGTGAAGCCGCCGGTTCGCTCCTGGAGCTCACGCACCACGCGCATGTGCTCGGCCAGCTCCCACGGCTCCTCGATGTGGCCGAACATGACAGTTGCCGTGGAGCGGATCCCCTCGGCGTGCGAGGCCTCGATGATCTCGACCCAGCGCGCAACCGGGAGCTTGTTCGGGGATATGCGTTCGCGCACCCCGTCGTGCAGTACCTCGGCCGCCGTGCCCGGAGTCGAGCCCAGCCCGGCCTCACGCAAGCGCGCAAAGACGGCGCGCGGGGCCAGACCGGTCACCTCGCACATGTGCGAGACCTCCATCGGAGAGTAGGCGTGGAGGTGTATCTGCGGAGCCAGCGACTTGGCGAAGCGCAGCCAGCCCAGATAGTCCTCCAATCCCCAGTCGGGGTGGATGCCCGATTGGATACAGAGCTCGGTCGCCCCCGCCGCGATCGCCGCCTCCACCCGCTCGGCGAACTCGGCCTCGGAGTGCTCGTAGGCATCGGGCGAGCGCCGCGACTGCCCAAAGCCGCAGAAGGCACAGCCGACCACGCACACGTTGGAGACGTTGATGTTGCGGTTCACGACGAAGGTGACTGTGTCGCCGGCCAGACGGCGGCGCAGCTCGTCGGCGGCCGCCCGCATGTCCTCGATGACCTCGGGCCGCTGCTCGGCGAACAACGCGGTCAGCTCCTCGGCGCTCAGCGCATGCCCGTCGCGAGCGCGCTCCACCGCGCGCGGCGCCGCCTCGGCGTCGACCTGGAGCTCGCGGCGCCGCCCGCTCCCGCGCCGGGGAATGAAAGACCAGTAGCGGGCCTTGATCACGTCCAGGACGGGAGCGGAGATCCACTGCGCATCGATGTACTCCGGGTACACACACAGCCGCTCGGAGACCGCGAAACCGTCCCCGGCCAGGCGCTGACGGACCTGGGTCGGAGACGGGAAGGGGTGCTCGGGCGAAATATGGTCACCGTTCGCGCTCAGGCCCCCCAGGTCGGTCGCGCCGGCCTGAACCAGCTCCGGCCACCAGTCGGCCAGATTGGGCGGGACCTGGATGCCGATGTCGGGCATCAGCCGGCGGGTCTCGCCGATCAAGCGCTTCATGTCCTCCACGCTGACCGGGCAGGCCCACGCCGGTGCCATACCGGTCCCGCCCGCCACTTGGCCCACCCCGGTGCGCCAGTACTCGGCGGCGGCCGCCCCGGCGATCTCCGCCGGCTCGCGCCCGTAGTAGCTCTGGTGGGGAACGAAGTTCTGGAGGATCACCTCCTGAAGATGACCAAAGCGCCCGTGGACCTCGGCCAAGGCGGCTAGCGAGGCCATCCGCTCGTCCTCGGTCTCGCCGATCCCGACCAGGATCCCGCTCGTGAAGGGGATTCGCAGCTCACCGGCGGCGGCGATCGTTTCCAGCCGCCGGGCGGGGTGCTTGGTGGGTGAGCCGGCGTGGACGGTTTCCATCAGCCGCTCGGCGACCGATTCCAGCATCAGGCCCTGCGAGGCGGTGACCTCGCGCAGCGCGGCGAGCTGCTCGCGCTCGACCACGCCCAGATTGGTGTGAGGCAGCAGACCGCGCTCGAGCGCCTGTTCGCACACCCATACCACGTAGGCGGTGAAGTCAGCAAAGCCGAAGGCGGCCAGCCGCTGCGCGACCTGCGGGTTGTGATCGGGCGCCTCGCCGGTCAGGACCAGCAGTTCCTTGGCACGGTGGCGCCCGGCGGCCCGATCGAGCATCTCCTGGACCACATCGGGCGCGTGCAGATGCGGTTGGTGGGTAGCGAAGGCGCAGTACTTGCAGTAGCAGCGACAAGTCCGCGAAAGCGAAAGCGCGTAGTTTCGGCTGAACGTGACGCGGCGGCGCATCCCCGGCAAGTCTACGAGGGCCGCCCGCGGGCCCCGGTCGGGGCCGCACGAGGCGGGATCGTCGGGCCTCGACGCCTATGCTGGCCCGCCGGATGCGCCGTCTCCTTCTTGCCACCCCGTGCGTCGCCGTCTGCGTCGCCGCCTGCCTCGCCGGATGCGGCAGTTCGCCCTCCGCGCCGCCAAGCCTTCCCGGGGCCACCCTGGTCCTCGATTTCACCCCCAATCCTGTCCACGCCGGCATCTATGAGGCCCTTGCCCGCGGCGATGACGTCCACACGGGGACCCGATTGCGGGTTGTCGCACCCTCGGCCTCCACGGATTCGATCCGCCTGCTCGAGACCGGCCGGGCCGACTTCGCGATCCTTGACATCCACGACCTCGCCCTGGCCCGGGCCCGGGGCCAAGACATCGTTGGGATCATGGCCATCGTCCAGCGGCCACTGGCCGCCGTGATCGCAGCGCCGGGCATCGCCAGCCCGCGTCAGCTCGTGGGCCGGACCGTGGGCGTCTCGGGCCTGCCCAGTGACGTCGCCGTCCTGCACTCGATCGTGGCCGGAGCGGGCGCTGATCCGGCGCGCGTGAACACGATCACGATCGGCTTCAACGCCGTCGCCGATCTACTCGCCGGACGAGTTTCAGCGGCGACCGCGTTCTGGAACGACGAGGGGGTGACGATCAGCCGCCGGCGCCCGGGTTTCCATGTCTTTCGCGTTGACCAGTACGGCGCCCCGGCCTACCCCGAGCTCGTCCTGGCGGCCACGCGAGCCAGCCTCCGTGCGCATCCGGATCTCGCCCGCTCGGTCGTGAGCGCCCTGGTCACCGGCTACCGCCAGGTCCTGGCCGACCCCGACTCCGGAGAACAGGCGCTGCGCTCGCTGGTCCCGGGCCTCGATCCCCACCTGCTCAGCGCCGAACTGCGGACGCTGCTCCCCGCTTTCCGCGGCGCGGGAGGCCGGGTGGGTGTCCTTGACGCAACGCGCTTGAGGGCCTGGGCGCAGTGGGAGAAGCGCTTCGGGATCGTTGCCCGGGCACCGAGGGTGAAGGCCATGTTCTCGGGGCGCTTTATGCCGTCGGCGCGCTAACCGGCCAGCTCGGTGACCAGCGAGGCCGCGGCCCGCGCCATCCGCGAACGCGGCACGACGAGGTCAAAGCCGGCCTGCTGTGCCGCCTCGCGCACGTCGGCCTCGACGTGGGAGAAGAAGGCCAGCGTCTTGGGCGACTGTGCCTGCAGGGCCGGACGCGCGAGCTCGATCCGAGCCTGGGCCTCGGTGGTCAGGTCGACGATCAGCACATCGGCGCCGGCCAGCGCGGCTTCCAGCTCAGCGGGGTCGGTGACCAGGCGCGGGTCGTGCCCGCCGGCCTGTAGCGCGCCGATGACATTGGACCCGAACAGGAGATCGGGAACGAACGCGACCGCCCGGGCCACCGCTACTGGGCCCGGCGACGCTTGAACTCCTGGCGGACCGACTCGGTGCGCCCCCACATCTGCGTGACCTCAACCCGGCCGGTTCGGACCTCGCGCACGACGAGCTCCCCATCGATGCCGGCGTCGTCGAGCAGCTTGAGGCCCAGGTGGACCGAGGGGACCGGGGTGCCGTGGCCGAAGCGGTGGGCGACGACCAGGCGCCAGTGCCAGTCGTGCTTTGAATACGGCTGCGGATTGGCGGTGACAAGCATCACCGCTGCGTCAACATAACGGCGCTCGTCGAAGATCCGCAGGTCGAGCTCGAGATCGGTCCAGTCGTCCGACAGCGCGGCGACGGCGTCGGTGAACTGCTGCGCCAGCGAAGCCATGGCCAGCAAGCGTAGCCGCCCGCCCTGGCGAGAGCCCTTAGCCCAGCATCACCTGGGCGATCAGGAACACGTTCATGACCGTGACCAGGCCGGCGATTGCATAGGCGACGGTGCTGGTCCCCCGCCCATTGACGAGCGTGCCCATCACGTCACGGCGGCCGGTGAGCACGACCAGGGGGATGACCGCGAACGGGATGCCAAACGAGAGCACGACCTGACTGAGGACGAGCGCGCTGGTCGGGCTCACGCCGAGCGCGAGGATGACCAGGGCGGGCGCCATCGTCACCGCCCGGCGCACATAGATGGGGATCTGGACGCCGATAAAGCCGGCCATCACCACCTGCCCCGCGTAGGTTCCAACGCTCGACGAGGACGCCCCCGAGGCCAGCAGGGCGACGGCGAAGGCCAGCGCCGCGCCGCCGCCGACAAGCCGCCCGAGCTCGTGGTGGGCGCTCTCGATCGTGCTCAGGCCAGACAGCCCGGAAACATGAAAGAGCTTGGCCGCGGCGGCCAGCATGGCCAGGTTGATCAGCCCGGCGAGGCCAAGCGCGATCAGCACGTCGAGGCGCTCGAAGCGCAACACGCGACGACGCTCGACGTCATCGCGGGCCGGCATCCGTCCCTTGGTCAGGGCCGAGTGCAAATAGATGACGTGGGGCATGACTGTGGCGCCGACGATCCCCACCGCGAGATAGAGCTGGGTCGAGTTGCCCAGGCTCGGAATCAGCCCGCGCAGGCTGGCGCTGGCCGAGGGTCCGATCTGCAGGGTCTCGTACAGAAAGCCGGCGAAGACGATGCCCAGCAGAGCGGCGATCGCGACTTCGAAGCTGCGAAAGCCCCGCCGCTGAAGCTCGAGGATCGCGAAGGCGATCGCCGCGGTGATGAACCCCGCCACCAGTAGGGGTACGCCGAAGATCAGGTTCAGGCCGATCGCCGCCCCGAGGAACTCAGCCACGTCGGTGGCCATGGCCATCACCTCGGCCTGTACCCATAGCGCCCAGCTGGTCCCGCGCGGGAAGCGCTCGTGACACAGCTCGGGCAGGCTGCGTCCGGAGGCGACGCCGAGCTTGGCCGAGAGATACTGGATCAGCATCGCCATCAGGTTGGCCAGCAGCACCACCCAGAGCAGGCTGTAGCCGAACTTCGCCCCGGCCTGGACGTTGGTGGCGAAGTTGCCGGGATCGACGTAAGCCACCGCGGCCACGAAGGCCGGGCCCAGCATGGTCAGGGTGGCGCGCAGCCGTCCCCGCGCGATCAGGCGCTCGAGCGGCGTCCCCTCGACGGCGCCGATGGTCGGCGCCTGCCCCTCGACCGCGCCGATGGCCGGCGCCTGCCCCTCGACCGCGCCGATGGCCGGCGTCGGCTCCTCGACGGTCTCGGTCTCCAGGGCGGGCTCGAGGCGGCTCATCGGACCCTCCGGTCGGTGCTCACCGGTTCACCTCCACCCGCATGGCCCGCGCGAGCTCGCCGCCCAGGGGATGCACGCTGACCCCGATGCGCACGAACAGCGGGCCGCCGAAGGGCTGACGCTCGACCACCTCGAGTTCGACGCCCGGAGCGATCCCGCGGTCGGCGAGATAGCGGAGCATGGCCGGATTGGAGTCCGAGACGCGGGCAAAGGTGCCGCCCGCGCCGGCCGGAAGGCTCTGGAGACTCTCGGTAACTGTCTCCTCGATGGTCAGGTCGCGGCTCGGGATCGGGTCACCGTGGGGGTCGCGGGTCGGGTCCCCGAGCTTGGCCGCGATCAGCTCCTCGAGCTGATCCGAGAGGACGTGCTCCAGAACCTCGGCCTCGTCGTGCACGCGATCCCAGGGCACCCCCAGGCTCTCGACCAGGTACAGCTCGAGCAGCCGGTGATGGCGAATCACCTCGAGCGCGACCCTTTGACCAGCCTCGGTCAGGGTGACCCCGCGGTAGGGCTGATGGGTGACAAGCCCGAGCTCCCCGAGGCGCTTGACCATTCCCGACGCCGAGGCCGGCGTGACCCCGAGGCGGTCAGCCAGGGCATTGGTGCTGACCGGCCCATCGCCCCTGCGCTCGAGGGTATAGATCGCCTTGCTGTAGTCCTCGACCGCGGAGGAGCGGAGCGGGACTTTTTCCTGAAGTGCGGTCAACGAGGAATTATGGTACGCCTAAATCATGAATTCGGCAAGTGCTGAAATACAAATTCGGCAGACGCAGATCTGGCTCGCCGGCCGCGCCGAGGTCCTATCCTGTGTGCAATGACCTCGGTCGAGATCTCAGCCGACGAGTACGAGGCGATCGTCGTCGCCTGCGGCATGGTCGATCGTTCCGAGCGCGGCAAGCTCGCCCTGGCCGGTTCGGACGCCAAGCGTTTCCTCCAGGGCCAGGTCTCCAACGACGTCGAAGCACTGGCCCCGGGGACGGGTTGCTACGCAGCCTTTCTGACCCCGAAGGGCAAGATGCTCGGCGATCTGCGGATCCTCGACACCGGTGAGGAGCTCCTGCTCGACACCGAACGCGTGGCGCTCCAGGATCTGTTCAACATGATCCGTCGCTTCAAGCTCGGCTACGACGTCGACCTGCACAAGCGCACGGTTGAGCGCGGGCTCGTCTCCCTCCTGGGCCCCCAGGCCGATGCGATCGCCCAGCTGTCGGACCTGCCCGCGCGCGAGCACTCGCATGTTGCGGCCGAAGTGGCGGGCATCGCTGTCCGCGCGATCCGCACCGACCTCGGAATCGATCTGCTCTGCGCATCGCAGGACACGCCGGCGCTCCTGACCGCCCTCGAGCGAGCGGGAGCGATTCCGGTCTCAGAGAAGGTGGCCGACTGCGTGCGCGTCGAGCACGGTCGGCCCCGCTACGGGATCGACCTCGATGACACGGTGATCCCCCAGGAGGCCGACCTCAACCATCGCGCGGTGTCGTTCACCAAGGGCTGTTACGTCGGACAGGAGACCGTGGCCCGGCTCTACTACCGCGGCAAGCCCAACCGCCAGCTGCGTGGTGTGCGTCTGTCCAAGCCGGCCGAGCCGGGGGCCGAGATCACCTTCGGGGGGCGGACGGTGGGCCGCCTGGGCAGCGTGGCCCAGTCGCCGGCCCTTGGTTCTGTCGCCCTGGCTCTGGTCCGGCGCGAGGCTCCCCCCGGGTCATACGTCGCGGTCGGCTCCGACGAGATCCGCGCGGTCGTCGTCGAGCTCCCGTTCGAGCCCTGATCCGGCGCGGCCAGGCGCGGCCAGATCGAGCTGGGGCTCCGGCGCGGCAGCGGCCAGGAATTTGGCCAGAGCGTCGCGGCCCGGGACCGGGTGCAGGACGAGCTGGGCTGTCTCCGGGTGCGAGGCCAGCCAGCTGCCGAGGATCCGCACCTCGTCGATCTCCCCCGTCGGCACGTGGGCGCCGAGCTCGCCCAGCCGGCCACCGCGCGCCACCGCGGCCTCGGTTCGCTGCTGGAGCTGATCGAGGTCGTGGTTGGCGATCGGGCCTGAATCGACCAGCCGGCCCCCGGCGATCCAGAACGCCTCGCGTACATCTCGGCTCGGATGGGCAACCAGCAGCAGGCGCGGCTGGGCGTGGGTGGCACGGAGCACCCC
>JBAVWI010000153.1:0-8828 GCA_049697735.1 Solirubrobacteraceae bacterium
CGCCACATCAACATCCCCCAGCAAACCCGCCACCTCCTCAACCACCTTCGCGAACACCTCCCCCGACGAAGCCTCCGTAGCCACCAACATCGCCACCCGCCGCAACGCCGCCTGCTCCTCCACCAGCGGTTTCAACTCGCTTTCCGCCCTCCGGCGGGCCGTCACGTCGCGGGCCACGGAATACATGAGCCCGTCCCCGACAACGGGCGTGGCCGTCCACTCGAGCACTCTGGGTGAGCCGTCCTTGCCGATAAGGCGGTTCTCGAACGATGGCGACGTCTTCCCCTCACTGAGCGCGGCCGCCATTGCCGCTGTCTTGTCGCGGTCGTCCGGATGAACGAAGTCGAGGTACGGCCGGGCTAGGAGCTCCTCCGGCGTATAGCCGAGAACCTGCTCGACGGCCGGATTGACGCGGGTGAAGTGTCCGTCGAAGTCGGCGACCACGATCAGGTCGGGACTCAGGCTGAAGATCCGGTCAAGCTCGTCTTGCGCCTCGGCCCGCCGCGCCGCGTGGATTCCGAGCGCGCGCGCGAGCGCGGCGAGCGCGAGGCCGGCCACGAGGATGATCCAGGGCAGTACCGCCGCGGTGTCCGAGACAGGCGCCAGTGGTACGCCCACGCCGAACCGCTGGCCTGCCTCAGTGAACGTCTTGCCTACCGTCGCCGTTCCCAGATCGGATCCGCTGGAGGTGGGGCCGACCGTGAGCCGCAGTGCCGGCGTGCCGGCTGCCGCGGCGCGGAGGGCGAGTTCCGATACGAACACCACCACGAATCCCGGTTCGACGACCCCTCGGGTGAGACGTGGAGCAAACCTGATCAGAAAGAGTCCCTTCGTGCCGTCTCGCCGGTTTGCCAGCGGGGTTGCGCCCGCGTCGTAGAGCTTGCTCGCACGGCTCAGCGCCACGGCCACGCCCGGTTCGCTGCCGAGGTCGATCCCGGGCACAGTCATGGGGGTGATCCCCGAGACCAGCGTCGCCGGCAGATAGGACGGCCGCGGCCCGACCGGTGTAATCCGCCCTCGTTGGTCCTGGGTCACGATCGGATGGCCCACCCGCCGCGAGTAGGCCGCACGCTGGGAAGCGGGAACCTGCTGCACCCACGCAGCGGCCGGGAAGCCTGCCGGGCTGAGCCAGCTCGATGAGTTGCTAGCGAACTGCGCGTTGGTGATCCCACCATCTCCGGTGGTCACCATCGAGAGGCGGAGACTCTCGGTGAGGTCGGACGCCTGCTGGACGCGTGCGCGGATCTGTGCTGCCGCGATGGCGGCACGACGCTCGGTGTCGCGTCGCGCCTCTCGATCGCCCAGGCTACGGGCAACGAAGAACCCCAGAAAAGCGAGTCCCAGGACCAACGCTACTGCTGCGGTCTGTCGCCGAGCCACACCAATCCTCCCGGAGGACCGAACAATTCTGACAACTCTGCTCCTCCCCATCACCAGACAAGGCGGTTTGCGAATCGCCGCCTCTGCGCTAGGGTCAGAAGCCATCCGATCAAGAGGGTCCTAGGTGAAGGCTCGCCCGGTCGTGATTGCCGCCGCATCTGCGGTTCTCCTTGCCGTGGGCGCCGGTGGAGTTGAGCACGCTGCATCCCTCAGCGGGAGGGCAGAACTGACTGCTGTGCGCGCCGGTGGGGCCGTCCGCACGCCGATCAGGATCGGCTTCCTCCTCAAGGCGCTCGACAATCCGTTCTTCGTGGCGATCTACGCCGGGGCGAGCAGCGAGGCGGTGCGCCTCAATGTTCGTCTGACGATCCGATCCGTGACGAGCAGCAATGATCTCCAGGGCGAGGCCGCGCAGCTTCGAGCGCTCGTCGCCCGGGGGGCAGACTGCTACGTGGTCAACCCGAGCACAGCGACCAACCTCGTGGACGCCCTGCGCGGGGTGAGGCGTCCCGTGGTCAATGTCGACAGTCCGATCGACCCGGCCGCTGCCAAGCGCGCCGGGGTGCGGATCCAGGCCTACATCGGGACCGACGACTTCGTCGCGGGAAGGCTGGCCGGCTCCCGTATGGCCACCCTCCTGGGAGGTGCCGGCGATGTAGCGCTGATCGGTGGGCAAGCCGGGAGCATCAACGGCGTCCGCCGGTTGAGCGGATTCGACGCCGGCATCGAGGGCTCGCGCTTAAGGGTGGTGGCACGAGCCAGCGCTGACTACGACCGCACGAAGGCCCAGATCGCCACCGAACAGATCCTTCAGGCTCACCCGGGCATCTCCGGTTTCTTCGCGGCCAACGACCTGATGGCTCTCGGGATCGCCGACGCCGTCAGCGCCGCGGGCAAAGCCGGCCAGATCAAGGTCATCGGTGTGGATGGCAGCTCAGCAGCGCTCGACGCAATCCGGGCCGGATCGATGGCGGCGAGCGTTTCCCAGTACCCCTACATCATGGGACAGATGGCCGTCCAAGCATGCGCCGCGGCGGCCCATGGCGCCATTTTGCCCGCCGCGGTCTACGCCCCGATCGCAGTCATCACGAACGGCAACGTCGCGTCCGCGATCGCCGCCTTCCCAAGCCCGTTGCAGCGGTATTCCGATCCCTTCCCGCGGCTCTTGCGCCCTTGATACGCGCCGAAAGCGCCGGTCTCGAGCGACCGAGGTCATGGAAATGCGGCAGTCGGCGCCCGCGATCCCGCGATGGTCCTAATGTGTTGGTCATGAAATTCCGCAAACTTGGTTCCTCTGACCTCGAGATCTCAGAGATCTCGCTGGGTTCGTGGCTGACCTTCTCCGGTGGCGTGGAGTTCGAGCAGACCCGTGCCTGTACCGACGCGGCCTTTGAGGCCGGCATCAACTTCTTTGACACTGCCAACGCTTACGGCCGGGGAGCCGCAGAGAGCGCGTGGGGCGAGATCCTGTCTCAGCGCCCACGCGATTCCTACGTGCTGGCGACGAAGGTTTGGGGCCAGATGTCCGACGAGCCCGCTGACCGGGGATTGTCGGCAGCCCAGATAGCCAAGCAGATCGACGCGTCGCTGGCACGGCTGCAGACCGACTACGTCGATCTCTATCAGGCGCACCGGTTTGACCCCGACGTCCCCATCGAGGAGACGATCGAGGCCCTCCAGGAGGTCGTCGCCTCCGGCAAGGCGCGCTATCTCGGCTTCAGCGAGTGGACAGCGGAGCAGTTCCAGGCGGCGATCGAGATCGTCGGGCCTGACCTGTTCGTCTCGTCGCAGCCGCAGTACTCGATGCTCTGGCGCGCTCCCGAGGCGGAGCTGTTCCCGCTCTGCGCCGCCAACGGCATCTCGCAGATCGTCTGGTCGCCGCTCGCCCAGGGCATCCTCACCGGGAAATACAGCCCCGGCCAGGAGCCGCCGGCCGACTCGCGCGCGGCCAGCAGCGAGATGAACATTGCCATGAACCTCGTGATGAACGACGCGACGCTTGAGGCTGTACAGCGCCTACGGCCGATCGCCGAAGAGGCGGCCCTGTCGATGACTGAGCTTGCCCTCGCCTGGGTGCTGCGGCGCTCTGAGGTCGCGTCGGCGATCGTCGGTGCATCCCGGCCCGAGCAGGTCCACGCCAACGCCAAGGCGTCGGGTATCGAGCTCACCGCAGACACGCTGGCGGCAATTGACGAGGCCCTGGGCGATACGCCGATCAGGCAGCCGACGCTTGCGCCGCTCGCGCGGTCCGGAGTCAGCCACCGCTAAACCGGGCATGAGCGAAATCGCCCCACCGGGGTGATGGCTACTCACCCTGGCGGGACTGAGCATTGGGTCGAGACTGACACCGATCGACTGAGGAGCTCCAGCATCCGTTCGTTGCCTAAGACGGCCGTGGTGGGAAGCTCCCGCCCAGCAGCTCAGGCGGCTCGCGCAGTGTGGGCCGGCTCGCGGGGTGCGGGGCGGCTGGCGCGAGGCAAGTTCGTCAGGCGAGTGGGGGGACCCGCCCGAGCGCGCGTGATCGCGGCCTTCGCGGCGGTGTTGGCGCTCAACGGCGCGGATACCAGCACGGTCAGCGCGATCTCGCCTCAGCTGGAGAGCGCGCTGCACATCGGGCCTACCCAGATCGGGCTCCTGATCTCGGTCGGACTGCTCGTGGGAGCGGTGTTCACGCTCCCCGTCGGGACGCTTGTCGACCGCCGCCGGCGCATCCCGATCCTGGCCGTCAGCATCGTCCTCTGGAGCCTCGCGTCGTTGGCCGGCGCGCTCGCCGGCAGCTACTCGGCGCTGCTGCTATCCAGGCTCGCGCTCGGCGCGGTCGCGGCGACCGCGGGTCCGGCGATCGCCTCTCTCACCGGCGATTACTTCCCGGCCAGCGAGCGCGGCCGGATCTATGGCTACATCCTGGGTGGAGAGGTAGCGGGGGCAGCGGTCGGCTACATCGTCAGCGGGTCAGCGGCCAGCCTGATCGATTGGCGCGCCGCGTTCGTGGTGCTCGCCATCCCCGGCTTCTTCTTGGCCCGGGTCCTGTGGCGGACGGTGCCCGAACCGCTCCGCGGAGGCCAGAGTCACCTGCAGCCAGGGGAGGTCGACCTCGAGGCCGCGGTGGCGGCCGCCGCAGCCCGGGCCGACGACGCCCGTGGCGAGCCCGAGGAGGACACGGCGGCGTCGGGCCATCAGCGCGAGACAGCCCAGGAGGCGGCCCGGCGCGCTGGAGCGGTGGCCAATCCACGCCTGGTGCTCAGGCAGGACCCGCGGACGATGAGCCTGATCGGTGCGGTCCGCTACAGCCTCCGCGTGCCCTCGAACTTGATGATGATCATCGGCACCTCGCTGGGCTACTTCTATTACCAGGGCCTCTCGGCCTTCGCGTTGCTGTTCGTCAGAGGGCACTACCACGCCAGCCAGGCGACCTCCGAGCTTGTCCTGGTGGTACTCGTGATCGCTGCCGTCGGCGGGACGCTGCTGAGCGGACGGCTGACCGACCGGATGCTTGCTCGCGGGATGCTCAAGGCGCGGGTCCTGGTTCCCGCCGTGTGCTACGTGCTCGCTGCCCTGTTGCTCGTGCCCGGCTTCATCTCGAGCAGCCTCACGCCTGCGCTGTGGTTTGACGTCGTCGGTGTCGCGCTGATCTCCGCCGCGAACCCTCCGATCCAGGCTGCCCGCCTGGACATCATGCCCGCAGCGCTGTGGGGGCGCGCCACGAGCGGCCAGACGGCGATACGCTCGCTCGCCCAGGCGCTGGCCCCAACCCTGTTCGGCGTGATGACCAGCATCGTCGCGGGGTTCGTCCCCAGGCAGGCACCGATCGGAACGCATCCCGGCCGGCCCTCGCCCGCGACGGCCACCGGGCTGGAGGTGACCTTCCTGATCATGCTCGCCACCCTTGTCGCGGCCGGCATCTTCATGGCTCGGGCTCGCGTCACCTACGCCAGCGACGTGGCGACGGCTGCGGCATCCGAACAGGAGGTTGCCCAATCGACCGGGTCAGAGGGCGACGGCGCCTGACCTGCTGGCCGCCGCCGCCTAAAACCCGAGGACCGGGGCTGCAGACACCAGCCGCTGGGCGCGGCTGGGCTCCAACCCGTGAGCGGGAGGTAGGGTCCGACGACCCCAACCATGAGAGGAGCGCGATGAGTCACGAGTTCGTTGATCAGATGTTGGAGAAGAGCAGGGCGGGTGAGCTGCGCTCGCCCGTGTCCGAAACCCTCGGCATGCACTTGGTCGAGTTTGGGCGCGGCGAGGCGGTCTATGAGATGGCCGCGAGCGAGGAGTTGGGTAACCCCCTGGGTGTGATTCAGGGTGGCGTGGCGACGGCTCTGGCGGATGCGGCGATGGCGGCCGCGACGACCACGATCTTGACTGACGAGGAGATCCAGAAGAGCGCGATCACCACAATCGACATCTTTGCGCGCTTCATCCGTCCGGTGAACGCGACGAAGGTCGATCGACTACGAGCCGAGGCCAGGGTCGTGCGGGCCGGCGGAAGGCTGGTGTGGGCCGAGGCGGATGTACTCGCCGACGGTGAGGTGGTGGGCAAGTTTGCCTCGACGGGAATCCGGGTGGCGTTTGATCCCGCGTCCTACATCGCCGAGCGGAGCGCGTCTGATGAGTGAGCCCGGTCCGGAGGTGATGGCGCGCTTCGTGGGCCCCGAGAACGTCGACCAGGGACGCGAGTATCTGGAAGCACTTGACCCTGAACTGCACCGCTACATCATGGACTTTGTCTATGGCGAGGTGTACGCCGGTGACGCGTTGGATCCAAAGACGCGGGCGCTGTGTACGGTTGCGATGCTCGCGACGCTCGGCCAGCAGCTGCAGCTCGGGGTTTACGTCCGCGCCGCCCGGCGCCAGGGGGCCACCGAGGAGGAGATCCGAGAAGTGCTGCGCCAGGTCGCTGTCTACGCCGGCTTCCCGAACGCCTGGAATGCCCTGGCGACGATGAAAGCCTCACTTGACGGCTTCGCCGCGGACGAGGGGAGCGCGGCCTGAGCTGCCCGCCGCCGGACTATGTATGAGGTGCGTCTGGAGCCGGCGTCGCGCTCGCCGGATCGTCCGCGGTCCGGCACCAGCGCGCTAGTGCGTGCCGGCCGACCAGGGTCAGGGCTCCATCGGGAGTGATCCAGTCACGGGCTCGCAGGTCGCCGACCAGATCGGGCGCGTCAGCTGCTCCGGGTGGCGGGGGTCCGTCCCCGGTGCCGGCCAGCTGGTCGCTGCCGGGACGTACCGTCCAGCGCCGGGAGTCCAGCGCGCTCAGCGCCAGGCCTTGCCGATCGGTCGCGAGGTCCAGGGGATGAGGCCCGGGGTTAGCGGAGCGCTGACCGGGTTCGGTGGCCTGCGCGATTTCATCATCCAAGTTCGCGTTTGGCCCCTGCGCGGCGGCGCCGTGATCACGGGTCTGCCCCTCGCCGAAGAGCGGCTCGCCACTTGACAGGCGGTCGCTCAACCACTGGCCTGCGGCGCTGGCCGCGGTGCGGGCTCGGTCCACATCGACCCCGTAGCCCTCGGCGAGCTGTTCTAGGTCGACGTCTGCCATGCGCTGCATCGACCGGCTGATCTGATCGGCTATCGCGCGCACCCGGTCCTCAAAGCTGTCGTGTTCGTCAAAGTTGTTGTGTTCGCTCATACCCATAGATGTTGGCAGGTCGCGCGAGGTGGCTGGTCAGCACTCGTCGATCGTGCGCGGGCAATTGGGGGAGTGGTCGCTTGTCGCTTGCTGTAGGAGGCTGTAAAACGTTTCGCGCTGCTCGTCGTCGAGGCCGCTGAGCACTTCGTCTTCGACCGCGGCGAGCGCGGCTTCTACCTCCGCGAGCAGGTTCGAGCCGGCGGCGGTGATCTCGACGATGTGGCGGCGGCGGTCCTCGCTGGAGCGTCGGCGCTCGATCAGCTGGTCGGCCTCGAGCTCGTTGAGCAGGCCGACCAGGTTGGTGCGATCGATCTGCAGCGTGGTTGAGAGCGCCTGCTGCGTGCTGCCGCCACCCTCGCGCAGCACGGTGAGCGCGACGAGATGACGCGAGCGTAGGCCGAGCGGGGCGAGCGCGGACTCGGCGCGCAGCCGCATGCGTCGCGCGAGATAGTCAAGCAGCGCCGCGGTGCGATGAGTCGGCTGGTTGACGACAGGCAAGGACATGCTTGAACAGTCTAAGCCAAGACGCAGATCATTCTTGTGATATAACTCATTTGTGTTTAACAAATGAATGAGTTAGGACAAACGAATGACCCATCATCTCCTGCACATCGACGCGAGCATCCAGGGCGACAGGTCCGTCAGCCGCCGGCTCACCGCGCGCGCCGCCGGCGTCTGGCTCGCCGCGCACCCGGGCGGGACCGTCACCTACCGCGACCTGGGCGCCGATCCGCTGCCGCATCTCGATTCCGACGCAGCCCTGGCTCGGCGCGTCGCGCCCGCAGAGCACACGCCCGGTCAGGCCACCTCGTGGGCGCTGACCAAGCAGCTTGTCGATGAAGTCAAGCGCGCGGACACGATCCTGCTCGGGCTTCCCGTCTACAACTTCGGCGCGCCCAGCACCATCAAGTCCTGGGTCGATCATCTCGTCGCTCCGGGGCTCTCGGTCGATCCGGCGACCATGGAAGGCCTCCTCGGTGGCCGCGATCTCATCGTGCTCGCCGCCCGCGGCGGCGGCTACGCGCCCGGCACACCCCGCGAGGGATGGGACCACGCCGAGCAATGGCTGCCCCACGGCATCGCCAGCACGGGCCTGACGCCCCGCTTCATCACCGCCGAGCTGACGCTCGCCGACGAGAACCCCGCGATGGCCGCGCTCAAGCCGCTCGCGGCCGCGAGCCTCACCGCCGCCCAGACCGAGATCGACGCCCTCTGGGAAACCGACGCCATCGCCGCCTAACCCCTCGAAGGCCAGATAGGACCGGTGCACGCGCTCCCCACAGCGCCGCCGGTCAGGCGGCGACTGGCACCTCGTCCTTGGTTGGCGCCTCCTCCCGACTCTCGACCATCGTTACCTACACGAAGATGTCGGCTGGGGTCTGGTTCCGTGGCTGCAGCTGGCGGAGAGCGTGAGTGTCCCGACCCCGACCACCACCGCCCTGAGCCATCTCGCCGGGCTGATGAAGGGCGTGGACTATGCCCGAGAAGGCCTCACGCTCGCGCGCATGAGCCTCACCGATATGACCGTCGAGGAAATTTCGGCGTACGTCAGCTGATTACTGCCGAGCGGGGAGGAATCCAGCCACGCGACCGGTGAGCTACTCGTCACGCTGACTTACATCGTCAGGCTGCGGGCCACGCTCGGGTGCGAGTGCCGCGGTCGCCGGTGCGCCCGGGCCGAAGGCGAGCGGGTCGACCAACAGCAGATCGCTCTCGGCGGCCCGCACGCTCAGCTCGGCCACCGAGAAACGGTCCCGCGAAAATGAGGCTTGTGATAATGGGCACGGCTGGTTTCGAACCAGCGACCTCTCGCGTGTGAAGC
>JBAVWI010000154.1:0-2443 GCA_049697735.1 Solirubrobacteraceae bacterium
CGCGGATCGACCAGGTCGATCAGCTCGCCGGCGAGAACCGGAATGTGGGTCGTGGTCATGTCAAGTAGTGTCGCCAAGGCTCGCTGCCAGGTCGGGGATGCGGGTCAGGACGCTCTCGAAGTTCTGCACGTAGCGCTGGCGGTCCCAGACCTCGAGACACTCGCCGGAGCCGGTGACTGTCACTTCCTTGTCAAGTCCGGCGTAGCTCATGAGCTGGGGCGGAATCATCACGCGGTTGGCGGCGTCAAGCTCGGTGTCAAAGGACGCGTTGAAGAAGAAGCGCTTGAGCTCGCGGGCCGTGGGCGAGGCCGGATTCAGGTCGGCGAGGGTCGAGTGCGTGAACTCGTCGTAGGCCGCCGGTGTCCAGACCGAGACAGTGCGCGGCGAGCCCGCCTCGATCTCGTGTGACGCGGCCAGCACGACTCCGTCGGCGAGGGCCCCCCGGAACTTGGCCGGGATGGTCAGCCGATGCTTGGCGTCGAGCGCGTGTTCGAAGGTTCCACGAAAGGTCAAGAGGATTCATCACTGAGGCCGAAACTGAAGAACCCGGGTGGCTGAGTGGGAGGAGCCCTGCCACCCGGGTTCCACAAGCGGCGCCCACAGTAACCCACTGCCTCCCACAATGCAACCCAACGACCACCTTTCGTCCCACAAGGTGGTCGATCGGGGCTTCGGATAGCCAAAACCGCCCACCAAGATTGGGATTACGCGGTGGGAGAGGCTCGACTTCGCCATTCGTCCATCCTGCACGCGCGGGTGCAGAAAGGAGATCCGCAAGCGCCCTTGCAGAACGGGGTCGCTTCCGTCCGCGCGGTGTGCGTCGGCGGCGGCGGGGCTCAGCTGTGGAGGCTGGACCGACCGGGGAGTTCGAGCACGAGGCACGTGCCGGCGTCAGCCTCGGAGTCGCCGCGGGGCACCTCGGCCAAGCGGCCACCGTGCGCTTTAGCCACCCCGGCCACGATCGCCAGCCCCCGGCCCCGGGCGCCTCGGCGCCGCGCTCCCCGGGTCAGACGCGGGACGGTTGTCGGCAGGCCCGGGCCGTCGTCACTGACTTCGATGCGAGCGCCTCCGCCCCACCCGCGGCCCCGGACCTGCACCCTGCCCCCACCGTGCTCGATTGCGTTGGCGATCAGGTTGCCGGTCGCCTGGGCCAGTCGCACCCGGTCCCCGCGCATCCGCGAGTGATCGCCGACCCAGTCGAGCTCGAGCTCAACCCCGGCCGCGGCGGCACTCGGCCGCCACGCCTCTACCGAATCGGCCAGCAGCGCCCGCACGTCGACCGCGCTCTCGGTTCGTGCCGGGGTGTCGCCCTCGGGGGCCATCTGAAGGTCTCCCAGGGCGACCGCAGCCCGGTCGAGCTCGCGCGCGATCGCCCGCCACTGGTTACCCGACAACCGTCCCGTCCGGCCGCCGAGCTCCAGGCCGAGCCGCACCGCGGTCAGCGGGCCCCGCAGCTCATGGCAAGCCTGGAGCACCGCCTCGCCGCGGGCAAGCCGCCTACGCTCGGCACGCCACCAGCCGCTCAGGGCCACCGCCGCCGCCACCCAACCGGGCCAGACGCCCCAGGTGCCAACCGCGCTCACGCCCGGGGCGTCCCGTCTATGAGCCGATAGCCGATCCCCCAGACGTTGACGACCAGCCCGGAGGCGCCGGCGTGGGTCAGCTTCTTGCGCAGGCGCGAGGCGTGGGAGTCCAGCGTGCGCGTCGCGCACAGTGCCTGAAAGCCCCACACGCCACGCAGCAGCTCCTCCCGCGTGAACACGCGTGTCGGGTCCTCGGCGAGAGCGCGCAGGAGCGCGAACTCCTTCTTGGACAGGTGCAACGGCTCGCCGTCCAGCCGAACCTGTCGGCTCAGCGGATCGATTTCGAGAGGCCCGACCCGCAACCGGCCGCCCCCGCCGGGACGGCCCTTGGTGCGCCGCAGCACGGCCCCGATCCGCCCCCGCAGCTCCGGATAGCTGAACGGCTTGACGAGGTAATCATCGCACCCGCGGTCAAAGCCTCGCACCCGGTCGAGCTCGCCCGAGCGCCCGGTGAGGAGGATCATCGGCAGCCGCGGGTCCACCCGGCTCGCGGTCTCGTCCGCGGTCCGGATCTCGCGGAGGAGCTCGAGACCGTCGCGGTCGGGCAGGCCAAGATCGACGACCGCCAGGTCGGGCGCCTTGGCGACCATCAGCCGCAGCCCATCGTGTGCGGACTCGGCCTCCACGGGCTCGTAGCCGTCCGCCGCGAGGTTGTCGGCAAGGAACCGGCGCGTGGCAGCGTGGTCCTCTACGATCAAGACGGTTGGGGGCTTGGGCTCCATGTATGAGGGAGCCGTCAGCGATGTGGTTCTCCCCCCTGCAACATCGCTTTCATGCCCTCGGAGCTGAAGGATTCGCACATATGATGCCGACGCCTATGTACCGCCGTGGTAATTACAGCTCGGGCGACGACTTCGTCC
>JBAVWI010000155.1:0-2318 GCA_049697735.1 Solirubrobacteraceae bacterium
GAGTCCTCCGAGCGCGAGCCACGCCCGGTGCGACCGTCGAGCGACGGCGCCCTGGCCACGCTGGGCCCGAACCGCGCCGGTCACGAACTCACCGCTGAGCAGCGGGACGGCGACCAACAACTTCCCGTTACCGGCACTCCCGATCGGCGCCCGGTCCCGAAGGGCGCTTCGGGTCGACTGGTCGGCGACCGGCGGTCCGCTGCCGGCGATCCGCAGCCCGGCGCGGGAGTAGACGCCGATCTGGCCGCTGAAGGAAGGCAACTCGATCCGATCTGGCGTCCCGTTGCTCAGGTCGATCCCCCGGGTCGCCGCATCGGTGTCCCGTTGGAGGCGCAGCAATTCCTCGTCGAGGTAGCTGCGCTGCAACACGAAGGCGAGCGGCAGTGCGAACAGCAGCACCGCGACACCGGCCACGCCGGCGATCGCGAGCACGAGCCGGCGTCTCATCGCAGCTCGAAGCGGTATCCGACCCCGCGCAGGGTGACGATCGCGTCTGGGCCGAGCTTGTTACGAAGCGCGAGGACGTGGGTGTCGAGGGTCTTGGTCGACCCCAGCCAGCTGGTCTCCCACACTGATTCCATGATCCGGGCCCGCGTGAGGGCTATGCCCGGGTTGGTGACAAACAGGCTCAAGAGGTCAAATTCCTTGGGGCGCAGGAAAAGCTCCTCCGGTCCGAGCCACACGCGCCGGGCGGCACGGTCCAGACGGAGGTCTCCGACCTGTATCGGTGGCTCGTCGTCGCGACCGTCCGGGGAGGCGCGTCGCAGATGGGAGCGGATCCGGGCCAGGAGCTCGGAGAGCCGGAACGGCTTGACGAGGTAGTCATCGGCGCCGGCGTCCAGGCCGCCGACAATGTCGAGTTCGTGGTCTCGCGCGGTGAGAATCAGGATCGCGAGCTGGGGGTGCGCCGCCCGGAGTCTTCGGCACACATCGAGTCCGTCCACATCGGGCAGCCCGAGATCCAGAATCACCAGTCCGACCGGGGGCCCGGCGGCTCGGAGCGCGCCTGACCCTGATCCGAGCCGACCGACGGTGTAGCCCTGGCCCTCGAGGACGCGAACGAGCCCATTAGCGATCGCCTCGTCGTCTTCCACGATCAGGATGCTGGGGTCGTCCATGCGCGGACGGTAGCGCGGGGCCGGCTTTTGACCTGACGTTGACGTAGCTGAACCCGCGCGTGACCAAAGCCCGCCTACGGTGGGCCGCGATGGCACCAACCAAGCCCGGAGGTCCGATGCGCAAGCTGCCCGCACTGCTGCCAGTGGCCATCTCGATCGTGGTCGCCGGCTGCGGCTCGTCATCGAGTTCCAGCGCCGGCCCCGGCGGGTCGTCAAGTTCGGCAACGGCCGCCGCTTCTAGCGCGGCGACTACCAGCGCGTCTACGAGTGGAGTGAATCCAAACCAGCGCGAGTCGCTTCCCCCCGGGGATATCCCCGACACGATCGCCTACGTCCCCTACGCAGTGCCCGGCGCGGGGCTGACCGTGAGCACGCCTGAGGGTTGGTCGCGCTCCAGTACTCACGGCATCGTCAACTTCACCGACAAGCTCAACGAGATTCGAGTGTTCACACTTCCCGCCTCGAGACCGGTCACCACCGCGTCGGTCAAGCAGACTGAGGTCCCGGGGATCGCGACCTCGGTCAAGACTTTTCAGCTGCAGTCGATCTCCAGCGTTTCGCGCCCAGCGGGGAGCGCGGTCCGCATTGCCTACCTGGGTGACTCGCCACCGAACCCGGTCACCGGCAAGGTGGGGACGCTCGCCTTTGAGCGGTATGACTTCTTTCACAAGGGACGCGAGGTGGTACTTGTCCTGTCGTCTCCGAAGGGATCGGACAACGTCGATCCGTGGCGAAAAGTCACCAGCTCGCTGCGCTTCACGCGATGAGCGCGGTGCTCGAAGCGCACAATCTGTACCGCTTCTTTCATGCCGGCGACGACGAGACGCTCGCCCTGCAGGGCGTCTCGCTCGCACTCGAGTCGGGCGAGCTGGTCGCGGTCACCGGCCCGTCAGGCTCTGGCAAGTCCACTCTGCTGGCGTGCCTGGCCGGGCTCGATGAGCCCGACGGCGGGAGCGTAAGCGTCGACGGGACACGCATCTCGCGGCGACCCGAGGAGGAGCGAGCCAGTATCCGGGGTTCCCGCATCGGAATGCTCTTCCAGCAGGCAAACCTCGTGGGGCACCTTTCCGTTGCCGACAATGTCGCCCTGGCCCAGCGGATGGGCGGCGGCGCCCGCGGCGGCGACTGGCGCGACCAACTCCTGCAGCAGTGCGGGATCGAGCACCGGGCCTCGGCTCGCCCGGCTCAGCTCTCGGGGGG
>JBAVWI010000156.1:0-19797 GCA_049697735.1 Solirubrobacteraceae bacterium
TGGCCGAGCTGGCCATGGCCGACGCACGGTTTGAGATCGAGCTCGCCTCGCGGCCCGGTGGCTGCGGGCCCCGCGGGGCGGAGGCGATCGAGATGCGGATCGCGGCCAACCCGGGGAGCCCGCCGGCGCCGCTGCGTGAGGTCGCCTCTGGGGGTGAGCTCTCCCGAGTCATGCTGGCGCTGATGAGCGTTGCCCACGGCGAGCCGGCCGCCGACGCCGCCGCCAGCGCTCTGCTCGTTTTTGATGAGATCGACGCCGGGATCGGCGGCCATACCGCCCGGGTGGTTGGTGAGCATCTGCGCGGGCTGGCCCAGGGTCGCCAGATCCTCTGCATCACCCACCTGCCGCAGGTGGCGGCGCTGGCCCAGCGCCACTTCACGATCGTCAAGGACACGAGCGTGGAGCCCGCGCGGACCACCGTGACCACCCTCGACGGTGATCAGGTGGTGGGCGAGCTGGTCCGGATGCTCGGCGCCGGCACCGAGGACAGCGCGGCGAGTGAGCACGCCCGCGAGCTTCTTCGAGCCGCCTGAGCCGCGCGGCGAGTGAGCACGCCCGGGAGCTTCTTCGAGCCGCCTGAGCCGGACGGGATGCGCGCAGAGCGCACGTTGCGGGCTGCGCGGGATCGGCGAGGACGCTTCCGTCGGGACCCTCGTTAGACTCGGTAACTGGCGATGGCTCAAGGCGAAACGCGGTTCATATTCATTACCGGCGGCGTGGTCTCGTCGCTTGGCAAGGGCATCGCTGCCGCCTCGATTGGACGTCTTTTGGTTTCCCGGGGCCTCTCGGTCCAACTCCAGAAGTTCGATCCCTACATCAATGTGGATCCCGGGACCATGTCTCCGTATCAGCACGGCGAGGTGTTCGTCACCGAAGACGGCGCCGAGACCGACCTCGACCTCGGTCATTACGAGCGTTTCACCGACGCCAACACCAGCCGGGCCTCCAACGTCACCGCCGGCGGCATCTACAACACGGTGATCCGCCGCGAGCGCCGCGGCGACTACTTGGGGGCGACAGTCCAGGTCGTCCCCCACATCACCGACGAGATCAAGCAGCGCGTCAAGCTGATGGCCGACTCCAGCGACGTGGACTTCGTCATTACCGAGATCGGCGGCACTGTGGGTGACATCGAGTCGCTCCCCTTCCTGGAGGCCATTCGCCAGTTCCCGGTCGACGTGGGGCGCCGGCGTTGCATGTTCATCCACTTGACGCTTGTCCCCTACATCGGGCACGCCGGCGAGCTCAAGACCAAGCCGACCCAGCACTCGGTCAACGAGCTACGGCGCATCGGTATCGCTCCCGACATGGTCGTGTGCCGTTCCGAGGGCGAGCTCTCGACCGACATCCGGCGCAAGATCGCGCTTTTCGCGAGCCTGCCGATCGAAGCCATCGTTTCTGCCTACGACGTCGATGACATCTACCGCGTGCCCCTGGTGTTCAACGACCAGGGCGTGGATCAGTTCATCCTCTCCGAGCACTTCGGACTCGAGGCGAGCACGCCTGACCTCAGCGACTGGGAACAGATCACGCGGCGTGCCCGCGAGGTGCACGAGCACGTGCGGATTGCCCTGGTGGGCAAATATGTGCAGCTCGAGGACGCCTACCTGTCCGTCGTCGAAGCGCTGCGCCACTCCGGTGTTCACCATGGATGCAAGGTCGAGGTTGACTGGGTCGATTCCGAGTCGGTCGGCCGTCCCGACGTGACCGAGCGGCTGCAGACCGCCGACGGGATCCTCATCCCAGGAGGTTTCGGGGGTCGCGGCTGGGAGGGAAAGATCCAGGCCGCTCAGATCGCCCGCGAGCACCGAATCCCCTATCTCGGGGTCTGCTTGGGCATGCACGTGGCGGTGAGCGAGTTTGCCCGCCACGTGGCCGACATGGAGGGCGCCAACTCCACCGAGATGGACCTGGAGACGCCCTTCCCGGTCATCGATCTGCTCCCCGAGCAAAAGGAGATCGCTGACATGGGCGGGACGATGCGCCTCGGCGCCGACCCGGTCAAGCTCCACGAGGGAACGCGGATTCGCCACCTCTACGGCGAGGCCGTGGTCTACGAGCGCCACCGCCACCGCTACGAGGTCAACAATCACCTTCGCAAGCGCCTGGAGACGGCCGGGCTGGTCTGCTCGGGAACCTCACCCGACGAGCGGCTGGTCGAAGCCATCGAGCTGCCCGCCTCGGTGCACCCCTTCTATGTCGCCTCGCAGTACCACCCCGAGTTCAAGTCACGCCCCGAGCGCCCCGCGCCCCTGTTCCGCGAGTTCGTCGGCGCTGTGCTGGAGCATGCGTCGCCGGGCCCCGGCGAGGACCGTGCCGCCCCGGAGAGCGCCGGGGACGAGCACGACGTCAGCGTCTCGCCACCCGCCAACTAGTTGCCGTGGGCTTCCCCGGAGCACCTTCGGCGAGCCCCACCCCTAGTCGCTCGTGAGGCGAGCGAGTGAGGACGAGCGGGCTCGGCTGCACGAGACCTTCGCGGCCCTGTGCCGGATCCCGAGCCCGTCCGGTCGCGAGCGCGCCTGCGCGGACTGGATCACCACCGAGCTCCGCGGTATGGGGCTCGACGTTCACGAGGACGCCAGCGGCCCGGCCGTCGGTTCGGAAGCCGGCAACCTTGTCGCACGGTTGCCGGGGCGGAGCCAGGCCAGCGTCCTCGTCTGCGCCCACATGGACACCGTGCCCCCCGTGGTGGCGATCGAGCCGGTGCTCAGCGACGGATATTGGGAGAACGCCAACGCCGGGATCCTCGGAGCCGACAACAAGTCAGCGGTGGCCGTGGCGCTCGAACTGGCCCGCCGCCTGACCAGGGCTCGGCAACCGCCGCCGATCGGACTCGAACTCCTGTTCACCGTCTGCGAGGAGGTCTCGCTGCGCGGCTCGCGCGAGTTCGATGTGGCGACCCTGCAGAGCGCATTCGGATATGTGTTCGATCACGCCACCCCGATCGGCGAGGTCGTGGTTGCCTCTCCGACCCACTACCGGATCGTGGCCGAATTCCGCGGTCGGGCCGCCCACGCCGGCGTCCGCCCCGAAGTGGGACGCAGCGCCGTGGTCGCTGCGGCGCGCGCGATCGCCGCCCTTCCCCTGGGGCGCCTGGATCACGAGACGACCGCCAACGTCGGCCTGATCGAGGGCGGAACGGCGATCAACGTCATCCCTGAGCGCTGCCGGGTCGAGGCCGAGGTGCGCAGCCTGGACGAGAACCGCGCGGCCGCCGTCACCACCGAGACCATCGATCATCTCGAGGACGCCGCCGACGCCGCCGAATGTGACCTCGACCTCACCGTCGAACGCATGTTCAGGGGCTACCGGACCAAGCCCAAGGCGCCGCACTTCCTCGTCGCCGAGCGGGCTCTGCGCGCCTGTGGCTACGAGCCCCGGCCGATTGACTCCGGCGGCGCCTCGGACGCGAACTCGTTGGAGGCCGAGGGCTTCTCGGTCCTGAACCTGGCCGACGGGACCGAGCGCAACCACGAGCCGGGGGAGCGAATCAGTGCCGCCGCGCTCGAGGATCTGTTCGAGATCGCGATCACCCTGATCGACGAGGCCGCGGTGGAGCTGGCGCCGGCATGAGTGACAAGCCCGGCGCCGGCTTTGAACTCATCAGCGCCTCCTACGAGTGGGAAGGTGCGCTGGTCAAGGCCGGCCGCGAGCGCTTCCGACACACGGATGGGGAGGAGGTGTCGCGCGAGAAGGTGTGGCACCCCGGGGCGGTGGGGATCCTCGCCGTCGACTCCGAGCATGTCTGGTTGACGCGGCAGCCCCGCGAGGTGGCCGGACTGACCGCCTCGCTGGAGATCCCGGCCGGCAAACGCGACGTGGACGGCGAGCCGCCGTTGCGCACGGCGCAGCGCGAGCTGGGCGAGGAGATCGGCAAGCAGGCGCGGACCTGGGAGGAGATCAAGGTTTTCTTCACCAGCCCGGGCTTCAGCGACGAGCGCGTCTGGCTGTACCTCGCGACGGACCTCTCTGACGATCCGGACGCCGAGCCCGAGGTGGGGGAGCGGATCGAGATCGTGCCCTGGCCGCTGGACCAGCTCGACGCCGCCTTTGCTGAGTGCGCGGACTCCAAGTCGCTGATCGCCCTGCTCTGGCTTGCCGCCCGCTCGGCCTCGGGCATGCTGTCGGCTCGGCATCCAGCCTCGCCTTAGCGGGCAGCGCCCGAGTCATCCGGCTGCCTCACCTAACGGGCGGCGCCAGAGTCATCCGGCTGGCTCGCTCGGCTCGCGCCGACGCCGCGGAGGGACATCATCCACTGAGGTCCCTCCTGTCTACGGCCTATGGGACACCACGGGTTGCTGTTGCTGCTGCGCCCGTGGGGCCGTACTGGATGAGCGGGGTGTGGCCGCCCGATCGCTGGCGAGGCATGGGTCTGTTGGGGTTGGCGCCCGTAACGACGAGGAACAATACGGTCACCCCGACCGTCACGAGCGTGCTGATGGCAAGGAGGGTGATCTCAACAATGCTGCGGGGTTTGCTCCGGGCCTCCGACGCGGGTGTAGGCGCGGACATGATGCTCTCCTGCGTACGAGTCGGGCAGGGTCGGTCAGCTGGTGAGGGCTGTGGTGTGACCCGCGCGACGCGTGCGCCGCTGGGATACGGCGAGTCCTCCGCCGAGGCCGACCATCGACAGCGCCAGGCCGCCGGCGGCACCGATCCCAGCGTCGTCCCAGTGAAAGCCGCCGTTGCCAGCGATGATACGCACGATCGTCGGCGAGGATGGGTTGGCTAGCTGCGCTGCTGCCTGCATGCTCGCGCTCCCCGCAGGAACGTAAGAGCCGACCGAGTTGAGATCAAATGGCCTGGCCGAAGCAGGCGCGGCGCTGGCGCCAACGGCAAGCGCGACGACGATGCCGGTGGTGATGCGATGGGTGGTGGTCATGACTGCGACTGCCTCCTCTGGTTTTCGATCGCGGGGTGCGATCCGATCGGGGAGAAGCATGAGTTCGCCTGGTGCAGGTCCGGTCGATGGCGGTCAACGTTTGGTAAACGCTTGTCGGAGCTCACCCTGCAGGCGGTACGCGTGCCGGTGGTAGCGTTGACCGCGGGGCACAAGCGTTGATCGAATTCCGGGTACTCGGGTCGCTCGAGGTGGTCGAAGGGGATCGCCTTCTACCGCTGGGAAGCCCCAAGCAACGTGGGCTCCTGGCGCTGCTGCTCATCCATCGCGGCGAGCCGGTCTCGTCGGATCGTCTGATCAACGAGCTTTGGGGGGAGCAGGCTCCCGCGACCGCGACCAAAATTGTTCAGGGGTACGTTTCGAACCTTCGTAAGGTGCTCAGTGACGGGCTGCTGGTTACCCGCGGGCACGCCTACATGTTGCAGGCGGAGCCCGAGCAGCTCGATGTGGACCGCTTCGAGTCGCTGGTCGCAGAAGGGCGGCGCGCGCTTCAGGACGGTGATGCCCGGATCGCGGCCGAACGGCTGCGGGGGGCACTGGCGCTGTGGCGCGGTCCGCCGCTGGCCGACTTCGCGTACGAGTCATTCGCACAGTCGGAGATCGCGCGGTTAGAGGAATCACGGCTGGCGGCACTCGCGGATCGGATCGATGCGGAGTCCGCGCTCGGCGAGCACGCGCAGCTCGTCGCTGAGCTCGAGGGACTCGTGCGCGAACATCCCCTGCGCGAGCGCTTCATCGCGCAGCTGATGTTGGCGCTGTACCGATCCGGTCGCCAGGCCGACGCGCTCGAGAGCTATCGCGAGGCGCGCATAGCTCTGATCGATGGGCTCGGGCTCGAGCCCAGCCGCGACCTCCACCAGCTCCAACGAGCGATCCTCGCTCAAGATCCGGGGCTGGAGCCGCCGGTGCGGGCGGCCATTCGACACACGGTCGCTCATCCCGGGCACCGTGGTGGGCTCCTCGTCGCGGCTGCGGGGGCAGTACTGCTCGCCGCGCTGATCGCAGTCGGGCTCAGGCTCGGGGGCTCGGGAGCGACCACCGTCCACGTGGCACCCAACTCGCTCGCGGTGATCGACGTCCACGACAACCGCGTAATCGATTCGGTCCCGGTCGGTGCCCGCCCCGGCGGGGTTGCGGCCGGCTTCGGATCGCTGTGGGTCACCAACCTCGACGACCAGACCGTGTCACGGATCGACCCCACGAGCCTACGCACCCTCCGGACGATCCCGGTCGGACGGCCTCCAATTGGGGTCGCCACCAGCGCCCATGGGGTGTGGGTGGTCGAGTCCAACCTGAACCCTTATGCGAACCCCGCCACGGACAGCGTCGTCGTCGACAGGGTGGACCCCGAGTTCGACACGGTTGGCGCTTCGCTGCCGCTCGCAAACGTGGTCTCGAACGGTCCCGGGGTGGTCGCAGCGCGCGGCAACTCGGTCTGGGTCGCACCATCCACGGGCCTGTTGACGCGGCTTGACGCGGTGAGTGGAGCGGTGGCCCAGCGGCTGGACCCAAACGCCAGTCCGTCCGGAATCGCGATCGGCAACGGAGCGGTATGGCTCAGCGATACCGAAGCCGACAACGTAGTCCGGGTGGATCCGACCGGCTTGCTGACACCGATCCCAGTGGGGAACGGGCCGGCCGGGATCACAGTTGGCGCCGGCGGCGTGTGGGTCGTCGATTCGCTCGACGACACGCTCGTCCGGATCGACCCGGGCACCCGCTCGCCGACGGCAACAATCCGGGTTGGAGGGTCGCCGGCCGGCGTTGCCTTCGGCGCCGGCTCGCTGTGGGTCGCCAACAGCGGCGACGGCACCGTGACCAGAATCGATTCCCACACGGGTCGAGTGCAGGCGACGATCGCGGTGGGCGGCAGTCCGCAGGCGCTCACGGTCGCGGACGGGCGAGTGTGGGTGGCGGTCGACGCGCAGTCGATCACACCGAATCTCGGCCGGTCCGGGGGGGGAACGCTGCGGATGGTCTCCACCGTCGACGTCCTGGCCATGGACCCGGCGCTCGCCTACGACGATGTCTCGGTGCAACTCGTGTCCGCGACGTGCGCTCAGCTGCTGAACTATCCCGACAAGGCAGGTTCCGCGGGCGCGCAGCTGACCGCTGAGGTGGCCCAGGCTCTACCTACCCGCTCGGCCGACGGCAGGACGTACACGTTCAAGATCCGGCCTGGGTTCTACTTCTGGCCCGGACCGCACCAGCCGGTCACCGCGCAAACGTTCAAGAAGACGATCGAGCGCACGCTCAACCCGAGGATGCAAAGCCCATTGGCGCACTACCTCGCCGATGTAGTCGGCGCGTCCGCGTACATGGCCGGGAAGACCCGCCACATCGCCGGCGTGGTCGCGGGGGCAGACACTCTCACCATCCATCTGCTCGCTCCGGCGCCGGATTTTCTCGCTCGGCTTGCACAGCCTGCCTTCTGTGCGGTCCCGCCCACTACGCCGATCGACCGCAACGGAGTGCGCGCTGTTCCCTCGGCCGGGCCTTACTACGTGGTGTCCGACACGCCCGGCCAAGGAGTGGTGTTGCGGCGCAACCCGAGTTACCACGGCAGTCGCCCTCACCGATTCGCGCAGATCGAGCTACGGGTCGGGATCTCCGCTCAGCGGGCGGTCGCCGAGATCGAGGCCGGCGCCGCCGATTACACGCCGCTCGGATTGGACTCGCAATCGTCCACGACGATCGCCGCGACGGCAGCGCGACTCGCCGCTCGCTACGGACCGGGCAGCTCAGCTGCCGCCCGCGGGCGCCAGCGCTACTTCCTCAACCCGCTCCTCGAGCTCGACGCCTTCGCTCTGAACACCCACCGGCCGCTGTTCAGCGATGTCCGCCTTCGTCAAGCGGTCAACTACGCGATCAACCGGACCAAGTTGGCGGCCCTGGGGAGTGGATTTGATCCCTTGCCCGAGCGGCCGAGCGACCACTACCTGCCGCCCGGGATGCCCGGCTACCGCAACGCACACATCTATCCGATGACCCCGGATCCAGGCAAAGCGCGACACCTGGTCCAACTGGCCCAGGCTAGGGGCCGCACCGCAGTGCTGTACACCATGAACGTGGCGCCGTTCCCGGAACAGGCGCAGATCGTCAAGACCGATCTCGCCGCGATCGGCCTGCAAGTTCAGGTCAAGACTCTCCCTCAGTCACAACTATTCGCTGAGCTGGCGACCCCGGGCCAGCCATTCGATCTGGGATATATCGGTTGGCAGGCCGACTACCCAGATCCCTCACAGATGCTGGACCCACTGTTGAGGGACAGCTCAAATCTCCCCCCGCTTGCGGATCGGACCTACCAGCGCCGGCTCGCCCGGGCCGCACCCAACACGGGGCCCAAGCGCTACCTGACCTACGGTGACCTCGATCTCGACGTCACTCGCAGGGCCGCGCCGCTGGCCGCGTTTGGCAACGCATCCGGACAGGATTTCTTCTCCGCGCGGATCGGCTGCCAGACATACCGGCCCAGTGGCGTTGATCTCGCCGCCCTCTGCCTCAGGCCGTCCCACAGGTGACCCGGAGCCGGGGCGGCCGGAGGCCTGGTTTGCACGCGGGCGGTTTCGACCAGCCGGAGGATCGCTCCGGCAGGCCGCGAAATACGCCTCATGGCGACGGTAGAGACGCCACCTGAGCAGCGACATCTAACCGATCTGACGTTTGAGTTCCTGGCCTGCCTGGAGCTCGAGCGCGGCCTGTCGCGAAACACGCTCGAGGCCTACCGGTCCGATCTTCAGCAGTACGGCGCCTTCCTGGGGCGTGCCGGACGCGATCCGCTCCAGGCCCGGCCCGGCGATCTGGCCGGCTTCGTCTCCGAGTTGGCCGCCGGCCGGGAGGGCAAGCCTGCGGTCGCTTCGGCCACGCTGCAGCGCAAGATCGCCTGCCTGCGCTCGTTCTACCGCCATCTCCGCCGTGAGCAGATCATCGATCACGATCCGACCGCAGAGCTGCGCCCGCCGCGCTCACCCGGACGCCTGCCCAAGGTCCTCACCCGTGACGAGGTCAATCGGCTCCTTGACCAGCCCTCGGGCACGTCACCCGCGGCACAGCGCGACCGTGCCCTCCTGGAGACGATGTATGCCTGTGGTTTGCGCGCCTCAGAGGCGATCACCCTCGCGCTGTCCGAGCTCGACCTCGAGCTGGGGATGCTGCGGGCATGCGGCAAAGGATCCAAGGAGCGACTCGTCCCGGTGGGCAGTCAGGCGATCGCGACGCTCCAGGTGTATCTACAGCGAGGCCGCCCGCAGCTGGTCGGCCTCCACGACGAGGCCCATGTCTTCGTCAATCTGCGCGGGACCGGCCTGACTCGCCAGGGTCTCTACAAGATCGTGCAGGGTCACGCGCGAAGCGCCGGGCTCGATCAGCGGATGAGCCCTCACACGCTGCGCCACACCTTCGCCACCCACCTGCTGGCGGGAGGCTGTGACCTGCGTTCGCTGCAGGAGATGCTCGGTCACGCCGATATCGGCACCACCCAGATCTACACTCACCTCTCGGCCGAGCGGCTGCGCGACGTCTATTTTGACGCGCATCCGCGGGCGCAGATCGCCACCGGCGATCGCACCCGGCCGCGAGACGAGTGACATGACGCCGTGAAGCGAGCATTCGTGGTTGTGCTCGATGCGTGTGGCGTCGGAGCGCTGCCGGACGCATCGGACTATGGCGACGCCGGTAGCAACACCCTGGGACACCTGGCCCGGGACGTGGGTGGCCTCGACCTGCCCACGCTGGGTGCGATGGGGCTGGGTTGCATCACCGAGCTCGCCGGGGTCGGGCCGGCGGCCGAGCCCGTGCTTCACGGCCGCCTGCACGCCCTCGGCGCCGGTAAGGACTCGACCGCCGGGCACTGGGAGCTGATGGGCATCGTCGCCGCGACAATGCCGCCGACCTACCCCGATGGCTTTCCGCCCGAGGTGGTGGCCATGGTCAGTGCCGCGAGCGGCCGGGGCGTGCTCTGCAACCGGCCCAGCAACGGCCTCGAGGCCATCGAACGCTACGGCGCCGCCCACGTCGCGGGAGGCGACCTGATCGTTTACACCAGCCAGGACTCGGTGCTCCAGATCGCCGCCCACGTGGAAGTCGTGGCTCCGGACGAGCTCTATGAGATCTGCGCCGCGGCACGCGCCGGGCTCAACGGCGAGCACGCCGTGGGCCGGGTCATCGCCCGCCCCTTTGCCGGGCGTGAGGGCGCCTACGTCCGGACCGAAGGGCGCCGAGACTTCGCGCGCATTGCGCCGGGACCGAGCTACTTGCAGGCCATGGCGGCCGAGGGCGTGGAGCTGCATGCGGTGGGAAAGGTCGGGCAGCTCTTCGCCGGCCCTGGCTTTGACCGGCTTCATCCAGGAGCCACCAACGCCCGCGCCGTGTCCGAGACGACCGCGCTGATGAGCACACTCGAGGCCGGCTTCGTGTTCACCAATCTGATCGAGACTGACCAGGTCTACGGTCACCGCCACGATTGCGCGGGCTTTGCTCGGGCGCTGACCGAGATCGACGAGGCGGTGGCTGGGTGGCGCGACAAGCTGGGTCCCGACGATCTGCTCATTCTCACCGCGGATCACGGCTGTGACCCGACGGCCGTCCATACTGACCACACTCGTGAGCACGTCCCGCTCCTGGCCGCGTTCAGTGGCCACGGGTCACGCCGCCACGACGGGCCGCTAGCCGACGTCGGGGCCACCGTGCTGGGCTGGCTCACTGGTAGTCGGGTCCCGGACCTGCCGGGCCGCTCGTTTCTCTAGCGTAGGGGGATGCCCGAGCTCCCCGAGGTCGAGACGATCCGCCGCCAGCTCGCCCCCCACCTGGAGGGCCGCCTGATCGTCAAGGCCGAGATCCTCGATTCGCGCTGGACCCGTCCCGAGCCGCCTGAGCTTGTCGAGGCCGGGCTGACCGGCCAGCGCGTGGAGCGGGTGGGGCGCTCCGGCAAGTACCTCGTCTGGGAGCTCAGCGGCGATGTGTACCTGCTCATCCATCTGCGGATGACCGGAGCGCTGCTCTTCGATCCGCCCGCCGAGCCGCCGCACACCCGAGCACGCTTCTGGCTCGATGCCGGGCGCCGCCTGCTCTACATAGATCCGCGTCGGTTCGGCACCGGTCACCTGATGCCCGGCCGGCCCGCACGCGACGCCTATCTGGGCGAGCGGATCGGGATCGAGCCGATGACCCCCGAGTTCACGGTCGATCACCTGCGAGCAATGGCGCGCGGCCGCAAGGCCCCGGTCAAGTCCTTCGTGCTCGACCAGCGGCGGATCGCCGGCGTCGGCAACATCTACGCCGATGAGGCCCTGTTCCGGGCCCGCATCCATCCTCTGCGCCCGGCCGGCGCTCTGACCAGAGCCCAGCTGTCCGAGCTCCGCGAGGCGATCGAGGCGGCGCTGACCGCCGGCATCGAGGCCAAGGGCGCCACCATCGACGACTTTCGCCACGTTGACGGCGCCCGGGGCTCCTTCCAGGACCGCTTCCTTGTGCACCGCCGCGAAGGCGAGGCATGCCCGCGCTGTGGCACGACGATCCGCAAGCTCGTGGTCGGCGGGCGCGGAACCTACGTGTGTGAGCGCTGTCAGCCGCGGCCCCGTCGGCGGGCCGCCGCCGGCTGATCTAGGCGGCGAGCAGTTCGGAGAGGCGCCCCGCGCGGTCGGCGGCGAGCAGCTCGTTAAAGCCACCCAGGCTCTCGCCCTCGATCACGATCTGGGGAAAGGTCACCATTCCGGTGAGCTCAGCCAGCTTGGCGCGACCGTCCGGGTCACGTGCCAGATTGACCTCGTCGTAGGCGATGTTGCGCCGCGCGAGCAGCATCTTCGCGCTCGAGCACATTGAGCAGCGATCAGTGGTGTAAACGGTGACCGACTTCATAACTTCACAAAGGATAGCGCGGGATTAGGCGGTGGCGGGACCGCTCAAAACCGAGGCTATCGTGCTGCGCTCGATCCGCTACGGGGAGGCCGACCGGATTCTGCATCTCTATACCCCGGCGTACGGCCGAGTATCGGCGATCGCCAAGGGCGCGCGGCGGGCCCGCAGCCGCTTCGGCGCCCGCCTGGAGCCGTTCTTCCACGTCAACACGGTTCTGCACGAAGGGCGCAGTGAGCTGCTCACGGTGACCAGCGTCGACACCATCTCGACCCACGGGGCCCTGCGCGAGCACGCGGCGACGCTCGACGCCGCCGCGCGAGCCTGCGATGCCGTCACGCGGCTGTTCGAGACCTCAGATCCCCATCCTGAAGTGTTTCGGTTGCTCGCCAACGAGCTCGGGCTGCTCCACGCCGACTCGACCCAGGCGCGGACCAGCAACGGGCTGGCTTTCCGCCTCAAGCTTCTTCTGGCCGCCGGGATCGTGCCCCAGCTGGGGGCCTGCGCGCTATGCGGTGAGACCGACCACCTGGTCGGGTTCTCGGGCGCCGCGGGCGGAGTCGTGTGCAGCTCCTGCGAGGGGGCGGCGTTCCCGCTCGAAGAGGACGCCTACCGGTTCCTGGTCGGGGCGCTGGGCGCGCCCCTGGCCCAGGCGCCCGAGGGCTCGGAGCGGACTCTGCGGCAGGTCGAGCGGGCGATCGGCGAGACCGCCGAACATCACGCCCACGTGCGGTTGCGCCCACTGATGGCTGCCTAAGTGAGCTGAATAAGCCTCGGTGGCGTGCCGGATTCGTGCCAGCGCCACTCGGTCGCGGAGCCGCGGTGTCAGAATCGAACCGTGAACGAGCGAGCTGTCAACGAGTCCCCTGAGCACCCCGCCGGCACGGTCGCGGCACCCCCCGAGCATCCCGCCGGCCCGGTCGCCGAAGGGTTTGAGCGGCGTATCCGGGATCGTGAGGCGGCCACGCTGTCTGCACTCGGCGTGCGCTCCTACCCGGCTCAGCGCGTCAGCCCCGAGCCCGACTGCGGGCTGCGGACCCCGTTCATGCGCGACCGCGACCGGATCGTGCACTGCAAGGCGTTTCGGCGTCTGAAGCACAAGACGCAGGTGTTCGTGGCCCCCAGCGGCGACCATTACCGCACCCGGCTCACCCACACGCTCGAGGTGACCCAGGTGTCACGGACCGTGGCCCGGGCCCTGGCCCTGAACGAGGATCTGGTGGAGGCGATCGGCCTCGGCCACGATCTCGGCCATCCGCCCTTCGGGCATGTCGGCGAGGAGGCGCTGGATCGCTGCCTGCGCGAGCACTTCGGCGCCGCCTTCCTGCACCACGAGCATTCGCTGCGGGTCGTGGACACGCTCGAACGCGACGGCCGCGGCTTGAACTTGACCATGCCCGTCCGCGACGGCATTGTCAGCCACTCTGGCCGCGCTCCCAAGCCGGCCACCCTGGAAGGCAAGATCGTCCGGCTCGTCGACCGGGTGGCCTACATCAACCACGACATCGACGATGCCGTTCGTGCGGGCGTGATCTCAGCCGATGACCTGCCCGGCGATGCGATCGAGATCCTTGGCGATAGCGGTCAGCGGCGGATTGACACCCTCGTCCATGACCTGGTCGAGCACTCCCAGGCGGCCGGCGACATCGTCCAGGGCGAGCGGATCGGTGGTGCCATGGGCGATCTGCGCGCGTTCATGTTCGACCGCGTCTACCTTGGCCCGGTCGCGACCCGCGAGCACGCCAAGATCCACCTCGTGGTCACGTCTCTGTTCGAGCACTACTGCGCACACCCCGAGGAGATCCCCGACTCGATTCCCGACGGTGAGCTAGCCACTCGGGTGACCGACTACGTGGCGGGCATGACAGACCGCTACTGCATCAATCGGTTCCAGCAACTCAACGTTCCCGTCGCCTTCGCGCCGTGAGCACCCCGCTCCTGTCTGCGCTGTGAGCCGCTACACGGGCGATTCCCGGGACCGCGTATTGACCGCGGTGGACATGCTCGCCCTCGTCGGCACCCGCGTCGAACTGCGGCGCGCGGGCGTCAACAGCTACTTCGGGCTGTGCCCATTTCACGACGAGCGCTCGGGCTCCTTTCACGTCCGACCGGACGAGAAGCACTACCACTGCTTCGGCTGCCAGGCCTCCGGGGACCCATTCAACTTCGTCATGGAAACCGAGGGTCTTGACTTCAAGGCGGCGCTGGAGACGCTCGCCGACCGTTTCGGCGTCAAGCTCGAGACCGAGGACGAGGATCCCGGCGCCGCCGCCCAGCGCCAGCACCGCGAGCGCTTGCACGCCCTGCTCGGCCGCGCCACAACGTATTACTCTCGCTACCTGTGGGAGGCGCGGGAGGCGCAACCGGCGCGGGCCTACCTGCTCGGCCGCGGCCTCGAGGAGGCGACCCTGCGCGAGTTCCGGGTCGGCTACGCGCCGAGCGCCTGGGACCGGATGCTGCGCGCCTCACGCGCCTCGGGGTACAGCGACGAGGAGCTTCTCGCCGCCGGGCTCGTGCAGCGCTCCAAGAACCGCCCTGGCCAGGTCTATGACCGCTTTCGCGAGCGCATCATGTTCCCGGCCTCTGACGCGCGCGGGCGGGTGCGGGGCTTCGGCGCCCGGGCCATGCGCGACAACCAGCAGCCCAAGTACCTCAATACCTCCGACGGCGTCATCTACCACAAGCGCGAAGTGCTGTTCGGGATCGATCTCGCCCGTGCCGCCGCGGCCAAGGCCGACCGGATGATCTTGGTGGAGGGCTACACCGACGTGCTCGCCTTGCACCAAGCGGGGATCACCAACGCGGTGGGGATCATGGGGACGGCCCTGACCGAGGAGCAGGTGGGCGAGCTGGAGCGAATCTGCCATGTGCTGGAGCTGTGCCTCGACGCCGACCGCGCCGGCCAGGACGCGATGCTCCGGGCGGCGCGGCTGGCCCGGGCACGCCAGCTCGAGCTGCGCGTCGTTGGGCTGCCGCAGGGCACTGACCCGGCCGAGCTCGCCGAGCGCGAAGGCGGGGATGCGGTGAGCAAGCTGGTCGCGGAGTCAAAGCCGTTCGTGGTCTTCAACGTCGACCGGATCCTCGAGCGTGCCGATACGCGCAGTGCCGAGGGCCGCGATCGGGCGCTTCAGGAGCTGCGCCCCGTGCTCGGCGAGGTGCCGCCCAGCATCCTGCGTGACGAGCTGATCCGCCGGGTCGCGGGACACCTGGCCGTGACCGCGGGACGGCTGATCAGCCTCCTCGAGGACGGGGTCACGACGACCGGGGCGCCCGGGGGTGGCCGTGCCTCGGGATCGGGGCGCAACGGTGCCGGCGCCACCCCCCTGGGGCCCCGCGACGGACAGGTCAGCGAGGCGCAGCGGGGACCCCGGCCGGAGCGCACTTTCCTCGCCCTCTGCATCGCTTTGCCCGAGCCCGGCGCGGTCGCGCTGGAGGCCGTCGATATCGGCGAGCTGCTGACCAGCGAGCGCCTGCGACGAGCCGCGGAGCATCTCCGCGGCCGTACCGGATCGCCGCTGGCCGACCTGCCGCCCGACGACGAGGACCTGGCCCGCACCGTGTCCGAGCTGGTGAGCATGGCGGGACGGATGCCCGAGGTCTCGCGCGAGCGGCTCGAGTACAACCGGCTGGTGCTCGAGGACGAGCGGCTGGCGCGGGCGATCCTGCGTGCCCGGGCCGAGGGGGGCAGCGGAAGCAACGAACTTGCCGCTGAGCGCGAGCGGATCCGCAAGGCGCTGCTCGAAGTCCAGGTCGACGCCGAAGACTGAGGCTTGTCGCTTCCATCCGATCCTGATGCGAACATATGTTCGGTCAGGAGAGGAAGAATGGAACGAGAGTCACTCAGGCTGCTGCTTGCCCAGGGCCTCAGCGTGGAGAAGATTGCCCGGCGGTTCGGAAAGCATCCGTCGACCGTGTCGTATTGGATGGCGAAGCACGGCTTGGTCTCGCCCAACCGCGACAAGCACATTTCGCGAGGCGAGATTGAACGCGAGACGTTGGCAGCGCTAATCGCCCAGGGCATGAGCATCACAGAGCTCGCGGCCGAGCTGGATCGGAGCAAAGCCACGGTTCGCCACTGGCTCAAGCGGTATGGGCTGCAGACGCTGCAGACGCGTCGGCGCGCTGAGCGGCGCGCGGCCCTGCTGGTCGCCGAGGCGTCATCGGCGGAACCAGCGCAGCGGCTCACGATGACTTGCCGGCTGCACGGGGACACAGAATTCGTCCGTGAGGGGAGCGGGTACTACCGCTGCGGCCGTTGTCGGTCCGAATCGGTCATGCGGCACCGTCGGCGTTTGAAGGAGCTGCTCGTCGAGGAGGCTGGCGGCCAGTGCATCCTGTGCGGTTACCACGGGCCCCCGCGGGCGCTCGAGTTTCATCACATCGATCGCGCTGAGAAGGGATTTGCACTGAGCCGAAAGGGGAGCACCCTGTCCGTCCAGGCGCTTCGGGCTGAGGCAAAAAAGTGTGTGCTGCTGTGCTCAAACTGCCACGCCGAGGTGGAGGACGGAGTGGTCGCGCTACCCGATAGAGTCCGAGAGGGCTCCTCAGGACACTCGTGCGTCGATGCTGAAGTCCCAACTAACCATAATCCGGGGTAGCTCAATTAGGCAGAGCATTCGGCTGTTAACCGAAGGGTTGTGGGTTAGAGTCCCACCCCCGGAGCTACTGATGACGCATGTTGATCGATACGGGTCGGCGACGATTGGCGGCACGGGATGAAGCTATACGTCTGTTGGGGAACGTGGACAGCGGGCAAGCCGCTGCATGCGCACCCGTGCGGAGAGGCCCATAAGGCGCTGGCTGAGGGGGGACACCGGCCCGAGGTGATCCGTTCCTACGGATCGAGTCTGATTCCGGGGGCGATCAATGATCTGACCCGGGGCCGGCGTGAAGCCAAGGAGCTGACCGGCAACTACTGGGTGCCGGTGCTGGTCCTCGACGACGGGAGCGTGATCCAGGGCTCGGAGAAGATCATCGCCTGGGCTCAGGCCAACCCAGCCACGACGCAGGCCAAATCGACGGTCGCCGCCACGGCCACCGCCACGGCCTGAGCGGAGCCGTCGTGGCGACGCGCCCCCCGATCACGATCGAGGCACTCGAGCGCTGGGAGGAGAACGGCGCGATCTGGCGCATCGCCGAGTTGAGCCCGGACCGGGTGGTCGTGGAGCTGTGCACTTGCTCGGGCGAGCCGGTTGATGCCCTGGCCAGCGAAGACCCTGCGCTGATCGCCTTCGTCAGGCGCCGCGGGTCGATGGCCTGAGCGCCAGCTGTTCGACCAGGTCAGCCGCCCGTGCCGGGCCGGCGTCAACTGGGCTGGATTCGCCGAGGCGGCGGGCGGCGGCGGCGCGCTCGGGGCTTTCCAGGGCTCGCCGGACGGCCAGGCGCAGCGTGCGCGGACCGAGCAGCGGCCAGGGCAGTCGTACGCCCACTCCCGCCCAGTCGGCCCGGGCGGCATTCTCTGCCATGTCCCCGGCGTGGGGTACCGCCAGCACCATCGCGCCGGAGGCCAGCGCGCGCACCAGGGTCCCGTGGCCGGCGTGGCAGATGACCAGCGCGCAACCCGGCATCGTCTGCGCGTAGGAGATCCACTCGACCAGCCGGGTGTTGGCGGGGACGGCTGCCGGGCCGGGGAGAGGGCGGCGGTTCCAGGTCGCCAGGACCCGGATCGGATCCTTGCCCAACCCGGCCAGTGCGGCGCGCAGCAGGCGGTGGTCGGGATCCTGGGCGGTCGAGGGGGCCACCAGGACGAGGGGGTCGTCGCCCGGGGGAGGCTCGACGGGCTCGTAGGGCGGCTCCCAGATCAGGGGGCCGACGACGTGCACATGATCGGGCCACTCCCGCGGATACTCCAGCTCGGCAAACGTGCCGACCAGGCACAGCTGCGGGCTGAGGCCGCCGTGGAAGCGGGTCACCGGGTCCAGGCCGAGCCGACCGCGCGCGTGATTGAGCTCTGAGCGCCCCTGGCGCAGGCCCTTCTCGACCGGCTTGTCGAAGCAGCGCCACAGGGCCCGTCCCGCCGCCGTCCGGGGGAGCCGGGCACCGAAGGCATAGGGGGGAAAGCCCGGCGCCCCGACCGGGTAGACGTGGGGAATGAGAGTGGCCACCGGGATTCCCTCGAGCTCACCGGCCAGCGCGGGGGCAAGGGTGAGGATGTCGTGAATGACGACGTCAGGTGCTGCCGCGATGACCGACGGCCGGGTGTGCCCGGTGGCCCGGACGATCGCCTCGTAGGGCGACAGCGGTTGCTCCTGAGTCGGGAACACGGGGTACTCGGGCGCGGCCAGGAAGCGCATCCCGGCTGCCTCGACGGGCTCTCGCCAGCGCGACCAGGTCTCGTAGGTCACCTCGTGGCCCCGGGACACCAGCTCGCGGCCGAGGGCGAGCATCGGAAAGGCGTGGCCCGGCTGGCCGAAGGCGCCGAGGAAGAAGCGCAGGCTCGGCGAGATGCTCAAGCCGTCGCGAGCTCGGCCACGGCCTGTAGCTGCGCGGTCCGGTCCTCCGCCGTGAAGGCCATCGGGCTGACCATCAGCGTGCCCACGCCGGCGTCACGGAAGGCGGCGAGCCGATCGCGGACCACGTCGCGGGGGCCGCATAGAGCCACCATGTCGATCAGCTCGTCAGGGATCGCATCGCCGGCCTCGGTCTTCTTCCCGTCCAGGTAGAGATCCTGGATCTCCGCCGCAGCATCCTCGAAGCCGTAGCGCTGGACGAGGTTGTTGTAGAAGTTCTGCTTGCGCGACCCCATGCCGCCGATGTAGAGGGCGAGCACGGGGCGCATCAGGTTGCGGGCCAGCTCGCGATCTTCGGACACGTAGGACTGGACGGTGGGGGCGATATCGAAGCCGTCCAGCGAGCGGCCTGAACGAGCTGCGCCCTCCTCGAGCAGCGCGCGGAAGTCGGCCACGTGCTCGGGAGAGAAGAAGGTCGGAATCCAGCCGTCGGCAATCTCGCCGGCCAGGGCGGTGTTCTTGGGGCCGATGGCAGCCAGGTAGATCGGGATGCGCTCCTGCACAGGAGCGATCATCAGCTTCAGCGCCTTGCCGGGGCCGTCGGGCAAGGGCAACTCGAGTGTCTCGCCCTTGAACTCGAGGCGCTCCCGGTTCAGGGCCTTGCGCACGACGGCAACGTACTCGCGAGTGCGCTGCAGCTGGTGGGCGAAGCGCTGGCCGTGCCAGCCCTCGGCGACCTGAGGGCCCGAGGAGCCGATGCCGAGGATCATCCGCCCTCCGGAGAGCTCGTCGATGGTGGCTGCCGTCATTGCGGTCAGGGCGGGTGTCCGTCCAGGCATCTGGAAGATCGCCGAGCCGAGCTTGATCTTCGACGTTCCAGCGGCCAGCCAGGCGAGTACCGTGGCCGCGTCAGACCCATAGGCCTCGGCTGCCCACACCGATTCGTACCCGAGCCGCTCGGCCTCCTGAACGATCTGCAGCTGCTCCTGCGGACCGATGCCCAGGCCCCAGTAGCCGAGGTTGACTCCCAGTTTCATTGCAAAGTTCCTTTCACGGCGAGGAAATGGCTTGTCGGCTCCGACGGGCGTGACTAGAGTTGCCCGGGCCGCCGCCGCCAGGCGGCGAACCCTATGGGAACCAAGCGCCGAGCGACCAGCCAAGACCTTCGCCTGGTCGTGGAATGCCTACCGCGGCGGACCCGGATCGCCATGCTGAAGGGGATGGACGCCAACGAGATCATCGTCGGCGCCTACACGACCGGCGACGGTATCTGCCCGATGCTCGCTGCCCACCGCGCCGGTGGACGCACCGACCTGATCGCTTTCGCCAAGGCCTGGGACAGCTTCGGCTTCCGCGATATGCGCTCGAGGCGCGCTCGGCGCGCCACCGAGCGCGAGCTGCGCGTCCTCAGGGTCTACCTAGAGGCCAGTCTGCTCGCCGAGGAGGCCCCGGACACCGACCTTGCCGCCGCCCGTCGCGAACATGTGGCTTTGAAGGAGAGCCGGGCTCGGGATCGGACCGCCGCGCCGGCCGATGATCCCCCGGCACGCATCCCCGGCGATCCCCACCGCCGCACTGGCGACCCCGCCCGCGGCC
>JBAVWI010000157.1:0-7627 GCA_049697735.1 Solirubrobacteraceae bacterium
GTGTTGCCTAGAGCCACGGGCCTCGGTCAGGACGCCGGAGCAGCGGCGGCTTTGCGCGCCTTGCGCGCGGGGTCGACCCGGACCACGTCCCAGGCCAGCCCGGCCATCTCGAGCAGGCGTATGATCCCCGCCGAGGGGTCGAGCTGCCAGCGGCGTAATCCGTGCCGATAGGAGGTCGGGAAGGCATGGTGGTTGTTGTGCCACGCCTCGCCCCAGGTCGGGATCGCCAGCCAGAACACGTTGCGCGACTCATCGCCGGTGTCGTACTCGTGGCGGCCGAAGTAGTGGCAGACCGAGTTGATGCTGAAGGTCGCATGGTGCACGAAGAAGATGCGGGCAGCACCACCCCAGAGCAGCGCGGTCAGCCCACCGGTCACGGTCCCGGTCAGCGCCACGCCGAGTCCGAAGGCGGCGGCCAGGCCGGCGACAACCCAGAGGATGAAGGTCTTGTCAATGAAACGGATCCACGGGTCGGCGAGCAGATCCTTGGCGTAGCGGCGCTCGTCGGCGACCTCCATGTCGGAGAACACCCAGCCGATGTGCGCGTGCACGAAACCCCAGAGCTCACCGCGCCAGCCATGGCGATGGTCGAGATGGGGGCTGTGCGGGTCGCCGGCCTCGTCGGAGAACTGATGGTGCTTGCGGTGCGTGGCCACCCAGTCGATGACCGGCCCCTCGGCGGCGGCCGAGCCAACGATGGCGAACGCCGCCCGGAGCGGCCGGCTGCACTTGAAGCTGCGGTGGGTGAGCAGGCGGTGAAAACCGACAGTGACTCCGGAACCGATCACCACGTAGAAGATGGCCAGCACGAGCAGGTCCTGCCACACGAGCAGACCGTGATTCCAGCCCAGCCACATGCCGAGCAGGACGAGGATCGGCGGCGCGCCGGTGACCACCGCGCTGGCCAGCCGGTCGACCAGCGGCATCGAAACCGGGCGTACGTCAGCGCTCGACTCGGCTACCGGGGCAGCGCCCGTCGCCGGAGCGTCCTGGTTATCCGAGGCCGGAGGCGCGTCCACAATGGGGGCGTCGATGGCCATGCCTAGGCATCGATCGTACTCGCTTGCGCGGCGATGACCCGAGCCGGGACGATCGGCAACTCACGGATGCGCAGCCCGGTGGCGTGGTGGACGGCGTTGGCCACCGCGGCCGCGGCACCCACGATTCCGAGCTCACCAACCCCCTTGGCGCCGAGGGGATTCACCCGCGGATCCTCCTCAGGCATAAAGATGACCTCGAGATCTTCGATGTCGGCGCAGGTGGGAACGTGGTACCCGGCGAGATCGTGGTTGACGTAGTCGCCGAAGCGCGGGTCGAGCACGCTCTCTTCGTGGAGGGCCATGCCGATCCCCATCGTCATGCCGCCGATCATCTGCGAGCGTGCCGTGAGCGGGTTGATGATTCGCCCGGCCGCGAACACGCCGAGGGCCCGAGCGACCTGGACTTCCCGGGTGTAGACGTTGGCTCGCACCTCGACGAAGTGGGCACCAAAGGAGTGGCGGGAGAGGGGCTCCTGGGCCTCGATCTCGGCCTCGGTGTCGAAATGGGCCTCCGCGCCGTCGTCCGGCACGCCATGGGAGATGAGTTCCCGCAGGCGCCGACAGGCCCCAATCACCGCCGTCCCCCAGGACGTCGTACCCATCGAGCCACCGGCCAGCATCGCGGGCGGGAGGGTGGAATCGCCGATCAGCATGGTGACGGCCTCAAACTCAACCCCGAGTGCCTCGGCCGCGATCTGGGTGAGCGCGGTTCGCGCGCCGGTGCCGATGTCGGCGGCGGCGATCGCGACCTCGAAGCGGCCGTCGGGCAGCGTGCGGGCGATCGCCTGCGAAGGCCGGCGTCGCGCGGGATAGGTCGCGGAGGCGACGCCGGTCCCGTAGAGCCACGGACCCTCACGCCGTGCCCCCGGGGTCGGATCGCGCTGGGCCCAGCCGAACCGCTCGGCCCCCTCGCGCAGGCAGGCGACCAGGCCGCGGCTGGAGAACTCGCGGCCGCTCTCGGGATCGACTCTGGGTTCGTTGCTGATCCGCAGCGAAACAGGGTCGATCCCGGAGGCGACGGCAAGCTCGTCGAGCGCCGACTCGAGCGCGTAGAAGCCCGGGCACTCGCCGGGCGCTCGCATCCAGGACGGTGTCGGCAGGTCGAGGCGCACGAGGCGATGCGCCGTGCGAATGCTGGGCGAGGCGTACATCATCCTCGTCCCCACCGCGGTCTGCTCGGCGAACTCCTGCACGGTCGAGCTCTGTTCAAAGACCTCGTGGCAGATCGCCACGAGATGACCCTCGCCGTCGGCGCCGAGGCGCAGCCGTTGGATGGTGGGGGTCCGATAGCCGGTCAGGGTGAACATCTCCTGGCGGGTCACCGCGAGCTTCACGGGCCGGCCGACCGCCTGCGCTGCCAGAACGGCGGCGATGACTGACGGCCGCGGTGTGCCCTTGGAGCCAAAGCCGCCCCCCACGTGGGGAGCGATCACGTGAACGTGCTCGACCTCGAGGCCGAACGCCTGGGCCACGGCGCGGGCGGCCGTGGTCGATCCTTGATTGGAGTCATACAGCGTGACGCCGTCCCCCTGCCAGATGGCCACGGTCGCGTGGGGCTCCATCGGGTTGTTGTGTTCCGCCGGCGTCCGATAGAGGTGATCGACGGTGACCTCGGCGCTGGCAAAAGCGGTGTCGAAGTCCCCCTGATCGCTGTCGGTGGGGAAGGTGGGGTTGACCTTGTCGGGCTTGTACAGGCCGGGGTGAGAATCGCTGAGGACGACGTCGTGAGGCTCGACGGCGTAGTCGACGTCCAACTGGCCGGCGGCCTCGCGGGCGAGCTCTAGGCTGTCGGCGACCACGATGGCAACGATCTGGCCGCGATAGGCGACCCGGTGGGATTGGAGGACCGCCAGCTCGCCCTCGGCCTTGGCCAGGCGCGGCGCGTTGCCCGCCCACAGCACCGCCTGGACGCCATCGACGGCCAGGCCACGGCCGGCGTCAACCGCTGTCACTTTCCCCCGGGCTTCGGTCGCGGGGACGAGAGCGGCGTAGAGGGCGCCCTCTGGCTCGTGCTCGTAGGCATAGCGGGCCGCGCCGGTCACCTTCTCCCGACCCTCGACGCGAGTGCGGGGGCGCAGCTGCGGCGCCGCGGTCGTGCTCACGCCGCCTCGCTCAGGTCCAGCAGGGCTCGAACCGCCGTGTCTCGAACCAGGGTGACCTTGTAGGCGTTCTCGGCCAGCGGCTCAGCCGCCTCGAGCTCGGCGTCCAGCGCCGCCCGGAATGCCTCGGCGTCGGGGCGGGCACCGCGCAGGGCGTCCTGCGCCCGGACCGCCCGCCACGGGACCGGCGCGACGCCACCGAGGGCGAGCCTGACCTGCGCGATCGTGCCGTCAGCCGTCAGCTCCAGCGCGGCGGCCACAGAGACCAGCGCGAATGCGTACGAGCGGCGCTCGCGGACCTTGACATAGCGGGAGTTCGACGCCGCGGCCAGCGGCGCGAGCTCAATCGCGGTGATCAGCTCTCCGGCGGCCAGGGTCGTCTCCCGCTCGGGATGCTCGCCGGGCAGCCGGTAGAGGTCGCTGAGCACCAGCGAGCGCGGGCCGTCCACACCGAGGACGTGAACCTGGGTGTCGAGCGCAGTCAAGGCCACGGCCATGTCGGATGGATGCGTGGCGATGCAGTGGGCCGAGTGGCCGAGCACGGCGAGGTTGCGGTGCTCGCCCTCGCGAGCTGGGCAGCCGCTGCCCGGATGGCGCTTGTTGCAGGGCTTGCTCACATCCTGGAAGTAGACACACCGCGTGCGCTGGAGGAGATTTCCCGCCACCGTGGCCAGGTTGCGCAGCTGACCCGAGGCTCCGTTGACCAGCGCTTGCGAGAGCACCGGATAGCGCTCGCGCACACGGGTGTCGGCGGCCAGCGCGCTGTTGGTCACCGCAGCGCCGACGCTCAGACCGCCGGCGTCGGTTTCGGCAATCTCATCGAGGCCGAGATGGGTTACGTCAACAAGCATCTCGGGGCGCTCCACCCCGAGCTTCATCAGGTCCACGAGGTTCGTGCCGCCACCCAGAAAGCGCGCTGATCTCTCCTCACCCTCGCGCAGGGCGGCTACCGCCTCCGCGGGGTCGTCGGGACGAGCGTAGGCAAACGGTCTCAACCGGCGGCGTCCTGAATCGCGGGCACGATGTTGGCGTAGGCACCGCAACGGCACAGGTTGCCGCTCATCCGCTCGCGGATCTCGGCCGGGCTTAGCGAGGCCGGCTCGCCGGCGGCAGCGCTGACCGCGCTCGGCCAGCCGTCGCGCACCTCCTGGATCATCCCCAGCGCTGAGCACAGCTGGCCGGGTGTGCAGTAACCGCACTGAAAGGCGTCATGGTCGATGAACGACTGCTGCAATACCGACAGCTCGTCGCTGGTGGCGAGCCCCTCTACCGTGACCAGCGAGGCGCCGTCATGGGCGACGGCGAGCATCAGGCAGGAGTTGACCCGCCGGCCTTCGAGCAGCACCGTGCAGGCACCACATTGCCCGTGATCGCAACCCTTCTTGGATCCCGTGAGGCCGAGGCGTTCGCGCAGGAGGTCGAGCACGGTCGTCCGCGTGTCGACGGTCAGGCTCCGGACCTCGCCGTTGACGGTGATCGTGATCTCGGCCGACGCCGAGTTTGGGGGCGAAGTTTCGCCAAGGCGCATCGGGCTCGCACTACCCGAGGGCGGGACGCGTCTAACCCCCGAGGCGAACCGCGGTGTTGACGTAGGGCGCGTAGGGGCGGCAGGGCTCGCCGCGCAGCCCCGGACACGGCGGCAGGCTCGTCGGCGCGCGAACGCCGGGCACGACGGGAAGGATCACCCGCGCCCGGTAGCGGGCAGAGTGGGCGATGGTGACCGTGGCCGAGCCGGCCGGGCGGGTGTCGGCAAACGCCCACACGGGCTGGTTGCCGCCGGGCGCCGAGACTGTGAGGCGGATCCGCGAGCCCTTGCGGTAGACGTGACCCTCGTAGTACAGGGGCACGGTGACCTCGGTGAAGCGGCCCGGCGCCAGCGGCGCCACGTCGGCGGCCCGGAGGCTGAGCACGGGCGCGAGCAGGGTGCTCTTGGCCGGGTCGAGCTTGCGCTCGTCGGTGCGCAGCCAGCCGCTCTGCACATAGGTTTCCTTGCCGTCGGGACGGACCTCGGTGAGGGTGACCTGGAGGTCCACGCTCGGCTGTGACGCCTTGATCCAGAGCTGCGCGGCGCCCGCGCCGATCACCGTCGTATCGGCGGCGAGCGGCGCACCCAGATACGCGGCCGCCGTGCCGGGCGGGCTGGGCAGCCAGTTGTAGACCGGGCTGGCGGTCCACAGGCCGCCGGGGCTGCCGCCGTCTGAGCCGGTGAAGTCGGTGGCCGGCAAAGCGTGTTTGTCCCAGCGCAGGCGGTCAGCGCCGCCGCGCTTGCCGGGTGCCGTCCTCAGCGTGCCGGAGCTGCCCAGGTACCACGAGCGGGCCTGGGTACCCGGGATCGGGAAACCCCCGAATGAGCGCTCGAAGCCGGCGTAGGGATAGCCGGGCTGCGAACTTCCCGCCCCGTTGTCGAACAGCACCCGGACCGGAGCCAGACGCTGGAAAGCGCTCAGCGCGGCCGCATAGGTGGGCTGCTGCTGGATCGGGTCGGGCGGCAAGGTCACGCCGTTGATACCCATCGCGGCCTGGTAGATCGTCGGCGCGAGCGCCTTCGCGGAGGGGCTGAGGTGGGGTGCCTGGCGGGCGACGTAGAGCTTGAGAAAGTCATACCAGCGGTTAAACGTGGCCGGGTCGAGCGAGTCGATGTGGTTGCCGTTGGCGAAAGTGAACCACCTGCGCCGCGTGCCGGTGAAGTGCGAGGCGAGGTCGGGGCAGTGGCCGCCGGTCTGCTCGTCGGTCCACTGGCAGGCCAGGTAGACCGGGACGTGGATCTTGTTGACGAAGGTGATCGGTGCCAGCGGGTCGGCCACCGCGGGGACGTAGTGTGAGTTGGCGCGTATCGTGGCGATCACGTTGGCCGCCTCGCCGTGCAGCACCTGGTTGTCTTTGCACGTCAGGTCACCGCCCTGCACGCGGGCCAGCGCCCACGGCTGGCCGCCGCCGGCGGAGGCGGGCCGCGCGTCGTGGACTCGCTCCTGGCCCCAGGCGAGCGCGAAGCCGGTGTTGAGGACGCCCCCCGGGTACAGCGTCGTGGCGGTGTTGTCGATCACCGATAGGGGTGCGATCGCCGCCAGGTGAGGCGGGTTGGTGGCGCCCACGAAGAGCTGGCTGATCGCCCCGTAGGAGATGCCCATCATGCCCACCTTGTGGTGCAGGACCCAGGGCTGGTGGGCCACGGTTTCGATCACGTCGTAGCCGTCCAGGTTCTGGAGCGGCTCGAAGTAGTCAAAGGCACCGCCCGAGCAGCCGGTGCCGCGCATGTTGACGTCGACGACCGCGAAGCCGAGGATGTTGGCCACCTGACCGATTCCCTTGTCGGGTCCGTGCACGGGGTCGGCGTAGCCGTAGCCTGAGTACTCGACCAGCGTCGGGTAGGGGCCGGGGCCGGCCGGGAGGTGAATGTCGAAGGCGAGCTTGGTCCCGTCCCGCGTGCTCAGATAGCCGTATCCCGAGCTGACGAGCTTCTGCCCGTAGCCCTTGGTGCTGAGGGGCGCGGGGCGAGTGCTGAACACCGTCAGGGCTCCGGAACGGGTCGCGCCCTGGCGCACCCGGTAGCCGCGTCCCGGGGTGACGAGCCGGAACAGCACGCCTCCGAGCGAGTCCGCCCGCCGCGTGGCGGTGACCTTGCCGCCGGCGTCCAGCAAGCTGACCGGCTGCCCGCCCTTCAGGCCCGTGGCGTAGACCTGGGCGGCGCTGCCATGGGCGACCAGCTTGGCGCCCGCCACCCCGGTTGCGGCCGCCATCGCCGCCAGCGCGGCGAACAGCGCGAGGGAGAACCTCGCTCTAGCGGCCAACCGTGCGCACGATCTCGCGAGCCCCGAGCGGGATCGCCGCCAGCGCCTCCCGGGCCGAGGAGAGACCGGCGCGCAGCTCTGGGTCGCCGACTTCCACGGGGAGCATCGAGTCCTGGAGGCCGAAAATTGTCTGATCCGCCTGCGCGGCGGCAAACGCGGCCCGGTCGATCAGTGTCTGCGCCGATTGCGACTGCGGGCCCGAGGTCGGGGTGTCAAAGCTGCGACCGGGCAGACCCGACCGGGTGGCAAACTCGCTGTGGGTGCGCTTGGCGCGGCCGTAGGCGAGTTGGGCGGGGCGAAACAACCGCTCCTCGAGCGCATCGGCGGAGATCTCGTCAAGTGCCTCGTAAGCCGCTTCGAGCGCCGCCAGCGCAACTGCGATCTGCTCAATCGCGATGCCCAGGTCGGTCAGGACCTTCTGCCGTCCCTCGATGGTCGTGTACGTCATCGCGGTGCCAGAGCTTATTCCCCACCACCCCGCGGCGGCGTCCCGCCACCGAACAGGGTCAGGAAATAGACGACCTCGCAGCGTGGCCCGTCGATCTCGATCCGCCCCTCGGCCAGCGCCGCCTCGAGCGTCTCGCCGTGCCAGAGCAGACCGGTCAGGGTGGCGGGGTCGGTGCTGATCGTGGTCACGGGCGGCGCCAGCTCACCGCGGTCGATCTCGAGGCCGGCGGTACGGGCGCGAACGGCGAAGGTG
>JBAVWI010000158.1:0-10451 GCA_049697735.1 Solirubrobacteraceae bacterium
CACAAGCTCAAGGAGGTACGGGTCGATCGCGGCGTGCGGGTTCTGTTCGCGTTCGACTCCAACCGCAACCCTGTCATGCTCGTCGGAGGCGACAAGTCGGGCGAGTGGAACCGGTGGTACCCGAGGAAGATCAAGCTCGCCGAACGTCTTTACGCCGATCACGAGCGCCGCATCGGAAAGGAGCCTCGTTGTCTGAGCCAACGACCGCCCCCCGGACGTCGACCGGCAGGAGCCGGTGAACGACATGCGGGCCGAGATCTACCGCCGCGTGATGGAGGACGAGGAGACGATCGCGCAAGCGCTCTACCGCCGCGACGTCAGCCACGAAACGGTGCTCGCGGCCCTCGATGCGGTCGACGAGCGGATGTCAGTTGAGGAGCGGCGCGAGGATCTCTATCTCTCGGCCTTGGCGCATTACGTCGGCGCGCTCGGGGGCCGGATCGAGGTCCGGGCTGTGTTCGGCCAGGAGGACATCCCCGTACGGCGGGTTGAGGCCTTCCCCCCGGGGAGCGCGACCGGGCGATGACGCCCGGCCGCGTGCCCTGAGAACGTCTAGGGAGTGGCAGCGATCAGATCGGGGATTAAAGTCGCCGCGTTCGGCGTCCCGAGACCGGTGACGGCATCCCAGCCGGATGACGCGCAGTAGCCGGGGATGCTCGAGGTCTGGTTGCAGCCCGTGAGAAGTCCGCTTTGTACGTCGCCGGATCGACAAGGCGGGGTTGAGGAAGCCGAGATCCCGTCCGGCCATCTGATCGGCGATGGCCGTAGCTCGTGCGTCAGCGCGAGGTGGCACCCGCCGGCTCGGCCGCCGGCGGCGGAAACGCGGGAACTCGATGAAGCTGCCCCGGCAGCTCGAATTCGGTGACGTCGGCCAGCCATCGCGCCACCTCCAACAGCGCTTGGAGCTTGGCCGTATGCTCGATCCCATCGCGATCGAGGAGGTAGACGAGATCCTCGGTGGCGATGTTGCCCGTTGCCCCGGGGGCGAACGGGCATCCCCCGAGGCCACCCACGGCGGCATCGACGACCGACGCGCCTGCCTCAACGGCAGCGAGAGCGTTGGCATATCCGGTATTGCGCGTGTTATGGAGATGGATTCCGATCGGGACCCCCCACTGCATCGCCGGTTCGACCAGCGCTCGGACGTCACGAGGTCCCGCGACGCCGATCGTGTCGGCAAAGACGACCTCATCGGCGCCCGCCTCGGCCACTCGCCGTCCCGCCTCGAGCGCCACCTCTGGCGCCACCTCGCCGGCAAACGGGCAACCCAGAGCGGTGGCCAGGCACGCACCGGCCCAGATGCCGGCGTCGTGGGCCTGTTCGATCATGCGGACCGTTGCCTGCAGGCCCTCCGCCGCGGACACCCCGGCGTTGCGTTGATTGAACGGCTCTGACACACCAAAGGCGATCCGCGCCCGGCGCAGATCCGCGGCCAGCAAGCGCTCCAGGCCTCGCTCGTTGAGGACCAGACCCTCGGCCACGGCCAGCACGGGATCGGAGAGCGCCGCGATGACCTCCTCAGCGCCGGCCATCTGGGGCACCCGTTCTGAGTTGACGAAGCTGACCGCCTCTATGCGGCGCACGCCGGCGGCAAAGAGACGCTCGCAGAGTTCCGCCCGTACCGCGGGCGCAAAGGACCGGGGCGCATTCTGCAGTCCATCCCGCGGTGCAACATCGACGATCTCAAGCATCATTTCCTTTGTCTAGGCCAGCATGTGTTTGATAGTCAGGGCCGCGCGACCGAGCTCGTCGACGTAGCGCCCGGTCTGGGCCGGGTCGACGTGCTCGACGTGGCCGCCGATCTGCAGCATCGCGATCAGCTCGTTCTCGGAATCGAGAATCGCCATGCCTAGCGAGGCCGCCCCCGGCACTCGCTCACTCTCGCTCTTGGCGTAGCCGTGCCTCCGCACCTGCTCGAGCGAGCGCCGGAACTGGGCCTCGTCGACGCGCTTGCCATTTCCGAGCCGGAAGGGCACAACCTCCGTGATGAGCTGCTGTAGCTCCTCCTCGTTGAGCAGGGCCGCGACTGCGCGACCGGCGCCGAGATGGATGGGCAGGCGCTGTCCGACCGGCAGCTGGTAGCGCAGCGGGACAGCTCCGTCGATGCGGGCGATGAGCACTCGCTTGAGATCGACCCGCACCGAGATCGAGGCGGTCAGCCCAGTCGCTTCGGCCAGCTCGCGCAGGACGGGCCCGGCGACCTGAGGTAGCGAGCTCGTAACCAGGTAGGCATGGGCGTTGGCCAGCGGGGTGACCCCGATGGTGAAGCCTCCCCGCTCATGGGCGACGTATCCGTAGCGCTCCAGGACGGAGAGGATCCGCTGTGCCGTGGCGATATGCAGACCAACTTCGCGGGCAACGTCGGTGAGCCGAAGCGGCTTGCGGCTGCGCTCCAGTACCTCGAGCACCTCGAGCGCCCGCTCGAGGGAACGCATGGTCTTGGCCGGCTGTGCAGTGTCGGTCATGGACCGGGGCGCAACGAGGCGTCCTTCGAGCTCACCCGAGCGTATCCGAGCATCCGCGAGCCGGCAGTGAGACGATCGCTCACGCCTGACCCCTCGTGCGATCGGAGACTCGCATGCTTCGACGGCTCGGGCCCGTGTAACGCGCGCCAATGCCGGGCGGCAGCGGGCCCTTGATCCGCACGCCCTCTTGGCTCTGCTCATAAGCATGGGCAAGTAGCCCGACTGACCGCGACAGCGCGAATAGTCCCTTGCCAAGCTCCGGTGCGAAGCCGAGCTCGCTGTAGATGACCGCCGTCGCGCCGTCGATGTTCATCGGCACCGGCTTGCCTACGTTGCGGCCGAACTCGCGCTCGATGATCTCGGCGGTCCGCCGGTAGTCGCCGGAAACGGCGCCCGCCTCCTCGGCCCGCTGCACGAGATCCATCAGCGGATCGCGGCGCGGATCATGGGCGTGCATTCGGTGACCGAAGCCGGGTACGTATCCCACCCTGGACCGGTAGCGAGCAAATGCAGCGACGACCTCGGGCGCGTGCGCACGGGGATCGGGATGCTGCGCGAGCAGGCTCGCGAACATGCGCATGCACGCCTCCCCGGCTCCGCCGTGCACGTCACCGAGCATGTTCACGCCGGTGGCGATCGCCTGGCTCAGCCCCACCCCGCAGGTGGCCGCCATCCGCGCAGCGGCGATTGACGGCGCCTGAGGACCATGGTCGACCGCGGCGACCAGAGCCGCGTCGAGCAGTCGCTCCTGCCATGGGCGGGGAATCTCGCCGCGTACCATGAGCCAGACCGTGGCCGCGTAGCTGAGCCCGTTGATGACCTCGTCGATCGGGTAGCCGCGCAAGCGGATCGTGCCCGGCGCGGTCTCGATGATCGCCGTCGACCAATGGGAGGTGGCGCTCGGGTCAGCTGCGTCTGAATGTGCGGGCGGCGTGGTGGTCATACCGCGCCTTCGGCGCGCAGAGCGGTGATCTCTTCGGCGGAATAGCCGAGGCCATCGAGGACAGCGTCGGTGTGTTCGCCGAGGCGGGGCGGGGCGCACGATGGACGGGGCGAGGCTCCATCGACGTGGACGCTGCCGCCGAGGATCTGCACTGACCGGGGCTCGGCACTCCCGCGCACCTCGACTTCATGGAGGAGACCGCGGGCCTCCACCTGCTCCTGCCCGAGGGCGTCGGGAACGCTGAGCACACGACCGGCGGGGACCCCGACGCGGGCGAGCAGGGCCTCCCACTCGGTTGCTGGGGCGGTGATGAGGGTGCGCTCGAGCTCGCTGCGCAGCGCGACTCGATTGAGCCGGCGCAGCTCGCGGGTGCCAAACCGGGCGTCCTCGAGCAGCTCGCGCCGATCCAGCGCATCACAGATGCTGTGGAACTGGGCGTCGGTGTTAGCGGCGATGACGAGCTCACCGTCTCCGCTACGAAACGTTCCCGATGGCGCGGACGTTGCATTCTCGTTTCCGGCTCGATCGGGCCAGCGGCCGCCGATCAGGTAGTCAGAGACGACCCAACCCATGCCGGTCAGGGCGGTATCAAGCATCGAGACGTCGAGCATCGACCCCTGCCCAGTGCGCTCGCGTCCGATCAGCCCCGCACACACGGCCATGGCGGCGGCCATGCCCCCCATCGTGTCGCAGACCGGAAAGCCCACACGCACGCCCTCGCTGTCGGGATAGCCAGTCACGTCGCACATTCCTGACAGCCCCTGGACGATCTGGTCATAGGCGGGGCGGTCAGAGATCGGTCCCTGTGCCCCGAAGCCACTGAGCGCGCAGTAGACCAGGCGCGGGTTGATCTCATGCATCCGCTCCCAGGAGAAGCCAAGCCTCGCGAGTACCCCCGGGCGCATGTTCTCCAGCAGGACATCACCACCGGCGATGAGTCGCTCCATCACCCGTCGGCCGCCGGCCGTCTTGAGATCGACGGTGATCGAGCGCTTGCCCGCGTTCTGGGCCAGAAACGACGGCCCCATCTGGAGTTCCTCCAGCTCGGGGGACGAACCCAGCTGGCGGGAGACGTCACCGCCATCAGGGCGCTCGACCTTGATCACGTCGGCGCCAAGGAGGCTGAGCTGGTAGCCGGCATAGGGGCCGGCGAGAACTGTGGTCAGATCCAGCACCCGCACCCCGGCGAGAAGACCGCCGGGGTGCGGGACGGAGCCGGCAGCCTCCGAGGTCGACCGCTCCCCACCGGGACGCGGCTGGTCAGCGGTCGACCTCATAGGCTCCGTCACGCCCTACCCGCCGGTGATCTTGGAGATCGCCGAGGCGGGGACGTAGGCGATCTGCTTGCCGTTGGGCGAGCCGTTGAACCCGATGATGGAGAACCCGCTGAACACGTTGTGGTGAACGTTGAAGTCGTCAGATCCTCCGGCGCCCTCGTAGTTGATCTCCGTGCCGGCCTTGATCAGCTTCGCGCAGCCGGCGTAGTCGGTGCAGACGGTGCCGGGAGGACTGGCCACGGATGCGATGTCCTTCGTCCACACCTTGGGATCCGTGCTCTTGGCCTTGTCCATGGCCAGCGCGGCGATCACCACCGAGTCGTAGATGTTGTAGGTCGACGGCAGCGGCGTCGCCTTCGGGTAGGCGCTGGTGTAGGCGCTGAGGAAATGCGCATAGGCCGGACCGGTGGGCGGCGCGGGCAATGCCGCGAACAGGTCGGACTTCGCCTGTGGTCCGAAAGACTTTGCGTAGGCGGCACCGGCCATGAGGTCGTCACCGAGCCACGGGGTGTTCAGGTACCCGAGCTGCTGGGCATCGGACCACAGCGTCGACGCCGTCTGGGTGTCAAAGGACGCGAAGACGATCTGGGGCTTGTTGGCAAACGCCTTGACCAGCTCGGAGCGATACGAGCTCTGGCCGGGGACGATGGACTGGTTGGACAGGACCTTGCCGCCGAGCTTGGTGAAGGCCTTCTCGAGCGGAGCGACGAACCCCTGAGAGTTGGCCGAGTTGTCAAAGATCAGCGACGCTGTCTTGTAGCCCGCCTGGATCGCGTGAATGGCCATAGCCGTCGCCTCGGTCGAGTCCGAGGAAAAAGTGCGGAACACGTAGGGGTAATTCATGTTGTCCAGCTGTGCGGTGCCGCCAAGGGCGAAGTCGGCGACGTTGTTGGGCTGGAAGTCATGGATGACGGCCTGGATCGTGGGTGAGAACGGCCCGATGACCGCAACCGGCTTGGAGAGCAGCAGCTTGCGCAGCGCGGGCAGCGCGTCGACCGAGTCCGCCGCGTCATCGGCGGACACGACCTTGATCTTCTTACCCATCACCCCGCCGGCCTTGTTGATGTCCTGGATCGCGGCCTGGACGCCGTGCACGCCCCAGCCCGACAGTTCCGCCTTGGAGCCGGTGAAGGGGAAGATCTCGCCCATGGTCACTTGATTGCCGCTGCTGCCGCAGGCGGCCAGTGCAATCATTGATACGGTCGCCGCCAGCAACGCGACGGCCCTGCGGGGGTGGAACCATTGCGGTGCCATGTGTGTGCCCTCTCTCTCCTCTGATGGGGTTACGGTGTGGTGCTGGTGGTCGCCTCGGCCTCCGTATGGCCGAGGAAGATCGAGCCGAGATTGAGCTGCGCAACCTCGGCCGCGGGCCCGTGAACGTGATTGGCACCGGCGATCAGTACATACACGCTGTCGGCATGGTGCAGCGCCTGTTCGACGTTCTGCTCGACGACAATGGCCGCGGTCCCGCTGGCCGCGATGCGCTGAATCTGCTCCCAGACCACGCCCGTATAGGCCGGCGACAGGCCGGCGGTCGGCTCATCGAGGATGACCGCAACGGGATCGATCATCAGTGAGCGCGCCATGGCCAACATGTTCTGCTGGCCTCCCGAAAGCTGGCCGGCCTGCTTATGCTCGGCCTGCTTGAGATCAGGGAAGACGTCGAGGACCTCGCCCAGCTTTGCGTCGTCTCGCTGGCGGCGCGCATAGCCGGCCACCTCGAGGTTCTCGCGCACCGTCATCCGCTTGAACACGTTGTCGTTCTGCGGGACGTAGCCCAGCCCGTGGCGGGGGATTTGATGACCGGGGAGCTTTGAGACCTCGGTGTCCCCGACCCAGACGCGGCCCGACATCGGCTTGAGCACACCGCACATCGCCTTGGCCAAGGTGGACTTGCCGGCGCCGTTGGGTCCGAGGATGGCCGTGATCGTGGCCGCCTCGGCAGAAAGACTGACGTCACGGATGATGGGCACGCGGGAGTAACCCGCGGTGACGGCTTCAACTGTCAAGACGGGCATCGAGGACGCCTCCCAGGTAGGCGTGGACGACCTCGCGGTTCTCGCGAAGCTCCGACATACGGCCGGTGGCCAGCGTGCGCCCCTCGGCCATGACGATCACGTGGTCGCAGATGCGCTCGACGACACCGAGGTTGTGCTCGATCATCAGCACCGTGATGCCGTCTGATTTCAGCTTGAGGATATGCTCACCGATCTGCTCGACGAGGGCCGGATTGACGCCCGCCATGGGCTCGTCAAGGAGGAGGACCTTGGGCTCGGCCATCACCGCTCGAGCCAGCTCGAGCAGGCGCTTCTGACCTCCTGAGAGCTGCCGGGCCCAGTTCCCGCGCAGGGGGTACAGACCGTAGTCGTGCAGGATCTTCGTGGCCCGCTCGACGTTGACTCGCTCCTCACGCCGAACCGAGCGCGGGCGCAGAAAGATGTTGACCAGCGATTCGCCCTTCTGGTTACGCGGCGTGACCAGCAGGTTCTCGAGCACGGTGAGCCCTTGGAGCTCACGCGAGAGCTGGAAGGTGCGGATCAGGCCGCGCTGGGCGATGCGATGGCTCGGCCAACCCGTGACGTCTTCGCCGCCCAGCTCCACACGGCCGCCGTCCGGCGCCAAAAGGCCGGAGACCAGGTTCACGACGGTGCTCTTGCCGGCGCCATTAGGTCCGATGAGAGCGGTGATCGAGCCCTCCGAGACGACCACTTCGGCCCCGTTCACGGCCCGATTACCGCCGAAGGCCTTGTGCAGATCGCGCCCGGCGAGGGCCGCGGTGGTTCGCGTCGGTGTGATCGCGGTCGTGCTCATTCTCCCGCCTGCACGTCGGCTGGAGTGGACTGGGCGCCCGTCCCCGCATCGGCGGTTTGGGCGTCGATCGCGCCCGGTGGCGCCGGGTCGGCTCGGGGGCCCAATGTAGCCATGAACCGGTCAGGCCGGCGCGGGCGCTCCGGGACGATGCCTTGGGGGCGAAACCACATCGTCACGATGAGCAGGATCCCGATCACCGCCCCTTCGAGGTTGAGGATCAGCCCGGGGTGGCCGGGGATATCGGGGATGAACTTCGGGAGCTGCGTGAACAGCACCGGGACGACGAACGCCCCCATCATCACCCCGATGTTGTTGCCCAGGCCGCCGATGATCAGGGCGGCGAAGATGATGAACGTCTCGGCCGGCAGCCAGGCGCTCGTGTTGAACGACGAGGAGAACTCGACGATGAGGCCGCCGCCGATGCCGGCGTAGAAAGCCCCGATCAGCATCGCCGTGAGCTGGTAGCGAAAAACATTCTTACCCAGCGCACTCACGACATCGGGGTCGTCGCGAATCGCCCGCAGCGTGCGCCCGAGCGGCGAGCGTGTGATGCGGCTCATGAGCAGCCAGGCAAACGCAGCGATGGCCACGCTAAGGATGGCGAAGAAGACGAGGAACGAGTTCGCGTCCAGATTGAACATGCCAGCCATCGGCATCGGCACCGAGTTGAGGCCGTCGGCCCCATCGAACAGCGGCACGTAGTTGTTGATGACGTCGTACATGACCAGCGAGATCGAGATGAGCACCATGGCCAGGTAGTCGCTGCGCAGACGCCTAAAGGCGATGAACGCGACCACGATTGCCAGCAGGCAGGAGGCCACGCCGCCGGCCAGCAGACCGAGCGGGAAGGGCAGCGTCGCCCCCAGGACGTAGGACTGGCCCGAGCCAGCCAGCGGCGGACCGCTCGAGGTGACACCGGTGATGTAGGCACCCATGGCCACGAAGCCGATGTAGGCGAAGTTGAGGATCCCCGCCTCGCCGAACTGCAGGTTCAGCCCCCAGCCGAGCACGCTGTAGGCGGCAAAGAAGAACAGCAGCGTGAAGCCGTAGTAGACGATCGGTGCCATGGGCTACACCTTTCCCACGCGGGCGAACAGGCCGCTGGGCCTGAAGAGCAGAACGAGAATGAGGACGACGAACGCCGTGTCGAGCTTGTAGGAGGCGTTGATGAACACCGCGGAGACCTCCGTCACTAGGCCGATCATCAGCGCGCCGAGAATCGCCCCATAGACCGATCCGACCCCCCCCACGATCACCGCCGCGAAGATGACAAACAGAAACGTCTCGCCGAAGCTGGGTGTGATGCTCGACGCGGTGATGCCGAGGACGCTGCCCGCTAATCCGGCGAGGATGCCGGTGAGAAACCAGGTGATCGTGGTGATCCGCCGGGTGTCGATCCCGCTGGTCATGGCCAGCGTGGTGCTGTCAGACATGGCGCGCATCGACTTTCCCAGCCGCGTCCGCGTGAGGAGGAGGTGGATGGCCACCATCAGGACCAACCCGATGGCGATCACGATGAGCTGGTCAACAGTGAGCAGGAAGGGCCCGATGTGCATCGGGGTCTCACTGGCCATATTGAAGCGCCTGACGTTGGCGCCCCAGATCGAGTTGAGCAGGCTGAGAATGATCAGCGACAGGGCGAACGTGACGATGAGCACGTAGAAGACCCGGTCGAATCGTCGGGCGAACGGATCGAGCACGATCCGGTTGACGACGACGGCGAACACGCCCACGAGCAGTGACCCCCCGACCATCGCCACCCAGATGTTCCAGTGGAGGAATCCGGCGTTCAGCTCCCAGGTGAGATACGCGCCCAGGGCCATGAAGTCGCCGTAAGCGAAGTTGATGTAGTTGGTGATGCCGAACTGCAGGCTCAGACCGACAGCAGCTACCGCGATGACCGATGCCGTGACGAAGCCAAAGCCGATGGACAGCCACAGTTGATGCATCTCTCTCCTCTCATCCTGTGAGAGCAACTCTCACAGGATGGGGCGCAGCAGATCACACCAGCGCGCCGTTGTCAACACGGGCCCATGGGCACCGCTTTCCGGCTCAGGCGTGATCCTCCGGAGGCCTCAATGGCGGAGCGGGCTAGTGCGCGGCCGGCGTCAGGGCCGGGGGGTGCGTCTCGTCGGCGGGACGCTCGACCTCGCGCAGGGCGCGGGCGAGTAGCTCCAGCAGCGTGGCGCGCTCCTCGGTGTCCAGACCCTGCAGTACCTGGTTCTCGACCCCCTGCATGGCCTGCTTTGCCTGTTCCAGGGCGTCACGGCCCGTGGGGGTGATGTGGACGCGGTGACGACGGCGATCTTCGGAATCGCGCCGCCGGACGAGATGTCCACGCTCCTCCAGTTCGTTGAGGAGGAGGACGACGTTCTTGGCGTCCATGCACAGGGCATCGACGAGCTCCTGCTGGGGACTCCCGTCGTGATCGCCCACGAAGCTCAGAGCCATGACGAGACGCAGGTCCATTCCCAGTAGCTCGGGGCTGCTGCGTCGCATCACCTGCTTGGCCAGCCGTGGCAACAGGAACATCGAGCTGGCACCACGACGACGATTCTCAGAGGAGCCCATAACGGAACCAGTATAGCGCGATTTCAGGCATCGTACATACGACGGAGATGATAACCGAAGAGTAATTCATACCTGCGACATGGATCATGCATGCTAGGCTGGTCATCAATGCAACCGGAAGGATTCAGATGAGCACCACCAGCCGAGCAACTCGCAAACCCAATCGGTGGGCCATCCTCGCCCTCCTCGGAATTGCCCAGCTGATGGTCGTACTCGACGCGACCATCGTGAACATTGCGCTGCCGTCAGCGCAGCGCGCGCTGCATTTCTCCAACGACAACCGGCAGTGGGTCATCACCGCCTACGCGCTTGCCTTCGGCAGCCTTCTGCTCGTGGGCGGCAAGCTCGGCGATCTGTTCGGCCGCAAGTGGACCCTGATCGGCG